>CAITHQ010000202.1 GCA_903892305.1 uncultured Alphaproteobacteria bacterium
CGTGTCCTCGGGGGGCCGCGCTTAAGCGGCTGAGAGGCGGGTGAGCCCGCGACCCGTAGAACCTGATCCGGGTCATGCCGGCGAAGGGAACGGACCGTTCGCACGGACCGCCCCTTTGCGCATGGCCGCCTATTTTAGGAGCCGCGCCATGAATATTCAGACCCCCGTCGCCAACGCCATCCCCACGGGCGAGCGCCCTGGTTCACGCAAGGTCTATGAGCCTGGCGTCCTGTGGCCTGACATCCGCGTGCCATTCCGCGAAGTCGCCGTGCACCCCTCGGCCAATGAGCCTCCGGTGACCATCTATGACCCTTCAGGCCCCTATACTGACCCCACCGCAGTGATCGACATCCACAAGGGTCTATCGCGCACTCGCGAGCCCTGGGTGGTGTCCCGCAGTGATGTGGAGTTGGTCGAAAATCCTCGTGAGGTGAAGCCGGAAGACAATGGCGGTGCCACAGGCAAGCACCTTGCGCCCCAGTTCGACGCGCCCCGGCGGATTTATCGTGCCAGGGGTGGGGCGTCTGTTACCCAGCTCGACTATGCCCGGCGCGGTATCATCACGCCGGAAATGGAATACGTTGCCATCCGCGAGAACCTGCGTCGCAAGACGACCGACGCCTTCATCCGCGATGGCGAGGATTTCGGAGCCGAAGTTCCGGACTTCGTGACCCCAGAATTCGTTCGCGACGAGATCGCCCGGGGTCGGGCTATCATTCCGGCCAATATCAATCACACGGAGCTGGAGCCGATGATCATCGGCCGGAACTTCCTGGTGAAGATCAATGCCAATATCGGCAACTCAGCCGTTCTCTCCACCATCTCGGACGAGGTGGACAAGATGGTCTGGGCGACCCGCTGGGGTGCCGACACGGTCATGGACCTGTCTACGGGGCGCAACATCCACAACATCCGCGACTGGATCATCCGCAATAGCCCGGTGCCGATTGGCACCGTGCCAATCTATCAGGCCCTTGAAAAAGTTGATGGCGTTGCCGAGGATCTGAACTGGGAGGTCTTCCGGGACACCCTGATCGAGCAGGCCGAGCAGGGGGTCGATTATTTCACCATCCATGCGGGTGTCCGGCTGGCCTATGTGCCCCTGACAGCGAAGCGCGTCACCGGCATTGTCTCCCGCGGCGGGTCGATCATGGCCAAGTGGTGCCTGGCTCACCATCAGGAGAACTTTCTCTACGAACACTTTGAAGACATTTGCGAAATCATGCGCGCTTACGACGTCTCCTTCAGCTTGGGTGACGGTCTGCGACCGGGGTCGATCGCCGATGCCAATGATGCCGCGCAATTCGCCGAACTGGAGACCCTGGGCGAGCTGACCCAGGTGGCCTGGAAGCATGGCGTACAGACCATGATCGAGGGTCCGGGTCACGTTCCCATGCACAAGATCAAGGCCAATATGGACAAGCAGCTCAAGGCCTGCGGTGAAGCACCCTTCTACACCTTGGGCCCGCTGACCACGGATATCGCCCCCGGCTATGACCACATCACCAGCGGGATCGGGGCGGCCATGATTGGTTGGTTCGGCTGTGCCATGCTTTGCTATGTGACCCCCAAGGAGCACCTGGGCCTGCCCGACCGTGAGGACGTGAAGCAGGGTGTGATCACCTACAAGATCGCAGCCCACGCCGCGGATCTGGCCAAGGGCCACCCTGGTGCCCGGACCTGGGATGATGCGCTAAGCCGGGCACGGTTCGAGTTCCGCTGGGAGGATCAGTTCAATCTCGGCCTCGACCCGGAAACCGCTCGGGAATATCACGACGAGAGCCTACCCAAGGAAGCGTTCAAGACCGCCCACTTCTGCTCCATGTGCGGTCCCAAGTTCTGTTCCATGAAGATCAGCCAGGAAATCCGCGACTCGGCTGCCAAGCAGAATGATGTGGCCGTCAGCGGCATGGCAGAAATGGCTGAGAAATTCAGGGCCGAGGGCGGCGAAATCTATATCAAAACTGAGGGCTGATCAGACGCCATGCAGATCAGGTCGGGTCAGGCTTATTCTGGGATCGATCTTTCCGAGGTCGACTTCACCGATCTTGATCTGACCGACTGCGCCTTTAACGACTGCCTCTTTAGCGGCCTCATCCTGTCCAATACGGTTCTGGAGGGGGCGAGGTTCAAGGGCTCGGCTTTTACCGGGTGCCGCTTCGCCCATGCTGATCTCCGTGAAGCTGTGTTTGAAGACTGTACTCTTTCGGTGCAGCAGGCAGGATGCCAGTTCGCCTTCAGCCGCATGGATATGGCGCGGTTCACCCGCTGCGATCTGTCCTTCGGGAAGTTTGACCGGATCGAAGCCTATGGGCTCGAATTCGATACCTGCAATCTTCGCGGTGCCGTGTTCCTCAAGGCGGACTTTGGTCGGGCCTTCGGACGCACCCTTGTCCGGACCTCCGGGCGTTTCAAGGCTTGTAACCTCGAACTTGCGGACCTTACGGACCTGGCCCTGCCGGAAGGCGAATTCGCGGGCTCAAGCCTGAGGGAGGCTGATCTGACGGGTGCGAACCTTGAAGGTGCTGATCTGCGGAGTGTCGACCTGTTCCAGGCCCTGACCATGGGCACTCGGCTCGCCCGGGCGGATCTGCGTGGCGCGGAGATCAGCGGCCTGAACTTGGCGGCCCTTGGTAGCTATGCGGACATGAAGGTGAACGCCGATCAGCAGCATCGTCTGCTGACCGCAATGGGAATTGACGTCCTGCCCGATTGACGGGTCTTGTAAAGCCGAAGCGGCGCACTAAATGAACGCAATGTTTGGCACCCCCCCCACACCCCTCAAGGTCCCTGCCTATTCACCCCGACGTCTGGTGACAGGCCTTGCGCTTGTCGCTGTCCTGTTCGGCTCCCTGATGGTCCTGACCAATTGCTCCACGACAGTGCAGCCTGGAAATGTCGGTGTCCGCATCCGGACGCTTGGCACCAATGCGGGTGTCCAGCAGGAACCTTTGCCGGCGCGCTGGTACCTGGTGGGCGTGGGCGAACGGATCGTTCAGTATCCCGCGATCCAGCGTACCTATACCTACACACGGGAAGCAGACCAGTTTGGCTCCGACGGAAATGAAGAAATTTCCTTCAGCGACAACAACGCCCTGCCCATGACGGCCGACGTTCAGGTTGTCATGCGGGTAGACCCACAGGCTGCTCCGGTGCTGTACACCCGTTATCGGCTGTCGTTTGATCAACTGTTCCAAGGCCCCATACGTAACGATATCCGTTCGGCGATTGCGGCTGAGACAGAGCTTGTACCGGTGGAGTTCCTGTACAGGGGCGGCCGCCAGCAGGTCATTCAAAAGGCACTTACCCGAGTTCAGAAGAAATGGAGCTCCCAGGGGGTGGCCATCAGTCAGGTCGACTGGATCGGGAACATCCGTTACCCACAAGTGATTTTGGACTCCATCCAGGCAAAGACCAAGGCTGACGCCGACACTATCGCAGCACAGGCCCGGGTCGCCGTTGCTAAGGCCGTCGCGGAGTCCAAGGTGGAACAGGCCCGCGGTGAAGCCGAAGCAAACCGACTGCTCGCCCAGTCGATCTCAAGCAGTCCAGAAGTTGTGCAGCTCCGCGCCATCGAAAAATGGGACGGCAAACTTCCGACCGTGACCGGCGGCTCAGTACCCTTCGTTGATATCCGCGGGAAGTAGTCGTCTCAGGCCTTAGCCTCGACGCCTTCCCGCCGCGCCGCCTGCCAAACTTCCTTTGCGGCGTCGAGATTCATAGCTGCGATACCTAGACCGACAATGAGATCAGGCCAGAAGGCGTGCGTTGCCGCTGTGGCAAGTCCGGCGAGGATAATGGCGATATTGGCCAGGGCATCATTTCGGGCCGAAAGGAAGGCCGCTTGGGTCAGGCTGCCAGCATGTTCCCGATAACGGGCTAGCAGGAGGGCGCACGCCAAATTGACCCCTAGGGCACCCAGGCCCGTTATGGACAATAGGCCAGGATCTGGAACCTGAGGGTGGGTGACCTTGGTGACGATGGTCCAGAGGGTCGCAAGGCCGGGCACCAGCAAGAGGGCCGCTAACCCCAGGCCGACCTTCGCGCGGCTCTTTTCCGACCAGCTGAGCGCGGCCAGGATCAAGAGATTGACTGAGGCGTCTTCTAGGAAGTCCACAGAATCGGCAAACAATGACACCGAGCCAATCCGTCGCGCCATGACAAATTCCACGCTGAAATAGGCTAGGTTCGCCAGGGCGACGATCAGTATGGCGCGACGAAGGGATGCAGTGGTCTGAGGGGTCATGGCCGCGTTCTAACATACTTCCCAGGCAGGCGTCGCCGGAACGGAATTGTCACAAACATTAGCTAGGTCGCCAGTGGCTTCAGCGTGCATCTTGACCCGACCGAAGGGGCGCTCTCTAGGTGAAGCACACGGAGGACTCTATGCGGCTTCAGGATAGGCTCAAACGGGACTGGCGATTCTGGCGCGGTCTCAGCCGAACGTTGAAGCGGGTTAAGTCTATTGGTCCCGAAAGCGACAACCTGCTTTGCGACGATCTGCAGTCGTCTGTAGACTCCTGGCGCAATCGGCGGGCGCTGACCTTTGAAGGAACGACCCTGACCTATGGCGAGATGGACGCCCTTGCCAACCGCTACGCCAACTGGGGGCGCAGTCAAAATCTAAGGCGCGGCCAGACCGTGGCGCTGTTCATGCCAAACCGGATTGAATATTTCCCGATCTGGTACGGCCTTTCGAAAATTGGCGTGGTCACCGCCCTGATTAATAACCAGCTGGTGGGGCAGGCCTTGGCTCACTGCCTCAATATCTCTGGCGCGACCCATGTCATTTTAGATTCCGAGACCGTGCTGGCCTTTGAGGCCGCTCAGAGCCTTCTGTCCAAGCCGATGATTCAATGGGTCCATGGTCTGGTTCATGGGACCCAGAGGGATATGGTCCAGACCCTGCGCAGCTGCAGCCAATTGCCGCCGGATCGTTCCGTACGCAGCGGTATGACGGCCAGCGATCCGGTCCTTTACATCTATACCTCTGGTACAACCGGCCTGCCAAAAGCAGCTAAAATCAGCCACATGCGGGCACAACTTTACATGCGGGGTTTCGCCGGGGCGACGGGAGCGACCCTGAACGATCGGGTCTATATTACCCTGCCGCTCTATCATGCAACTGGCGGTCTCTGCGGCCTGGGTGTTGCTCTGCTGAATGGCGGGTCGGCCGTGCTGAAGACCCGCTTTTCGGCAACCCGCTTCTGGCCAGACGTGGTGGAAGAGGGTGCCACCATGTTCGTCTACATCGGTGAACTGTGCCGGTATTTGGTCAATCACCCTCCCAGCGAGGATGAGCGCCGGCACAAGCTTCGCCTTGCCTTTGGCAATGGGCTCAGTGCTGATGTCTGGGGCGAGATGCGGCCCCGTTTCCATGTGCCTGACGTCCTGGAGTTCTACGGCTCCACCGAGGGCAATGTCTCCATGTTCAACTTCGATGGCAAGGTGGGCGCGATTGGCCGGACGCCGAAGTGGTTGGGCAATCGCTACAACTTCAAGCTTGTGCAATTTGACCTGGAAACTGAAGAGCCGGTCCGCTCAATCTCGGGCTTATGCGTGGCTGCCGGGACGGATCAGATTGGCGAGTGCCTGGGCAAGATCGCTGCCCATGACCCCCGGGCTGAATTTACGGGATATGTAGATAAGGCAGCATCAGACAAGAAAATCCTCCGCGACGTTTTTGAAAAGGGCGACGCGTGGTTTCGGACTGGCGATCTGATGCAGATGGACGCCGACGGCTATTACTATTTCATCGATCGCATTGGCGACACCTTCCGCTGGAAGGGCGAGAACGTCTCCACTGGTGAGGTGACGTCACATCTACAGACAGCACCTGGTGTGCTTGAGGCCATTGTATACGGTGTGGCTGTGCCAGGCGCAGAGGGACGGGCTGGAATGGTCGGCCTCGTGGTTTCTGAGACCTTTGACCTCAAGGTTTTCAGCGACTATGTGAGCCAAGCCCTGCCGTCCTACGCCCAGCCGGTATTTCTGCGCCTGCTGCCGACCATCGTCACAACGGGCACCTTCAAGTATCGCAAGGTCGATCTGGTGAGAGACGGTTTCAGCCCTGACGAGATTAAGGACAAGGTTTTCTACAGGACGCCAGCCAAAGGGTATGTCCGCCTTACCCGCCCGACCTATGCCAAAATTCTGGATCAGGGCGTTAAACTTTAGACTGGTGTGTTGTGCGAACCATCGCAGCCCTGTCTAAATGGACGCCTGTTCAGGAGACTCTCATGTTGCGATCTAA
>CAITHQ010000203.1 GCA_903892305.1 uncultured Alphaproteobacteria bacterium
ACATGTACCGCACCACCCAATGCGAATTGCTGAAAAAGCTCACCTTTAATGTCATGCGCGACGAGTCCCGGCACGTCTCCTTCGGCCATGCCTATCTTGGACCGGTCATCGCAAAACTGCACAAGGACGAGGTCGAAGACCTGGCGGAGTTTGCCTTCCAGGCCGTCAATATCTTGACCCAAGGCGCTACAGCCGGGACCATTGCCAGCCAGATTGATCCTGGATTTCTCTCCGTGCTCGACAATAGCGGCATCGACCACAAGGACTTCTTCAAGGGCCTCCAGGAAGCCCAAGACCTCGGCATTACCCAGGAACTGCCCCCAGGCCAGATTCACTCGGTCAAGGATCTGATGATGCCCGCCCTGGCCCGGGTCGGTCTGCTAACCCCAACTGTGCGCAAGAAATACGAAGAAGCTGGCATCCCGATTTTCGAAGATCCTCGCATTCTCCACGCCATGGAAGGCGGCGACCCCATCCCCGCCTAAAGACTCAAGACTGCAAGGCCGACGCCCTCGGAGCCCGTTTCCGGTGGGCGTCGGATCGCCATTAGGACATGCGCTATGACCACGCTGAAAACCAATGCCGACCAAGGCCTCCCTGGATTCCATGCGGCGGTTCTAAACGGCCTGCCAGAAGCCGTGATTGTCTCGACCCCAGATGGCGAGATCACCTTCGTCAACACCGCCACACAGGTCCTGCTAGGCTATGGGGCGTCGGAGGTTGTCGGGGAACCGATCACCATGCTCGTGCCGCGCGATCCGACCCGACGGGTCGATCCCGTAAAGTGGCTTTCCCGCTGGGCCCACGAACCTGATGTCGCACAGTCGCGGTTTCTCGACCTGACCGCTCGGCGCAAGGATGGCGGCGATCTCTATGTGGATGTACGAGTCCGCCACGGCGAGATCGCAGGCCAAAGCCGCTATTTCATAACCGTCCGCGACACCACCCAACTCCGCCGCGAACAGGCGGCGTCTCGAGAGGCCGGTCTACGCGCCGCGCGCATTCTGATGGTGGCTGAAGATGCGATCGTTTCCATCGACGCAGACCACAAGATCGTTTTCTTCAATCCGGCGGCAGAGCGCATGTTTGGCTACTCGGCTGAAAGCATCTCCGGTCAGGCTCTGGATATTCTCATGCCTGCCGAGGCCCGCACGGACCATGATTTGCATATCACCAAATTTCGCGCGGCAAAGGATGCCTCACGGATGATGAGCGACCGCAATCGCGTTCTTGGCCTACGCCGCAACGGAGACGTCTTCCCGATCGAAGCGACCATCACGAAAATCGATGTTGGCGGTGTCGTGACCTTTACGGCCCACCTTCGCGACGTCAGCGATCAGGCCATCCTTCAGACAAGACCGTGATGGTTCATAAATGAGGGTACTGGTCCCCAAACTGGTTAAACTGCAGGCAAGGTTCTCTCCTTAAACTAGGTTGCGATTAAGGAGTTTCTTCAATGGCTTTGGCCATCCTTCAGGCGCGCATGAGTTCCACACGCTTGCCTGGCAAGGTGCTTATGCCCCTAGCGGGCCGGCCAATGATCTTGCGGCAGATTGAACGGCTGTCCCGGTGTCGTAGCCTTAGTCGCGTCATCGTCGCCACCAGTACGGACCCAACCGATGACCCTTTGCACACCCACCTCGCGTCTGAGGGGGTGGAAGTATATCGCGGTCCTTTGCACGATGTGCTTGGACGCTTCCTCGGATGTGCAAGTGAATTCGGACTTTCAGGTGACATCGTCCGGCTCACCGCCGATTGCCCGTTGATCGACCCCAGTGTTGTTGACGAGGCGATTGAGCTGCGAAAATCTACCGGCGCAGACTATGTCTCTAATAGCCTCCAAAGGACCTATCCCCGGGGCTTGGACGTCGAAGTCTTCCCGCTTCAGATTCTTGAAGAGGCCGGTCGTGACGCCGTCGACGCCTATGACCGCGAGCACGTAACGCCATACATCTATCGCCACCCTGAGGTTTATACCTGTCGAGACTTGCTTCAGGCCGAACGCAATGACCGCCATCTCAGGTGGACGGTGGATACACCCGAAGACTACGCCTTCGTCGCCAAGGTCTATGACGCCCTTTATGCCTCAAAGCCGGACTTCACCTCGCAGGACGTCCGAAACCTGCCCTTTTCCCATTTCGAACCTGAATTCCTGGAAGCTAAATGACTGATCAGCCCATTGATCCGAAATCTGCATGGTCTGGTGCGTTTGGCGCGGACTATACAGCGCGCAATCTGGCATCTGATCAGGCCCTCAGGGACCGCACCCTAATGTGGGCGCGCATGGGCCAGAGCTTTCACCTAGAGCCCCCGACCTCGATCCTCGAGGTCGGTCCAAACCTGGGCATTAATCTTCGGGTCCTTCCGCAGCTGGTCCACGCCAGCCTGCACGCCATTGAGCCCAATCCCGCCGCGCGGGACCAACTACTGTCCGAAAAAGTCCTGCCCCCAGAAAATCTCCATGCGGGGTTCGGAGACTCCATCCCCGTCGCCGATGGCGCTGTAGAACTAGCCTTTACCGCGGGGGTCTTGATTCATGTGGAGCCAGCGCGCCTTCCCGCCACCCTCGACGAGATCTATCGCGTCTCGTCCAAGTACGTCCTCTGCGCTGAGTATTTCTCGCCCCGACCAGAAGCCCTGCCCTATCGCGGCCATGAGGGCCTACTGTTCAAGAATGACTTTGGTGGCCTTTATATGGACCGCTTTCCCGACCTCAAGCTGATCGACTACGGATTTTTCTGGAAGCGGGCCAGCGGCATAGACGACATCACCTGGTGGCTGTTTCGGAAGCCTTAGGACATAAGATCCCAGTCAAGCGGGGTGCCTCGGGCGATATCGCGCCGGGCGGTTCGCCCCATAACCTCGGGCAGGTATTTGGGGGGCAGGCCATAACCGGGCCGAATGGACCGAACATTGGCTTCGGTGATCGCTTCACCGGCCTTCACATCGTGAACCACATACAAGGAGCGCCTGTGATCGCGGTTGACGATCTCGGATGGGGTTTCATCAAAGCTCTCAGAGCCCAGGGCTGACCAAGCGTCCCGACATTCGCTGACAAGCCTCGCCAGTTCGTGGGGTTCAAGGGAAAAGTCAGAGTCCACACCCCCGTCAGCGCGAGCCAGGGTGAAGTGCTTTTCGATAAATGCCGCCCCAAGCGCAACGGCGGCCACCGAGGCCGTGACGCCCATGGAGTGATCTGACAAGCCGACCACGACATCGTTCTCTGCGGCTAGGCGCTGGAGTGTCCTGAGGTTCATATCCTCCATCGGAGCGGGATAGGCGCTGGTGCAATGCAGGAGGATGACGCCACCATTTCCTGCGCCCTTGGCCGCAGCCACCGCCTCTGCGATCTCAGTCTTAGACGCCAGCCCTGTGGACATGATCAGTGGCTTTCCCGTGCGGGCGCACTGCTCAATCAGAGGGATATCCACCAACTCGAAGGACGCGATCTTAAAAGCTGGGGCCTGTAAGTCTTCAAGGAAGGTTACCGCCGTCGGATCAAAGGGCGATGAGAAGATATCAATCCCGATGGCCTTTGCGTGGGCGAAGAGTTGCGGGTGCCAATCCCAAGGAGTGTGCGCTTCCTGATAGAGTTCGTAGAGACGCCGACCGTCCCACAGGCCGCCCTCAATGCGAAATTCGGGACCATCGTGATCAATAGTGATGGTGTCAGCCGTGTAGGTCTGGAGCTTGACGGCGTCCGCCCCTGCCGCCTTGGCTGCGTCGATCAAGGCAAATGCCCGCTGGATATCGCCATTATGATTGCCGGACATTTCGGCAACGATATAGGGCCGATGTCCGAGCCCAATGGCGCGACCGGATATGTGGACAAGAGGCGATGTCATGTGCGCGCTCCGAATGGCAGGGCTAAAGACCCGTCAGAATTATCTAAGGATTCTGGTTTCTCGTCTCGTGTTTCGCCCTTCGAGTTAGGTCTACAAAGGATTCAGGGCCGGGTGAGCTCCTCTAAAATATCTTCTTCCAGAGCCCATAGCCGGTCTTGGCCCCAATGAGCAGGACGGCCATTTACGCAATAGCTCGGGGCACCCCACAGGCCAGCGTCAAACAGCGCCTGACGATTGACCTCTGCTGGCGCGCGCCATGTCTCATCGGCCAAGGCTTCATCGACCTGGTCCGCGGACAGCCCAGAGGCCCTTGCCACGCCCTTGAGCCCCTGCTCAGAGGTCAGATCAACCCCTTGCGCCCAGGTGGCGCGCAGGGTGTTTTCGGCGAACACCTCGCCTAATCCCAAAGAGACTGCCTGGAACAGGACCGCTATGGCCCGCTCAACGCCAATGCCCACCGGGTCAACGATGGTTCCGAATGGCAGGTCAACCATTTCGGATTCTCGTTTGGTATCGAAGGTGATGTAGCGCCCCTTGATCTGCGGCACAGGCAGGCCGCGCATGACCATGGGCAGGATAAAGCGAAGCCTCAGTTCAGCACCGTAATGGCGGGCCAGCTGCCGAACGCGTGGGAAAGCAATCCAGGTGTAGGGGCTGCGAAAAGAAAACCAGAAATCGATGACGACGGGGCGCTTAGCCGCAGGTGGCGGACCAAGCTGCATATCGCGGTAGGGGGCGAGGGCTGGCGTCCCGGCCTGGGTATCAAAGCCAAGGCCCGAAAGTCGTGTCTCCAGGTGGTGGAGGCGATCCACGCCCCAGTACCATTCGCCCTCGAAGTAGAGCATGCCACCAAGGTAGTGACCCAGCTTCAAGCGTCGATCTGTTCCTACTTTTAGATGACCATCAGCCCCATTCATCGACCCAGCAAACTTCTCTGCGATCTCCCCACGCCAGAGGGCTTCGCCGCAGGCCTGAGCTGCTTCGGCGAAGCCAGCTTGCCCGACCACTTCAGAAAGTCGCGCATTTGCCATGGCAACGGCCTCTGGCTCGGGCGACTGCGCGTTTGTTGGAAAGGTCAGTCCATAGGCCATTGCCAGTCGAGAGGCATCCCTCAAACCAAGGGCGCGCAGGCGATCTCGCTCTGGGGCAGCGGCATCATCTGGGGGCGATACAATCCAGGTCTTCAGATCCAAGCCATAGCGGGCGGTAAGCTGCGGCAGAAGCTGTACGATCATATGGCTATAGGGATCATCTGCCTGATGGAAATACTCCACCACCGGCCGCCGACCGCTTAAGATTCGGGGCAATCCTGCGCGGAACCGCATAGCGTTCCGCAGGCCCTTGCTGGTGATAATCCTGGTTACAAACCTACTGATCGTCGCTCGCATTTTCCCCTCCGTCTGGCCCCTTGCGCGCCATCACACATAGTGGCACTAATAATGTCAATAAACTCGGGGAGCGCGAGATGAAGATCTGGACTTGGCTAATTGGCGGCGTCGTCGCTATCGCCGCACTGCTTG
Organism: uncultured Alphaproteobacteria bacterium; assembly: GCA_903892305.1. Taxonomy (GTDB): domain Bacteria; phylum Pseudomonadota; class Alphaproteobacteria; order Caulobacterales; family Caulobacteraceae; genus Phenylobacterium. The sequence goes on from CAITHQ010000203.1 coordinate 5,366, forward strand.
GTGTGGCCGTCATGAACAAGGCGACAATCTTCGGAATGATTGCCCATTCTAAGCTCCCCAAGGTCGAGCAAAACCACGATGTGACCTGGGCTCAAGGTCCTGAGGCCGCGCCAGAGGGAACTCGGCCGCCGAACGTCGTCTTCATCCTCGCCGACGACATGGGATATAACGACATAACCTTCAATGGTGGTGGCGTTGCCGACGGCCAAGTGCCCACGCCGAACATAGATTCCATCGGCCATTCCGGTGTTGATTTCACGAATGGCTATACCGGAAACGCCACGTGCGCGCCCTCCCGCGCTGCGATTATGACGGGTCGCTATCCGACCCGTTTCGGTTTTGAGTTCACTCCGGCTCCGGTCGCCTTTGAACGCATGGTTGGCACGGCCCGTGAACCTGGATCACTTCATGCACCGAGCTTCTTCAAGGATCGCTTGAAGGACATGCCCCCTGAGTCAGTGAAACCGACCCCTTCCGCCGTAAATGAACTGAGCGTACCGACAAGCGAAGTCACCATCGCAGAGATCTTGAAGGCCAAGGGCTATCACACCCTGCATTTCGGCAAGTGGCATCTTGGCGGAAAACAGGGATCGCGGCCCGAACAGCAGGGCTTTGACGAGAGCCTCGGATTCATTGCCGGGGCCTCCATGTTCCTTCCGGAAAACGACAAGAACGTCGAAAATTCCAAGCAGGATTGGGATCCGATTGACAAGTTCCTGTGGCCAAACCTGCCCTATGCGGTCCAGTTCAATGGCTCGCCCATGTTCCAGCCCCGCGGCTATATGACCGACTATCTGACCGATGAAGCCGTCAAGTCGATCAAGGCCAACCGCAACCGCCCCTTCTTCATCTACTTCGCACCCAATGCGATCCACACCCCGCTGCAGGCCAAGAAAGAAGACTATGACGCCCTGCCCCAGATCAAGGACCACCGCCTGCGCGTCTACGGGGCCATGGCCCGCAACCTTGATCACAATGTCGGCCGTATTCTTCAGACTTTGAAGGACGAAGGGCTCGACAAGAATACCCTGGTGATCTTCACCTCCGACAACGGTGGTGCGGGCTATATCGGCCTACCCAAGATCAACCAGCCCTATCGCGGCTGGAAGTCGACCTTCTTCGAGGGCGGTATTCACGCGCCCTTCTTCATGAGCTGGCCCGGCGTGATCAAGCCAGAAAGCCGCTTCCCCTATCCGGTCGGTCATATCGATATCTTTGCGACAGCGGCTGGGGCCGCAGGTGCCGATACTCCGAAGGATCGGGTTATCGACGGCGTAAACCTCCTGCCATATCTTCTTGGCCAGACCCAGGGACGTCCACACCAGACAATGTTCTGGCGCTCAGGCCAGTACAAGGTTGTCCTCGACGGCGATTGGAAGCTGCAGAGCAATGAAGCACGCAGCAAGGTCTGGCTCTACAATCTAGCGACCGATCCCACCGAGCGCCACGAATTGTCTGCAGCGGAACCGGCGAAGACAAAAGCCCTGCTGGCCATGCTCGCCGCCCAGGATGCAAGGACCATGAAACCCATGTGGCCATCACTTCTCCAGGGGCCGGTCCTGATCGACAAGCCCGGTGGTGTGCCTCAGAAGGCGGAAGACGAATACATCCTCTGGGACAACTGACCCCGTGACCTTCCTGCCACCATCGACCAATGCCCAGTACAATGGCGCGAAGATCAGCCCGATCTTCCTGCTGCTGACCGCGATCATGACCCTGGCGCCGGGGCTGATCCACAGTTTCTTGCCTGACGGCGGGGCCGGGGTCATTGCCCACCTCGACATGGGTGACAAGCGTGACTTGGTGATTGGGGTCTTCCGTTGGGAGGGCTCAACGCAGCTGGCCCTCGGTCTTGGACTTCTAGCTATCGCCGTGCGTTACCAGACCCTGACCGCACTTGGCCTATCGCTCGTAATCGTTGAGCGCGGCCTCATGACCCTGCACGGATGGGTCCTTAGTCCCCCAGGCATTCACCACCCGCCTGAACACTTCGCCAGCCCCGTTTCAGTCATCCTATGTGCCGTATTCCTCGTCCTATCCCTGCAGACACCCAAGGCTTGAGCCTCGCACCCAAGCTTCTGGTATGCCTTGCGGCGCTGGCGCTGGCAGGGTGCCATCCAGTGGTGCCCAAGGCAGCGTCGCCGGCAATCGTGCAGGTCTGCCTGTCTGACAGACCCGTCCCGGCCTCTGCCCCTGATAAGGCCGGCATGACACTGATTAAGGGCGGTGAATTCCAGATGGGAGCCCGTCCCATACATGCCGAAGAAGGGCCACCACGCCCCATCAAGGTCAATGACTTCTGGATGGACTCCACCGAAGTCACCAACAGCGACTTTGCACGCTTCATCAAGGCTACGGGCTATGTGACACAGGCTGAACGCCCCTTAGACCCAAAGGCCTATCCGGGCGTCACTGGTGTTGACCTGGAGCCCTCTGCCATTGTCTTTGTCGGCTCTGCCGAGAATGTCGAAGCCGGCCCTGGAGCCTGGTGGCGCGTAGTCCGCGGGGCCAACTGGCGCCATCCGCAGGGCCCTGATAGCTCTATCGATGGCCTCGAAAACCTCCCCGTTGTGCAGATCGGCTTTGAAGACGCCATGGCCTACGCCAAGTGGCTGGGCCGCGACCTGCCCACAGAAGCTGAGTGGGAATACGCAGCCCAGGGCGGCAAACCATCAACTCGTTTCGTCTGGGGGGATGAACCCCTGAATGAAGCCAAGCCCCAAGCAAATGTCTGGCAAGGAACCTTCCCCAGTTTCGACAGCGGTGGCGACGGCTACAAGGCTCAGGTCGCGCCGGTAGGCTGCTTCCCCGTCAACGGACTTGGCCTGCACGACATGGCCGGAAATGTGTGGGAGTGGACCAAGGATTGGTACCGACCAAATCTTGATCCCAATGATCCGAACGGTGGTCCTGACGGCGATCTTGCCATGGATCCCGGCGATCCGGGTGTTCGCAAGCACGTGATTAAGGGTGGCTCATTCCTGTGCTCGCCCAATTATTGCTACCGATATCGCCCAGCTGCCCGGGAACCTGGGCCAACAGACACGGGCGAAAGCCATATCGGCTTCCGCACCGTGCTTAGGATCAGGGGCTAGAAGCCCTCTGCAGGCTTGGTCTTGATGTTTAGCTGACCAGCCAGCCCCGCCTTGCGGTGGTGCTCAATGGCGTGCATTTCCGGCGACATAGCCATCTGACGGAAGGCCGCCAGGGACGGATATTCCGCTAAGGCAACAGCATCCCAGAGGTCTTCAACCTCGCCCAGCATAAGGTCCGTGACCTTGCTGCTGTAACGGATCTTACCGCCGAGGGCGGTGACCAGCTTCGCCACGCCATCGCCATAGCGGGCATAGGCTTCTGCACCGGTCAGATGGGCGTCAGACCCATCTTCGTATTCCGCCGTAGGCTTGAACTTCAGCAGATTGACCATGACGAAGGGGCCATCTTCGACCCCGCCGAAGAAGGCCATGGCACGTTCCATGGTCGGAACGACTTGGTTGGTAACTTGCATGATTTCGTGCTCCTAGCGGGTCTTGGTGATCAGATCGTCCAACATGGCGGCGATCTCGTTGGGGCTGTCTTCCTGCAGGAAGTGGCCGCCCGAAAGCATTACGTGCGGCTGGCCAGCTGTTCCAGGAATGCGGGCCTTGAAGTTTTCCTCGCCGCCCTTGGTCACCGGATCATTGTCGCTGAAGGCGGTGATGAAGGGCTTAGTCCAGGCTTCCAGGACCTTCCAAGCCGCAAGGTTTTCGGCCACCGAAGCATGCTGGGCCGTGATCGGAACCAGGGTCGGGAACTGCCGGGCACCTTCCTTAAACGTCTCATCTGGGAAGGGCGCGTCATAGGCGGCCACTTCCTCAGGGCTCAACTCGCGGGTTGAACCCATGTTCAGCAATCCGCCAATTGGCATTTGTGGGATGGTCTGGCTGAGATTTAGCCAGGCGTCGAAGCCTTCACTAGATCCCGTGCCCACCGGCAGACCGGTATTGCCCGCAATGACCCCAGCGAACTGGTCCGGATAGGCCGCGACCATACGCAGGCCGATAAGTCCGCCCCAGTCCTGACAGAACATGACAGCCTTGCTGAGGTTGAGACCTTCGAGCCACTGGCTCATCCAAGCCACGTGGCGCTCATAGGTATAGTCCGTGCGCTTAGCCGGCTTGTCGGAACGCCCAAAGCCGATCAGGTCCGGCGCGATCGCCCGGTGGCCCTTGGCCACCAGGGCCGGAATGATCTTGCGATAGAGATAGGACCATGACGGCTCGCCGTGCATCAACAGGACCGGCGCGCCGTCCCGGGGCCCCTCGTCCACGTAGGCTAGGCGCAGGGTGGTGCCGTCTGCGTCCTTGATGTCGGCATAGTGAGGCGTGAAGGGCCAGTCCAGCAGGCCTTCAAATCGCTCGTCAGGTGTGCGCAGGACGTCCATCAATATCCCTCATTCGGTTGACTTCGCCGAACGACCGGCGAATTATATTGGCAATATGCGTGTCACTATATGTGCGCGAGGTCAAGATCGGCCTGACGAATAGGGAGACCTCTGAAATGCGCCTCTTTAGACCCCGAAATATTCTTCTGGTCCTCGTCCTGGCCGGTGGCCTAGGCCTCTGGCTTAATCGCGGCGCGGTTGCCACCCACCTCATGGGCCGGATCTATGAGCGCGCCCTTGGTCGGGCTCCCTTCAATGACATGCCTGATAGCCTAAGCGTCGCCCTATGCGGCTCTGGGTCGCCCATGCCCGATCCAACCCGGGCGGGCCCCTGCACCGCCGTCGTCGCAGGACATCGGCTGTTCGTCGTAGACATTGGCGATGGTGGTACCCGCAACCTCTCGCTGATGAACCTTCCCCCTGCCAAGGTCGAGGCGATCTTCCTGACCCACTTCCACTCCGACCATATCGGTGGCCTGGGAGAGTTGATGCTTCAACGGTGGGCGGGTGGCTCGAATTCTATACCAACCCCCATTTATGGTGGACTTGGTGTCGACAAGGTCGTGGCCGGTTTCATGGCGGCCTATGATCAGGACCGCGGCTATCGCATCGCTCACCACGGCCCCATTATTGTGCCACCAACAGGTTTTGGCGGCGTCCCTCACCCCTTTGATGCCCAAAGAGGCCAGCCAGACATCGTTGTCTTCCAGGACAAGGACCTAAAGGTCACCGCCTTCCCAGTTGAACACCAGCCCGTCGAACCTGCAGTCGGCTATCGCTTCGACTATAAGGGACGCAGCTTGGTGATCAGCGGCGACACTGCCCCCTCCCCTCGCCTGGAAGCCGCCTCAAAGGGCGTCGATCTGCTGGTTCATGAAGGCCTTTCGCCGACCTTGGTGGGCATCCAACATCAGGCCGCTGACAAGGCGGGCAATAAGACCATCACCGCCATCACCCATGACATACTCAGCTATCACACCTTCCCAGAAGATGCGGCGGCCTTAGCCCAGCGCGCGGGGGTGAAGCAGCTCCTGTTCACACACGTCATACCTCCACTGCCTCTACGTGCCCTGGAGGGTCCCTTCCTTGGGCGTTCGCGGCAAATTTTCCAGGGGCCTGTCCAGGTTGGCCGGGACGGCGATATGATCTCTCTTCCTGTAGGAACGGCCGATTTCAAACACTCCAATCGACTCCACACCTTTAACTGATCGAGACGACCATGACCCTTCCAACGCCCTTGACCCTGATGGGTGCACCCGGCTCGCCCTATACCCGCAAGATGCTGGCGGTCCTGCGATATCGCCATATTCCCTATCGTTTGCTGCTGTCCAACAGCCCGCAGCTGGCCAGCCTGCCTCAGGCCAAGGTGCCGCTACTTCCGACCTTCTATCTCCCCGGTCCCGATGGCGACGTGGTTGCTGCTACGGACTCCACGCCCCTGATCCGGCGCTTCGAAGAGGAGTTCAGCGGCCGAAGCGTCATCCCAAGTCATCCGGCCCTGGCCTTCCTCAATGATCTGATCGAGGACTATGCCGACGAATGGCTGACCAAGGCGATGTTCCACTATCGCTGGTACTATGCCGACGACATTGCCAAGGGGGCCAAGATCCTGCCCTGCTGGCGCGGCTTCTCCATTCCTGACGACGTCCTGGCTGAGCGGGGCAAGTTCATCTCCGAAAGACAGATCAGCCGCCTGCGCTATGTGGGGTCTCATCGCGCAACCGCCCCGGTAATTGAGTCCAGCTATGTGCGGTTCCTAGAGGCGATGGAAGATCACCTGCGCCTCTATCCCTATCTCTTGGGAACACGGCCAAGCGCTGCTGATTTTGCAGTCTATGGGCAGCTGACCCAGCTGGCCGAATTCGACCCCACCCCCATGGCCCTGACGTTAAAGGTCGCGCAGAGGGTCACGGCCTGGGTCGGCATGTTGGAGGATCAATCCGGCGTCGATCCCGAGGAGGATGGCTGGTTCAGCGTCGATGCCCTGCCCCCGACCCTGCTGGCGATCCTGACCGAGATAGGCCGGGTCTATCCGCCGGTCATGCTAGCCAATGCGAAGGCTGTCATGAACAAGGAGAGTGAAGTTGCCGCAGAGGTGGATGGTGCCCCATGGCAGCAACAGCCTTTCCCCTATCAGGCCAAATGTTTAGGCTGGCTCAGAGATTCTCGAATTGCACTGTCAGGTTCGGAGCGAGACAAGGTGGATGCTATTCTTGCGGGCACAGGTTGCGAGGCAATGTTTCAGTGATTGAATCGGACGGACGACGCCAGCGCGGTCAAGACAACCGCGCACGCATCGTCAAAGCTATGTTGGAATTGGTTGAGGCCGGCGATGTCGCGCCCGTCGCTGAAGATGTCGCAGCCAAGGCCGATGTAGGACTAAGGACCGTCTTCCGGCACTTCAAGGATATGGACAGCCTCTATGGGGAAATGTCCGCCGTCGTAACAGCTGAAGTTCGAGCCTTGGTCGAACGCCCCTTCACCGCCACAAGTTGGCGCGGCGAACTATCGGAATTGGTAGACCGTCGCGCCGTCCTGTTTGAGCGTATCGCACCCTTTCGCCGGGCGTCTGAACGACTGAGGTACAGGTCAGCCTTCATCGCTGAAGAGCAGGTACGATTGGTCACCACCCTGCGCGATATCCTGCGCCAAGTGATCCCCATGGATATGGGGGCCGTCAACTTTGAGGCTCTAGATTTGTTCTTGAGCTATGAAGCCTGGTCTCGGCTCCGTCGCGATCAGAATCTCAGCGTTGACGACGCTAAGGAGGTAATTCGTCGGTCGATTTTAGGGATTACTGGCTGAGGCGCGTGGTTTCATGACATCTGAAATGCGTATGTCCGACGCGATTGCCACCGCCCTGTCCAGCTATGTGGAGCATGGTGAGTTTGCAGGCGCAGCCTCATTGGTCTGGCGGGAGGGCCAGCTAAGGCACTTTGGGTCTGTCGGTTGGCGCAATAAGCAGGCTAAACAGCCCTTGCAGCGCGATAGCCTGTTTCGCATTGCTTCGATCTCCAAACCCATCACCTCCCTAGCGGCGATGGTAATGCAGGAGGAAGGCCGGTTTTCCCTAACCGACCCGGTCAGCAATTGGGCTCCTGAATTTGCGAAGATGCAGGTCCTACGCTCACCCACGAGCGCCATGGACGACACGGTGGCTGCGGAACGACAGATCACCTTTGAAGATCTCCTGACCCATAGGGCTGGCTTCAACTATGGCGAAACCTTCAGCGGGGCGACCCGTGAGGCCTATGAGAAGGCCTTGGGTGGCCACATTGACAGCCCCGTCTCACCCGACGACTGGATCGCCGGATTGGCGCGCCTACCCCTTGTCGCCCAGCCAGGCACAGGCTTCACCTATGGCCATGCCACCGACCTCCTAGGCCTGCTCATCGCCCGGATAGAGGGAACCTCGCTCGGAGACCTGTTGCAAAGGCGGATATTCGGACCCCTAGGCATGACGGATACTGGATTTGGTGTTCCGGCTGACAAACACCATCGCCGCGCCGCCATGTATGGCTTTGATGATCAGGGCGCGCTCTTGGAAAAGCCTTCCATGCCCGGTGCCTTTTTGGACGAACGTCCAGAGGGCATGACCTTCGAATCCGGCGGTCAGGGCCTCTGGTCAACAATCGACGATGTTCTGGCTTTCGGGCGGGTTTTTGTAAGCGGCGGCATGGTCGACGGGGTTCGGATCATCTCTGAAGATACTCTCACCCTAATGACCACCAACCGTCTTACACCTAGCCAGCGGATGGAGGCGCGCCTGCTCGGCATGCCTGTATTCGAAGCCCATGGATTTGGCCTGGGCCTGGCCGTGGTGATGGATCCTGACAAGGCCTCCGTCCTGCGCTGCAAGGGCGGGGTCGGAACCGTCGGCTGGCCAGGGGCTTATGGCGGCTGGTGGCAGGCTGACCCGACCGACGGATCGGTGATGGTCTTCCTGGCGCACAACTCTTTCGAGCTGGAACAATTGGCCATGGGAGTCGGCCTGGGGGTCTATGCCGCCATCACCGACTTCCATGCCCTGGCGGCTAAGAGCTAGCTACCGCTTCAGCTGACCATCCAGATATTTGCGGATGCCTGGGCCATAGGGCGGGCGCATCATCTGTAGGGGACCAATGTCCTTTTTCATCTGAGAGAAGATCGCCTTGCGATGGCTGAATTCCCGGAAGCCGTCGTGCCCGTGATAACTGCCCATGCCCGACGGACCGACCCCACCAAAGGGAAGGTCTTCCTGGGCGATGTGGAAGATCACGTCATTCACTGTGACACCGCCCGCTGTGGTGCCATTGACCACCCGCTCCTGCTCAGCGGCGTCTGCACCGAAATAGTAGAGCCCAAGTGGGCGGTCGTGGGCGTTGATATAGTCCACTGCCTGATCGACGGTGTCATAGGTCTTCACCGGCAAGAGAGGGCCAAAGATCTCTTCCTGCATGACCTTCATGTCGTCGGTGGGATCTAGGATCAAGGTCGGCGCAATGCGCCGGTGTTCTTGTTGGCTTAGGTCTTCGCCCTCGGGTTTCAGCTCGATGATCCGGGCCCCCTTAGCCCGGGCGTCCTCCACATATCCAGTGATCCGATCAAAGTGTCGTTGGGCGACAATGGCCGTGTAGTCTGGATTGTCCTTGATGGTGGGGAACATTTTAGACACCGAGCTCTGGGCGGCGGCGACAAAGCTCTCCAACTGATCCTTGGGCGCGAACAGATAGTCAGGTGCCAGACAGATCTGACCAGCATTGAGGGTCTTACCCGCCATGACCCGCGCTGCCGCCACGGACATGTCTGCGGATCGGCCGACAATGACTGGGCTCTTGCCGCCCAGTTCTAAGGTCAGGGGCACCAGGTTCTCTGCCGCTGCGCGCATGACATGGCGGGCAATGGAGGTCGCCCCGGTGAAGATGAGGTGATCGAAGGCTAGACTTGCAAAGGACTGACCCACCTCAGGACCACCCGTCACCACTGCAATTTCCTCATCAGAGAAGGCGCTGCCGAACATTTGCGCCATCAGGGCCGAGGTGACGGGGGTAAATTCCGAAGGCTTAATCATGGCCCGATTGCCGGCGGCCAGAATGCCCGCCAGGGGGGCGAAGGTCAGATTGACCGGGAAATTCCAGGGACTGATCACCCCCACCACACCCTTTGGCTGATAGCGAACCTCCGCCTTGGCACCAAAAAGACCCAAGATGGCCGGGGTGGTCTTACGCTTCTCAGCCTTCATCCAGACGCGGAGATGGTCCTTGGCGTGCTTCAGCGGCCCCACAGACGCGGCGATATCGGTAAAGGCCGTCGCCTCCCGCGATCGGGCACCGAAGTCCTGGATCAGCGCATCTTCAATGTCCCTGCGATGATCGATCAGCAGGCTAATACAGCGGTCTAGCCGCTCAATCCGCTTTTCCGCGCTTGGGGCGCCGTCCCGCAGATGGGCGGTCTTTTGCTTGACCAGCAGGGCGGTCATTGAGGCGGCGTTGTGGTCCAGTTTGGCGGTCATTACTATCTCCAGAAGGCGGCCGTAGGGTCAGGCTTAAAAATGCCGCAGCGGCCAGTTGCGCGGACTTCGCCGCTACGGGGTCGAATTGCATGAGCACGGGTCCCCCCTGCCCCTTATGGGCGAAGGGATCATTGATAGTTTGGGCTGGAAGGTCGCGGTCAAAACCATGGCCCGCGCCAGGATAGGTCACGGCCTGAATAAGCCGCCGGGTCTCCTGAGGCAGACGCGCGAGAAGCTGGTCCAGACCATCTGGGTCATCGTAAGCATCGGCGTCGCCGCATTGGATCAAGATCGGCGCGCCGGTCGGATTATCCAGGGTAAGCCCTGGAACCACATCATAGGCCCAGACGACCGGGTAATTGGCCACATGGGCACGGAAGGGCGTTGCTTGATGGCGGCTGACCGCGCCTGTGGTGGCGCTCAGCAGGGTGACGACGCCGCCCCAGGAGAACCCCATAATCCCAATGAAGTCGGGATTGACCTCGGGTTGAGCAGCGAGGAAGGCCTTGGCGGAAAAGGCATCGTCAAGGGTTTCCAGAGGTGTACGTGGCCGCGCCGCTGCCCCGCGGGCCGTGCCCCGCGCCGACCACATGTCGACCTCTAGCGTAACGCAACCGATCCCATTGAGCGCGCCACTGTAATAATCGCCCCGGCCATCAATCCCGTCAGAGCCGTGACAAATCAAGACCGCCGGTGCTTGCACTGCGCCCTGGGGAATGCAGAGTTTCCCGGCAAGGGTCAGTCCCGAAGCGGTCGGGAACGCCACGTAACAGGTGCGCGTGGTCATGGATCAGCTCTTTGGATCGGTCGCGATCCATGAAGGTCGATAGCTAAGCGCGGCATAGAAGGCTGCAAGCCCAGGATGATCCTTACGCCAGTCAAGCTCTGCAAATCGGAAATCAAGATATCCAAGGGCGCTGCCCACGGCGATATCTGCAATGGTCAGATCATCGCCTGCCGAGCGGGCGCTCGCTTCGAAAGCGTCAAGGCTGCGGTGAACCTTGTCCATCTGGCCGGTTTCCCATTCGGACCACCGCAGGGCTTCAGGACGAAGGGCCGACTCATAGCGAGCAAGAAGCGAGGCATCAGCCATGCCGTCTGCCTGGGCCTGCTCGGTCAAGACCCGCCATCGGGCCGGACCAGACTCTGGAACCAAACAGCGGTCCGTCAGGCTGTCGAAATAGTCGACGATCACCCGGCTATCGAACAGGGCCTGGCCGTTCTCCAAAACAAGGGTCGGGATCTTAGCGAGAGGATTGGCGGATGCCACAGCAGGGTTTTGACCGACAGGGCTGACCGAAGCCACCACCGGATTGATCTGCGACTGAATTCCCAGCTCATGGGCCGCGACCAGGACCTTTCGCGCAAACGGGGAAGGTCCGGCATAGTACAGGGTCATCATGATGTTCTTAGGTTCCCACCTAATCGTAATTCGGCTGAATCGTGACTACAGGCCGCCGTCGTAAGTCCAGCATAATGCGCGACAATCACCATGGCCTCAACCTAGCTGGCCGCCATGACTTCGCGTCGGATCATGATCGATGCAAAGGCCGCAATGAAGGCCGTGAGACCGGCCAGGACAAACGCTTCGACATACTGGCCCTGCAGGGCGCGCATGACGCCCGCGGTAATCGCTGCCGTGGCAGCACCGGCCTGATGTCCTGCGGCAATCCAACCGAACACGATAGGGCCATCTCGATCCCCGAAGGTTTCCGTGGCCAAACGTACAGTGGGCGGGACGGTTGCAATCCAGTCCAACCCGTAGAACACGGCGAAAAAGCTCAGGGACACAATGCTGAAGTCTGTAAAGGGCAGAACGATCAGCGAGAGGCCCCTCAGGCCATAATAGACGAAAAGCAGCTTGCGGGGATCATACCGGTCGGTAAGCCAGCCTGAGGCGGTCGTTCCGATCAGATCAAAGATCCCCATCATCGCCAGAAGGCCCGCGGCAGATATCTCGCTCATGCCGTGATCACCACAGAGCGCGATCATATGGGTCCCGACCAGTCCATTGGTGGTCAGTCCGCAAACAAAGAAGCCCATGGAAAGCAGCCAGAAGGTCCGGGTCTTCGCCGCCCTCGCCAAGGCGGCAAAGGCATTGCCAATGGCACTGTTAGGCGGCGGCGGCGGAGCAACATAGTCATCTGGCGCACCATAGGGGCGCAAGCCGATATCCGCTGGCCTCTCGGGCAGCAGAACCCACATGAGGGGCGCAAGAATTCCTGTGAGCATAGAGACGCCGATGGCCACGGGCTTCCATCCGCCATGTTCGGCGACAGCCGCCATGGCCGGCAGAAAGATCAGGGTTCCCGTTGCTGTGGAGGCCGTCAGCAGGCCAAGGATCAGGCCCCGCCGGGCCACAAACCACCGATTTACCACCGTGGCTCCAAGCACCATGGCGACAACCCCACTACCGAAACCAGCCATGACCCCCCAGGTGGCGATATACTGCCAAGCCTCAGTCATGAAGACCGACAAACCTGTCGCCAAGGCCATTAGGCCCAGAGCCAAGGTCACCATGCGGCGGACACCAAAGGTCTGCATCATGGCCGCTGCGAAAGGACCGGTCAGGCCGTAGAGAAGAATGCCGATTCCCGCTGAGAGCGAAACAGTGGGCCGGTCCCAGCCAAAGGCCTTTTCTAGGGGCAACATGAGGACGCCCGGCGCAGACCTCAGGCCTGCCGAGGCGAGCATGGCCAGGAAGACAGCAGCAGCGACGACAAAGGCGTAGTTCTGGCCAAAAGGGCGGCGGGTGCCTAGTTTTACATCATCGGCCATCGGAGCTGGGTCCTATTTACGCGGGTAAGATCCGCCATATCCTGAACACGAACCAGGTCAAAGGCCAGCCTTGCTGTCGGGGTCGCTGCTCTCTAGCTTATCGAGCAAATGAGGGAGTCATCTATGTCTATGTCGTCTGTTCGTGCCCTGGTTATCGCAGCTGGCCTTGCTCTTGGAGCGAGCGCTGCAGAAGCCAGAGATGTTGTGATCACGCGAGACGACTGGGGCGTGGCCCACATCAAGGGCAAGACTGACGCCGATGCGGTCTATGGCATGATCTACGCCCAGGCCGAGGATGACTTTAATCGGGTTGAGACCAATTATCTCAACTCCTTAGGCCGACTGGCTGAGGCAGAAGGCGAGAGCGCCATCTATCAGGATCTGCGTCAGAAGCTGTTCATCGACCCTGCGGACCTAAAGGCTCGCTACGCAAAGAGCCCTGCCTGGCTGAAGACCCTGATGAACGCCTGGGCTGAGGGCCTCAACGCCTATCTTGTCGACCATCCGAAGGTGAAACCCAGGGTCATCAAGCGGTTCGAACCTTGGATGGCCCTCAGCTTTAGCGAAGGCAGTATCGGAGGCGATATCGAAAGCGTCTCTATTGGCGATCTGGCTGCGTTCTACGGGGTGAAAACCGATAAGGTCGCCGCGCTCGACCCTGTTCCTGGTGCCTTTGTTGAACCAAAGGGGTCCAATGGCATGGCCATCGCGCCGTCGAACACAGCGGGCCATCACGCCTTGCTATTGATCAATCCACATACCAGCTTCTTCTTCCGCTCAGAGCAACAGGTGGCAAGCGATCAGGGCCTGAATGTGTATGGCGCGGCAACTTGGGGGCAGTTCTTCATCTATCAAGGCTTCAACGCCAAGGCCGGATGGATGCACACCACTAGCGGCGTCGATCGCGTTGATGAGTTTGCTGAAACCATCATCCGGAAGGACGGAAAGCTCTTCTACAAATACGGCGCTGAAGAACGGCCTGTAACGGTGAAAACCATCACCGTGCCTTATAAAACCGCCACTGGCGCGATGGCAGAGAAGCCCTTCACCACCTATCGGACCCACCATGGCCCCATCGTTAAATCCATGCATGACACCTGGATCGCCCAGGCCCTGATGCACAGGCCGGTTGAGGCGCTCAGCCAGTCCTTCCTCCGCACCAAGGCGACCGACTATAAGAGCTTCACCAAGGTCGCAGAGCTACAGTCCAACTCGTCGAACAACACCATCTTCGCCGACTCCTCAGGCGAGATCGCCTACATGCACCCCCAGTTCATTCCAAAGCGGAACGACCAGTTTGACTACACCAAGCCGGTGGACGGCTCGAACCCCGCGACAGACTGGAAGGGCCTGCACACAGCGGCAGAAGCCCCGCAACTGCTCAATCCGGCGACCGGCTGGCTCTACAACACCAATGACTGGCCCTGGACATCGGCCGGCCCGGCCAGTCCAAAGCCCACAGATTTCCCGAAATATATGGACACCGCAGGATCAAACCCGCGAGGTGCCCACGCCGCCTTGGTCCTAGAGGGCAAGACCGACTTCACGCCGCAGTCTCTGATGGCGGCAGCCTATGACTCTTACATGCCCGCATTCGCCCAGCTTATTCCAAGCCTGGTGGCCGGCTATGACGCCACCCCCGGCACCGATCCCCTGAAGATCAAACTGGCGTCGCAGGTGGCTGCACTGCGGACCTGGGACCGTCGCTGGTCGGCCAGTTCAACCGAAACCTCCCTCGCCGTCTTCTGGGGCGAAGCGCTTTGGGCCAAGGTCGCACCTCTGGCCAAGGACGACGAAGTGTCAGTCCTCGACTATATGGCAGGGCGGACCTCGCCCACCGTGAAGCTCAAGGCGCTAGAGGAAGCCTCTGATCGCCTGACCCAGGACTTCGGATCGTGGAAGACACCCTGGGGCGAGATCAACCGTTTCCAGCGTCTCACCGGCGATATCGTTCAGCCCTTCAACGACGCCGGTGCCAGCATTCCTGTACCCTTCGCCTCAGCCCAATGGGGCTCCCTCGCCTCCTTCGGCGCCAAGCGCTATCCGGGGACCAAGCGCTATTACGGGACCAATGGAAACAGCTTCGTCGCCGTGGTTGAGTTTGGCGATCGGGTTCGCGCCTATGCGGTGACCGCCGGCGGCGAAAGCGGCGATCCGAAGTCGCCCCACTTCAACGACCAAGCCGAACGCTACAGCCAGGGTGCCCTACGAGAGGTTTACTTCTATCCCGACCAGCTGAAGGCGCACACGGTGAAGATCTATCGGCCGGGGAAGTAGACCCCTATTTCGCTCGGTAGACCACCTTGCCTGCCACAATGGTCATGACGGCGTGAGCCTTGGGGATGTCTGCAAAGGGCGCTTTCATCAGGTCCACCGAGAAGACCGAGATATCAGCGGCCTTCCCGACCTTGAGATCGCCCAGCTCGTCTTCATGGAAGGCGGCATAGGCTGAGCCCTTGGTCAGCATGGCCAGGGCTTGGGGCCGGGTCAGGGTCTCGTCGAGGCCCCAGTCAGGGCCGGCGAATCCCTTGAGGTCATGGCGATAGGTGGCGGCGTAAAACTCGATAAGAGGATCGCCCTTTTCGACGGGTGCGTCCGTGCCTGCCGCCATATGGGCGCCGCTGGTCCACAGGTCGCGCCAAGCATAGCCTTCTTTTATGCGGTCGGGCCCAAGGCGCGAGGGCGCAAAGAAGAGGTCGCCAATGGCGTGGGAAGGCTGCATGGAGGCGATGACGCCCAGCTTGGCGAAGCGCGGCAAATCCTCAGGTGAGATGATCTGAGCGTGCTCAATGCGCCAACGGCTGGCGGCGAGGCCAGATGGATCGCCTGGAAAAGCTTTCTCAAAGAGGTCGAGCGCCATGCGATTTCCGCGATCGCCGATGGCGTGTATGGCGACCTGGGCATGGCTCTTCTTGGCCCGCGCCAAGGCGGCGGCGATCACGTCTGGCGGAGTAAGGACCAGGCCATCGCCTGGGGCGTCGCTATAGGGTGCCAAGAGGGCCGCACCCCGCGAACCGAGGGCACCATCCATATAAAGCTTAATCCCGTTTACGCGAAGGAGGCCCTCACGCGTCGGCCCCTTGGTCAAGACCTCGTCGGCTGCCTGAAGGTCAAGATAGTTATCGACTCGGATCGGCAGGGTTCCGGCCTTCGCCATTTCCCTGAGTATGGTCACGTCTTCCGCCGCGACGCTGACTGAATGCATGCCAGTCCATCCCCGGGCGGCATAGAGGGCGGTGGCCAGCTTGGCAGCCTCCTTCTGCTGAGCCCGGGAGGGCTCTGCGATCTTTTTGGTCACCAGGGCCTTGGCATTATCGATGAGCATGCCTGTGGGCTCGCCGTCAGCATCCTTCAGGATCTGCCCGCCGGACGGGGCGACAGTATCGCGGGTGATGCCAGCGAGCTTCAGCATGGCGCTGTTGGCGACCAGGGCGTGGCCATCGGACCGGGTCAGAACCACCGGGCGCTCACTGACAACGGCGTCCAAATCCTGTCGGCTGGGGAAGCGGTGCTCGGGCCAATGGGTTTCGATCCAGCCGCGACCCGACAATGGATCAGCCCCCGGATGCGCCTGATTCCAGCCCTTCAGCCGAGACTGAAGCTCGACAATCGAAACCGAGCCCTCAAGATTGAGAGTCAGTTCCCGGAAGCCAATACCCATGAGGTGGGCGTGGGCATCCACCAGACCCGGATAGGCGGCAGCACCCTTCAGATCGATATTCGCAGGGTTCCGGGCAAAGGCCTTCGCCTTAGACAGCCCCCCGACAAAGCCGACCTTACCGTCACGGATCACCAGGGCGGCGACAGGAGGCTTTTCGGCTTCCACATAGATCGGGCCGCCATGGATAAGGGTATCCCGCGCCTGGGCGCTAAAGGCGGCAGTGGTGACGGCCAGGGCCGCCAGGGTTAAGGACAGTCGCATGCTCACTCCGGTGTTTCCAGGTCGAGCGTGGCGGATTTCACGCCACGGGCAAGCACAAAAAGGCTCTGAGCAACGCCTTCAGGTCCCTAGCACGGCAATTAGGCACCCAGAACCCGGACGCTCCTCTAGATCGCCCCTTCGGCCACTTAGCGTGGGAGCTTGCTCGACCCCATGAGGAAGGCGTCTACCGCTTGTGCACATTGACGGCCTTCACGGATCGCCCAGACCACCAGCGACTGGCCGCGCCGCATATCACCGCAGGCGAAGATGTTGGGCGCAGTGGTCCGATAGTGGGTCACCGGTGCCTTGACCGCGCCACGGGGATCAAATTCCACCCCAGCCTGTTCCGTAAAGGCATTGTGGCGAGGACTGACAAAGCCCATGGCGAGCAGGACCAGATCAGCCTTGAGGGTAAAGGCACTGCCCTCAATTTCCTGCATGGACATACGACCGTCTGGGCCCTTGACCCACTCGGTACGCACGCACTCCAGGGCCTCGACCTTTCCGTTTGAGCCTATGGCCCGGCGGGTAGCGACGGCGAAATCGCGGTCGCAGCCTTCTTCGTGGCTGGACGAGGTTCGCAGCTTCATGGGCCAATCGGGCCAAGTCATCGACTTGTTCTCACGAACAGGCGGTTCAGGCATGATCTCCAGCTGGGTCACCGATGCCGCGCCATGCCGGTTCGAGGTTCCGATACAGTCCGATCCAGTATCGCCGCCGCCGATGACCACCACATGCTTACCCGTCGCAGATATCCCACCATGGGGGGCCGCACGCAGTTCGTCATCACCCGCATTGCGCTTGTTCTGCTGGGTCAGGAAATCCATGGCAAAATGGATACCAGTCAGCTCACGGCCTTCGATTTCAAGGTCGCGGGGGTTTTCAGACCCGCCGGCCATGACCAGGACGTCGTAATCGTCCAGCAGGCGCTGAACCGAAACGGTAACGCCAACTTCGAAATTGGTGCGGAAGATCACGCCTTCGGATTCAAGCTGGGCCACCCGACGATCAATCAGGTGCTTCTCCATCTTGAAGTCTGGGATGCCATAGCGAAGCAGGCCGCCAATCCGGTCGTTCTTTTCGAAGACCGTGGGCGCATGCCCCGCCCGCGCCAGCTGCTGCGCGCAGGCCAGACCAGCAGGGCCTGACCCGACAACCGCAATCCGCTTGCCCGTGCCGCGAGGCGCCATCTGCGGCTTGATCCAGCCTTCTTCCCATCCCCTGTCGACGATCTGACACTCGATGGTTTTGATGGTGACCGGGGTGTCCTGGATGTTGAGGGTGCAGGAGGCTTCGCAGGGGGCAGGACAGACCCTGCCCGTGAACTCTGGGAAGTTATTGGTGGACTGGAGATTTTCCACCGCCGCCTGCCACTGCTCGCGATAGACGAGGTTATTGAAGTCGGGGATTTGATTGTTGACCGGACAGCCCTGATGGCAGAACGGAATCCCGCAATCCATGCAACGGGAGGCCTGGGCCACCAAATCGGAGGCCGGAAGCGGATTGACGAACTCGTTCCATGTCCGCAGCCGATCCTGCGTCGAAACATAAGTTCGGTCCTGACGATTGATTTCCAGGAAGCCTGTGGGTTTGCCCATGAAAGGTCTCCTTATTCAGCGGCGACAGCGGCGGCAGCCTTGCGGGCGGCAGCCTGGTCAATGAGAGCGCGGCGGTAATCCTGAGGCATCACCTTCCAGAACTTGCCAAGGGCCACATCCCAGGTCTCCAAGATCTCCCGGGCCCGACGCGATCCGGTATGCAGCAAATGGCGCTCAATCAGGATTTTCAGCCTCTCAGCGTCGAAGCCCAGCATGTCGCCCATTCCGGCATTGTCGACCGAGATCGACTTCTGGCTTGGCAAACCTTCGCCATCGCCCGAAGAGCCCGTTGGCCCGATCCGTTCCAGGTTCACCATCGAGGTGTTGCAAAGCGCCGAGAACCGGTCTGTTGGGTCATAGACGTAAGACACGCCGCCGGACATTCCTGCCGCGAAGTTACGCCCCGTATCGCCTAAGACCACGACCACGCCACCCGTCATGTATTCGCAGCCGTGATCTCCAAGGCCTTCGACCACCGCCGCTGCCCCTGAATTTCGGACAGCAAACCGCTCGCCCGCAACGCCTTCGATATAGGCCTCACCGGCGATAGCACCGTACAGCACTGTATTGCCGACGATGATGTTCTGGGTTGGGTCACGGTTGGCTTCCTTGGGCTGGCGAACAATAACGCGTCCGCCGGACAGGCCCTTGCCGACATAGTCATTGCCGTCGCCAATCAGCTCCAGCGTGACGCCGCGGGCCGCAAATGCGCCGAAGGACTGGCCCGCCTGACCGGTGAAGGTCAAGGCGATGGTGTCGTCCGGCAGGCCCGCATGCCCGTGCGCTCGAGCAACTGCCCCCGAGAGCATGGCACCGACCGTGCGATTGACGTTACGGATTGGGTAGATGGCCCGGTGCGGTGCCTTCGTGTCGATGGCTGCCTGGGCATCGGCGATGAGCCGATTGTCTAAGGCTTGGTCGACACCGTGATCTTGGCGATCCCGGTTCCAAAGCACGCTGCCCGTCTGAGGTTCAACTGCATGAAGGATCTTGGCGAGGTCAACCCCGCCAGCCTTCCAGTGATCGATGGCCGGTTGCATGTCCAGCCGGCCAACCTGCCCCACCATTTCCGAAACCGTCCGGAAGCCGAGATTGGCCATAATCTCTCGCAACTCTTCAGCCACGAAGAAGAAGTAGTTGATCACGTGCTCGGGCTGGCCAGTGAACCGCGCGCGCAGGATCGGATCCTGGGTCGCTACGCCCACTGGACAGGTGTTCAGGTGACACTTGCGCATCATGATGCAGCCTGAAGCGATCAGCGGCGCTGTTGCAAAGCCGAACTCATCAGCGCCCAGCAGGGCGGCCACGGCGACATCGCGGCCAGTCCGAAGCCCCCCGTCAGCCTGAACGGCGATCCGCGAGCGCAGGCCATTTAGCAGCAAGGTTTGCTGGGTCTCGGCCAAGCCGATTTCCCAAGGGGAGCCCGCATGGGTCAAGGAGGTCAGGGGAGATGCCCCGGTTCCGCCCTCATAGCCCGATATGGTCACATGATCGGCCCGAGCCTTGGCGACGCCAGCGGCCACGGTGCCCACGCCCACTTCCGACACCAACTTTACGGAAATCCGGGCACCCGGATTGACGTTCTTTAGGTCGTGAATAAGTTGTGCCAGATCTTCGATGGAATAGATGTCGTGGTGAGGTGGCGGACTGATGAGGCCTACCCCAGCCGTGGAGTGACGGACTCGGGCAATATTGGCATCCACCTTGTGGCCGGGCAGTTGTCCGCCCTCTCCGGGCTTTGCACCCTGGGCCATCTTGATTTGGATGTCGTCGGCATTGACCAGGTATTCTGCGGTCACACCAAAGCGCCCAGACGCCACCTGCTTGATGGCAGAGCGCATTGAATCGCCATTGGGCATGCGCACAAAGCGGTCAGATTCCTCGCCGCCCTCGCCGGTGTTCGACTTGCCGCCGATCCGGTTCATGGCGATGGCCAGGTTGGTGTGGGCCTCGCGGCTGATGGAGCCAAAGCTCATGGCACCGGTAGCAAAACGTTTGACGATCTCCGAGGCTGGCTCGACCTCGTCGAGGGCCAAAGGCGTCGCAGCCACCTTGAAGCGCATCAACCCGCGGATGGTCAGCAGGCGTTCAGATTGCTCGTTAATTCCCGCAGCGAAAGCCTTGTATTCATCGGGAAGATTGCCGCGCACCGCATGTTGCAAGCGGCTGACGGTTTCTGGTGTCCACGCATGCTCTTCTCCACGCAGACGGAAGGCATAGGTACCACCGACATCGAGCATGGACTGATAGATCGGGGCATCGCCGAACGCGTCGCGATGGCGAAGGGCCGCTTCTTCGGCAATTTCTATCAGGCCGGCACCTTCAATCGTTGTGGCTGTGCCGGTGAAGTAGTTCTCGATGAAATCAGATGACAGGCCAACGGCGTCGAAGATCTGTGCACCGCAATAGGATTGGTAGGTCGAAATGCCCATTTTGGACATGACCTTGAGCACGCCCTTGCCGATCGCCTTGATGTAATTCTTGCGCGCTTCATAGGCAGTTTGCGGCAGGCCATTTCGGACCCGAATATCCTCAAGGGTCTCGAAGGCTAAATAGGGGTTCATCGCTTCCGCGCCATAACCGGCCAGAACGCAGAAATGATGGACTTCCCTCGCCTCGCCCGTCTCGATCACTAGACCAGTCTGCATGCGCAGGCCTTGGCGGATGAGATGGTGGTGAACCGCTGCCGTGGCAAGCGCCGCAGGGATCGGAATACGATCTGGACCCGCTTCCCGATCTGAAAGGATTAGGATGTTCATATCGGCGAGCACCTGATCGGTGGCCTGGCGGCAGAGCCCGTCGATTGCCTTTTCCAGCCCGCCAGGACCCGCCTCTGCTGGCCAGGTTGCGTCAAGGGTCGCCGTCCGGAAGGCCCCATCCACCAGTTCGTGGATCGAGCGAATCTTTGCCAGGTCTTCATTGGTCAGGATGGGCTGAGCCACTTCGAGGCGCTTGTGGGCCCCAGCCTGACGACCAAGCAGGTTCGGCCTAGGACCAATCATGGACACCAAGCTCATGACCAGTTCCTCTCGGATCGGGTCGATGGGCGGGTTGGTCACCTGAGCGAAGTTCTGCTTGAAATAGTCATAAAGCAGCTTTGACCGGCGAGACAGGACGGCAATTGGAATGTCGGCCCCCATCGAACCGATGGGGTCATCGCCCGTGCGGCCCATGGGCTCCAGGAAGAAGGACAGGTCCTCCTGTGTGTATCCAAAGGCCTGTTGCCGATCGAGTAAGCTGGCGGGATCGTTTTTTGGCGGCGCTTCTGAGGGGGCCACTTCCCCGAGGTCTTCCAACTTGAACTGCGTGTTGGCCAACCATTCGGAATAGGGCTCGGCGTCGGCCAGCTTGGACTTGATTTCCTCGTCCTCGATGATCCGGCCTTCTTCCATGTCGATCAGCAGCATCTTGCCGGGCTGCAGACGCCACTTGCGCAGGATCCGTTCCTCTGGGATCTGCAGGACGCCCATTTCCGAGGCCATGATCACATTATCTTCGTCTGTGATCAGGAATCGCGCCGGGCGCAGGCCATTCCGGTCCAAGGTCGCGCCAATCTGACGGCCATCGGTGAAGGCGACGGCAGCCGGGCCATCCCATGGCTCCATCAGGGCTGCGTGGTATTCGTAGAAGGCCTTACGCTTGGCATCCATCAGCGGATTGCCAGCCCAGGCTTCGGGGATCAGCATCATGACCGACTGGGCCAGGGGGATGCCGCCAGCCAGCAGGAGTTCCAAGGCATTATCCAGGCAGGCGGTATCCGACTGGCCATGAGGGATCAGCGGCCACATCTTGGTAAGATCGGGGCCTAAGAGATCGCTCTCAAGGGTGCGGCGTCGGGCATTCATCCAATTGACGTTGCCCCGCACCGTATTGATCTCGCCGTTGTGGGCGATGAACCGATAGGGGTGGGCCAGCTTCCAGGATGGAAAGGTGTTGGTGGAGAACCGCTGGTGCACGAGGGCCAGGGCCGACACGGTACGCGGGTCGGTAAGGTCCTTATAGAAACTCCCAACCTGGTGGGCGAGCAGCAGCCCCTTGTAGACAACAGTTCGCGTCGAAAATGATGGGAGATAGAGTTGGGTTAGGTTCGGCAGGTTTTTCTTGATCGCAAGCTCTGCGAGCGGGTTCTGCAACTGCTTCCGGATGGTCAGAAGTTTACGTTCAAATGCGTCCTGATCTTTGACGTTCGTGCCCATACCGACAATGGCTTGCGCAATGATCGGCATCTGAGCCAGGACGGCGTCGCCCAGTCCCGTCGTATCCGTTGGCACGTCGCGCCAGGCGATGAGATGCTGGCCTTCGACTTTGAGGAAGTGCTCGAACTGGGAAATTGCGACGTCACGGGTTTCCAGGTCCTGCGGCAGGAAACACATGGCCACTGCATACTGACCTGAAGGCGGCAGATCAACGTTTGCGCTCTTGGCCCAATCACGCAGCAGACCATCAGGAATCTGAATCAGAATCCCGGCACCATCGCCCACCAGAGGGTCTGCGCCCACGGCGCCCCGGTGATCGAGATTGACGAGAATCTCAAGGCCGCAGGTAATGACCTCATGGGATTTGCGACCCTTAATATTCGCAACGAAGCCCACGCCGCACGCATCGTGTTCGTTGCGCGGATCGTACAAACCTTGTTTTTCCGGAGCGCTCATAGCGTTCCCCAATCTACCAAAATCCAGGCACGCTCCAACGCGGCCTCGAGAGGCCGTGAAGGCGTGTTCTGGGGGGCATTAGCGGCAAGATCGACCCTTGTCGATGGCTCGAAACGCTCGGATTCGAAAAGTTTTCCCAACTGATCAGAAATTGGGGCAACGCGCTCTATTCAACTCAGGGCGCATTCTACCACTGAATGAACAGATTGGGGCCCTATCGGTCCAAGAGCGCCTTTCCGGCCCGCCGAATGTCCGCACACCCTGTTAAGATCATCGCCGTGTTAAGCTCTGAACGGATCACGCCAAGCATACGAGAAACCATGGCCTCACCACCTGCCCCAAGGGCATAGGCCCAAGGCCGACCCAGGAAACAGGCGCGCGCACCAAGCGCCAAAGCCTTCAGGACATCGAGACCCGATCGGACCCCACCGTCCATATAGACTTCGAGATCATCGCCAACCGCCTCCAATATGCGCGGGAGGGCCTCAATGGAGGATTTCACCGCATCGAGCTGGCGACCACCATGGTTAGACACCACAAGGCCCTGCGCACCCGCCCTGACGGCGTCCCGCGCATCTTCAGCATCCAGGACGCCTTTGATCACGATCGGGCCGTCCCAGACTTCGCGAACAAAATCCATGTCCTTCCAAGTCACCGAGCGATCAAAGTTTTTGGCAATCCATCCCAAAAAATCATTCACTCTTTGGCCGCCAGGAATTGCATCTTGAACATTGCCCAAGGTGTGAGGTCCGCCATGAAGCATGACGTCCCAACTCCATTCGGGATGGGTTGCCCCCTGCCAGGCCGTATTCAGAGCGCCAGATAACCCGCTAGCACCGGTAAATCCGGATTTGACATCGCGATACCGCGCACCTGGGGTCGGCAGGTCCACGGTGAAGACGAGTACAGGGCAACCCGCCGCCTTTGCACGCTCTAGGAGGGCGCGCATGTAGCCGCGATCCTTGAGCATATAGAGCTGGAACCAGGGTGCTTTGGAGGCTTTCGTCACTTCTTCGACCGAGCACACCCCAACGGTTGAGAGACAGAATGGAATACCCGCCGCCGTTGCGGCCCGGCTGGCCTGCGCCTCCCCGCGCCTCGCATACATGCCAGCCATGCCCACCGGAGCCAGACCAACCGGCATGGACCACTTTTGACCTAAGGACTCGATACCAACGTCGATCTGAGACATGTCCCGCATGACCCGCTGGCGAAGTGCTATGGATTCAAAGTCTTCCAAATTCCGCCGCAGCGTAACTTCGGCGTAGGAGCCCCCATCGATATATTCAAAGAACATAGGCGGAAGACGGCGGCGTGCGAGCTCTCGATAGTCCTGGATCGAAGCTGGCTTCATGGATGTTCCTTGCTCAATCTCTAATATTGAAAGCTGCGCACGCTGTAGCTCCTGGTCAAGGCACCGCGCGACTTAGGGCTTAGCCTGAGGTGGAGACATGACAATCCAAACCTGATGGGCTCGAGCAAGGATCTCACCAGTGGATGAATGTAGGGCCACCCCGGACGTCTCTTTTCGACCCTCACGCGCGATGGGCCAAGAGGTGATAATGCAGGTCTCATCGGCCGCTGGTCGACGCAGAACTTCGCCGGTCATAGTGCCAAGCAGCGCTCCATGCCTTCCCTCCTTCACAACCCAAGAGAAGTAGCCAGGGCAATCCAAGGCCCCCCAAATCACATCTACAGGCATGAGCCCGTCTTCATCAGCGAAGTTCCTATGGGGAACCCATGGACAGGCCAGATAGCCAGGCTCCGCGTCGTCAATCTGCCCTGGAAAAACTCGAAGGCCGTCTCCCTCCAGACGATCTGGCCCACAGGTGAAGCAGATCGGATGATAGCGGGCACTATGGCCGAGATGGCGGGTTTCAGCGGCTATGGCCTGGTCCAAAGATGGAGGCTGCGGCACTACAGGCAGTTCTTCGAAGCTGGCGGCACGCCCAACCCCGATCAGATTACCCTCTCCGTCAAACAATTGCGTCGATTGCTCGCCCACATCCAGCCGCAGACCGACATCCAGAGGGATCCGGGCCTTGAGCACGGCCGTGACGGGGCCCTGAAGATCGGCAACCAGGAGGCCGCAGCAATAGCCGCCATTTCCAGAGTTTGGTGGCCCGCAGAATTGCTGGGTAACGACAACATCAGCCATGAAAGGCTCCAACTAATTAGGATCGAAATATCTGAGAATGCTAATGACCTCGATTTTTCACGACTCCCGACCTCACGAAAGCAAATTGTCGGTAGAGTGCGATTGGACGTCGGCGTCAGGCGCGCTAGGTTGCATCAGTTTTCCGCGACGCGGATTCGAGGAGCGCCCAAATGACCGACCAGACTGCACGCCCCTGGGCCCTGATGCGCCATCATGCTGGCTGGGCGGATGTCTTCCTGATTGAAAAGGAAACTTCGGACTCCATTACGGGCGTCTACCCAGATCGCGAAACGGTGGGACCTCCAGTCAATTATAGCGTCCGTGCTATCCTTGCCCGATTTGAAACCCTTGAAGGCGCGCGGGCGGCACGTGAAGGCGCTGTCCTTGAGTGGCGGAAGCATGATGCAGGGGTTCGCGAAGCCGAAACGAAACTCCGAGAAGCGGAAAAGGCACGGGAAGACGCCTGGCTCAACTGCCTTAGGGGCGCAGCCGGCTAGTCAGACAGCAAACCAAGCTTACAATCCCGTGTAAGCTTGGTACAAACCTGAATCTCACTTATGGTCGTGATCATGGTCGACTTCTGGGCCACGGAATTTCGTGTGACACGCCCCGCAAGCCCCGCCGACGGCTTTAGCCTGAGCCTGAACAGCGGCAATATCTCCAGTCTTAGCCAGAGTTTGCAGAGCCGCACTCTGAGTTTCTAGGTTCTTCGCCGCCGCGGCAAAGCCCACAGAATCCGTCCAAATCTCAGTCTTAGCCCTCGTCTTAGCTCCGCCTTCGGGCCCAGTTCCTGCGGGAAACCAAGTCGGAATTTGGTGAGCCAGACCCTCAATTGTCTGGGCTTTCATGGCAATGGCGTCGGTGTCTGGAGCCTCAAGCTTTAACCCATCCATTATGGATTGCAGTGCCCCGTAGATGGCATGAAAGTGCGCATGACGCGTTTCATAGGATTTGACGGGATCGACGGCCGCAAAGGCAGCGCTGAAGGAAAGAGAGCCGCCGAAAACCAGGGCAGTTGCTAGCCTCGCAGCATTGGATTTCATGGTTCGACTCTTGAAAAAGCGGCCTATTTCCAATTCTTGAAGGCCTACATTCGCAAGGTCAATCGCTGAAACGTCAGCAGCCTAATGTCGAATTCCACGTCCTGAGAAAGCGGTCGTCGCTGTTCGAGCAATAATCCAGAGATCGAGGACAACTGACTGTTTCGCGAGATACTCCGCGTCCAGCCTCGCTTTTTCCGGGATTGGTAGTTCATCGCGGCCATTCACTTGGGCCCAACCCGTTAGCCCTGGACGCAAGGTCTGTACCCCAGACTGGTTTCTAAGGGCCATAAGGTCGGCCTGACTGTGCAAGGCTGGGCGCGGCCCAACCAAGCTCATGTCGCCCCGCAAAATGCTCCAAAGCTGTGGGAATTCATCAAGACTGTGACGACGGAGAAAGCGACCCAGGGGTGTTATCCATCGCTCAGCGTCGGGAAGCAGGTGCGTCGCGATATCGGGTGCATCTATTCGCATGCTCCGAAATTTAGGCATCAAGAAGAGGATATTGTTGCGGCCGACCCGCGACGACCAATGTAAGGCTGGCCCCGGTGACTCCAACCGGACCGCCAATCCGATCACAATCAAAATCGGCAACAAGACCACCAGGCCAACGGTCGATCCGACAATGTCTAGACTACGCTTAATCAAGTGGGCCTGCCGCATCCAATTCTAAGCCCCTATCATAGATGAAACAGGCACCTATCAAAG
The DNA here is from genome assembly GCA_903892305.1 of uncultured Alphaproteobacteria bacterium. Classification (GTDB taxonomy): domain Bacteria; phylum Pseudomonadota; class Alphaproteobacteria; order Caulobacterales; family Caulobacteraceae; genus Phenylobacterium. Next base: position 32,136 of record CAITHQ010000203.1, read on the forward strand.
GCTGTTACGGCCGCCAGACACGGGCTTCACCGTTCTCGCCCAAAGTCTTGACCACCCAAGAGATCAAGTCTTTGACAGGTGCCTCGATCTCCTTGCCAAAATTCACCAGGACAAGAACGCAGCCATTCATTTTTAAGGGGTCGGCAAGCGGGCGCATTCGCGCCTCGGCGATGATCACAGAGCCGTGGCAGATATCCTCAATAGATCTCACAAAACTGTCGAAGGTCTCAAGGTCCTTAAGGGGAAGCCAGATCAGAAAACGCGCGCCTGGACTGCGTTGTGCTACAAGTCTTAGGGTCCTAGCGATTTGAGCATAATCGTCGGCCCGCTCAAATGGCGGATCGATCAGAAAAAATGTCTCCCCCGAAAATGCCGAAAGCTCTGCTGCACACTGGAACCCATCCACACAGGCTGTCTTCACACCCGCCCTGCCCTGCATGGTATTGGCAAGTACAGAATGCTCCTCTGCGCGCAGCTCGCAAGCAAGATAGCTGTCTCCCTGCCGAAGGCGGTTCGCGATCAATTCGGGAGAGCCAGGATATATCTTGATACCTCCAGCTGGATTTAGTTTCGCAATCTCTGTGCGAAGTCCGGTAATGGCCGCCGGAAAATCCCCAGCTTCCGCCAGACGCCCGATCCCAACCTTCGCCTCCCCCGAGCGTGACGCGTCGGCACCGCCCACGTCATATCGCCCCCGGCCGGCATGGGTATCAACAACTCGCAGCGCTGCCTGGCCAGCCCTGAGTTCCTCCATCACAAGCAAGAGCATTGCATGCTTTATGATGTCTGCAAAATTACCTGCGTGAAAACTGTGACGATAGTTCATCGCTAAAAACCTAAAAGTCCTTCCTATGAAGGCCCATAATGCGCCCCGGCCGGACTATCGAACGATCAACCCAATTCGAAAGGCTCTTGGTGCAGCGTAGCTGTTCACGCCGTCACCGGTTTGCCCGACGACGATGTTTGAATTATTGAAGTTTTCTACCGCAAAAAATACCGATACCTTTTCATTATATCGCCACTCAGCCCGGGCATTGAGCTCGGTAGACGCGGGCAAAACCCGTGTATTCAAGTCATCTTCGAACCGGTCACTTTCGTATCTGCCATTGGCAGAGAGCCTCAGATACGACGTGGCGTCCCACCCGAGCCCCGCGGTAACAGACACCCTAGGGGCCTGAGCGGGCCGCTTTCCCGTCAACTGAGGCGCCACGCTACCGCCATCTACCCTGGCATGTGTATAGGATCCTGCGAGGTCCAATCTCAGGGTGCCGAGTGTCCTATGCGCGTCAGCTTCCAGCCCAGATGCTTCAATCGTTCCGGCATTTTCCCGCATCCGCAATGCACCGCCCGCAGGGATGAAGCCGGCTATCGGGAAGGTCTTCGGCCCCACGCCTAGGGTTACGTTCGTTACCGGATCTTTGATTTCATTATAAAATGCTGAAACTGTCCAATCCAAACCAGTGTTTCCGCCCAAGCCAAATTCCCCGCCATAGAGGGTCTCTGGGCTAAGTGCCGGATTAGCTTCAGTGACATCATTGCCCACCCGGAAGGGACGGTGAAGTTCATTCAAGGTCGGTGGCCGGAACCCCGCATACGCTGCAGCCCTTAGCCACACCTGGTCTGACACCGTTAGCCTGGCCCCTAATCGACCAGTGGGTGTAAACCCGGACGCGCCCTTCGCAGGATTGTTCAGGGTGATAAGGCCGGTCGACAAGTCTCTTTCAATGCGCACAGCACCGCCCTGGCTCCATTGATCCAGGCGCACACCGCCCGTCATCAGCAAGGGCCCAGATGACCTCGAGGCATCAACATAGATCCCTGTGATTGCCGTCCTTCCGCCACTCTCACGTCCGCGTGTATAGGTACCGTTCTGGTAGCGAAAATGCTCATAGGCTCGGCCAGTAGATAAGCGAGCATCACCGCCGAGTTCCCAGGACCAGATACCGGTGCGAACCTGCCATGCCGCGTTAAAGCCATAGCCAAGCGCCGGCGTGGCATACTGTTCGCTCGCGGGGGTCACTGTTGCCCGGTTGGTGGCTACCGCGACTGAAGAATTGAAGAGATCCGTGCTCCGAGCCCAGGCTTGAAGACGCCAACCGCCAGTGTCTTCTATATCCGCAAAGGTAATCGAGGCGTCAGCACCTTGTGCGACAGATCGCGCGCCCAATAGCCCTGAACCCCGACGCTCTTGATATCCACCAAGATGAATGGACGCTCGAAGGTCACCCCACGCCCTCTGCATCTGAGCACTTACGTTCGATGTACTCAGTTTGGTGGCGACATCAGCCGCGCCCGCAGATGGCCCTCTAACGGGCCGGTAACCGCCGCCGCTCTCCATACCAGCAACAAGGGTCAGCTCCTGCTCGCCAAATCGCCCCGCTAGTCTTTTAGCCCCCAAAGATCCGATGGATGCCGTCATCACATCCTGGCCGCGCCCAGACCCTGTGCTCGTTAAGGCGACAACACCGGTGAGCGCGCCTGCGCCATACATTCCCGCGCCGGCACCGCGAACGATGGTTGCACCTGCCAGGCCCTCCGTGGGAACCGCCGACCAAATAACCCATCCACCGAAAGGATCATTTATCGGCACCCCGTCGAGCGTGACCAAGGCACGCCCCGCACCTGAAGGCGCAATGCCACGCAACGAAATGCCCTGAATTGTCGGGTTAGCGCCATCACTACCCGTCCTGCGGAACAAGGACACTCCAGGGACAGACTTAAGCGCCGCATCCAGCCGAGGGGCTATTGATAGTTCCCGTGCGTCGATCTGCGTCGCGGAGAATACGGCTTCGCCTGCCAAGCTTGGCAAACGTGGGGCCTCTACAATGATAGGGGCGAGATCATTAGCCGGCAGAGGCATCGTCATGGGACTTACTCCAAACTTGGATAGCTTTTGAGGCTCCACTCGTCGCTTGTCGAGTTCACATGCAAAAAGCCCCCCAAACCTGGAGGGCTCTTGTAAGACTTGGGTGCGGGGACAGGATTTGAACCTGTGACCTTCAGGTTAT
>CAITHQ010000204.1 GCA_903892305.1 uncultured Alphaproteobacteria bacterium
GGGGGACGGTTGACAAGTCAGCCTACCCGATTGCCCTGAACCGTCCAAAAACCTCGCAGGACTGTGTCCAAATTCTGCCCCAATTGCCAAATCTGCGCGCAGTTTTGTGATGCAGCATGGTGTTTGAAGGTTTCTTTGGGGCTGGAGTCCGGAAGTCGTTTCTGATCCCTTCATGTTGTCGCGAGCGGGGCGGTCTATCCTGGGCGTGCACGGAAATTCTGATCTGATCAATTGCTGGGGGATTCAATGTTCGATGTTTTGAGGTCTAAATTGTTCGGGGCCGTGGCGTTTGCAGCTCTCTCTGGGGCGGCATCCATGGCTTATGCTGAACCCACCCAGGCCATGCGTGACGCCGTCACGTCGGGCGTAGACTCTCGGACTAAGATGGCCCAGGTCATGGTCGATCAGGTGTTCAGCTATGCAGAGCCTGGCTTTCAGGAATTCCGGACGTCGGAATATCTGACAGGCATTCTCGAAAAGAACGGCTTCAAGATCACCCGGGGCGTTGCCGGAATTCCTACCGCTTGGACCGCGACATGGGGGGAGGGCGGTCCTCTGGTGGCCCTGGGCAGCGACATTGATAACCTGCTGGGTCTGTCGCAATACCCCGGCGTTCCAACGATATCTCCTATGGTAGAGGGGGCTCCTGGGCACGGCGAGGGCCACAATTCCGGTCTACCTCTGATGATCGTCGCGGCATTGTCGGCCAAGGACGTCATGGAAAAGAACAAGATCCCAGGCCGCCTGATGGTTTGGCCAGGGGTCGCTGAAGAGCTTCTGGCGACCAAGGCCTATTACGCCCGAGATGGGGTCTTCAAGGGCGTAGATGCCTCGATTTTCGTGCACGTCGGCCGCGATTTTTCCACCAGTTGGGGCCCTGGGGGTAATAACGGCATGGTGTCGGTGGAGTATACGTTCCACGGCAAGACGGCCCATGCTGCGGGTCAACCTTGGGATGGCCGCAGTGCCCTGGATGCGGTCGAGGTCATGGATATGGCCTGGAACCTAAGGCGCGAGCACCTGCCCCTGACCCAAAGGTCTCACTATGTGATCACCAATGGTGGAGGCCAGCCCAACATAGTCCCGGGCGTGGCTTCGGTCTGGTATTATTTCCGTGAAAATACCTTCGACTCCATCCGTAGCCTCTATGAACTGGGCAACACCATATCCGAGGCTGCGGCCATGGCGACCAGCACGACGGTAGAACACCACGTCCTGGGTTACGCGGCGCCGAACTACAGCAACAAGCCCCTAGCTTTGGCTGCCTATGCCAACATCAAGGCCGTCGGCATGCCCAAGTGGAGCGAGGACGACCAGACATTTGCCAAGCGGGTTCAGCAGGCCCAGGGCTTCAAACTGACACCTCTGTCCACAGAAGTTGCCCCGATTTCAGAGCCGGACACCCGTGGAACCCCTATGGGCGGCGGGTCTGACGACATTGGCGATGTTATGTGGACCGTTCCCACTATCACCATCCGCTATCCCTCTAACATACCCAATGCCATCGGCCACAATGTGACCTCTGCCATGGCGATGGCGACTCCGATTGCCCACAAGGGCGTCGTTGTTGGGGCCAAGGCTGTTGCTCTGACTGTTCTGGATATCGTCACCACGCCCAAGCTGGTGACTGACGCGAAGGACTATTTCCAGAACGTCCAGTTGAAGGATACAAAATATGATCCTGTCCTGACGGCTGCAGACAAGCCTGCTATCTGGCTCAACACAGATATCATGGCTAAGATGCGCCCGAAAATGGAGCCATATTACTATAATTCCAAGAAATATGGGACTTATTTAGAGCAGCTTGGGATTTCTTATCCCAATGGCGTAGCGCCAAAATAGATTTCTAATTTAGTAAATCGAAGAGACGTGGCTAAGAGTCACGTCTCTTTTGTCATTGTTATTCTACTGTATTATATTAATTCATAAGCATCGTGATTAATATTGATGCAAAAATACGAAATTCACGATTTTGTCTTATTTGTATTTCTGACAATGCCCGCTGTGATGGAAAGTCTCATCCAGGATCAAGAGAGTCCACTGAGCAAGATTTAGGGAAGAGGCGCCGGTTCAGGTCCGTCTGTGGGATGTTCCAGTCCAGCTGGTGCTGACTGTGTTCGTTCCGTTGGACGACAGGGCGGTTCGGAGGCCGATTGGGGTGTGCGGGTACCGTGGGTCATTGGGCAATGCCTGACCCTGCCGCTCTTATTCCAGGTTTCGGCCGAGACGTCTCCATCTTCATCCCAGTCCGGAAATTATCATGAAAAACAATGCTTTTGAGAGTCTGCATTTCAAAATGAAAGCCAGCATCCTGGCCTCAGTGAGCTTAGTAGCCCTGCTGGGAGCAGCGACCGCAAGTCATGCAGCAGATACCGCTGAGGCGGCGGTCAAGCCCGTAGATCTTGAAGAAGTCATGGTGACCGGTTCGCGTGTGGTGCGCGATGGTTATGACGCTCCGACCCCCGTCAATGTGCTTGGCACAGAAGAGATTAAGGCAGCGGCAGCCGCCAATATTGCTGACTTCGTGAATACCCTCCCTTCCGTGGCAGGCAGCTCCACAGCGGCCAATTCTGCCGGGAGCCTCAGCAATGGTGTGGCGGGGATTAGCGCGCTCAACCTGCGCGCTTTGGGGACAGGACGAACCCTCGTCCTCTTCGATGGTCAAAGGTCGGTGGTGTCTGCTTCAACCGGGCAGGTGGATACCAATACCTTTCCACAGGCTCTGATCTCCCGGGTCGAGGTGGTGACCGGTGGTGCCTCTTCGGCCTACGGCTCGGACGCGATCGGAGGGGTGGTCAACTTCATCCTCGACAAGACCTATACCGGCCTCAAGATGGCCGCTGAATATGGCGAGACGACCTATGGCGACAATGCCAATTGGAAGTTCAACGTCACGGCCGGTGCGAAATTTGCCGACGGTCGCGGCCATGTCCTATTCAGTGCAGAGCGAGTGAGTCAGGACGGAATCCACTATTATAGCCGTGACTGGAACAAGTCGGGCTATTTCGCAATCCGCAATACTGATCTTTCGGCGGGGGCACCCTATTACATTGTCTCGCGCAATGTCGGGATCTCGGCCTACACCCCTGGGGGGCTGATCACGGCTGGACCACTGAAGGGCACCTATTTCGGCGTCAATGGGTCAGTCAACCAACTGGCCTATGGCGCGGTCTCGGGCCAGTGGATGGTCGGCGGCGACTGGAAATATTCTTCGTCGGGCATGAATGGAACCAACAGCCTAGCGCCCGATGAGGATCGCGATAGCTTGTTTGGTCGCGTTAGCTATGACCTGACCGACAAAGTCCAGGTCTTCGCCCAGGCGTCCTATGCCAAATACAAAGGCCTTAGCTACTACATCAATCCAACCCAGACCGGGATCGTCATCCAGTCGGACAATGCCTATTTGCCGGCGTCCATCAAGACGGCCATGACGGCAGCAGGTCTCAAGACCTTCACAATGGGTACCAGCAATGTCGACATGCCGGCATCGGGTAGCGCCAATGTTCGCGAAACCGAGCGCTATGTGGTGGGTGCCAAGGGTGATCTCGACCTCTTTGGCCACAGCCTAGCCTGGGACAGCTATTACCAGCACGGCCAAACGTCGACCGACGAGAATCTCACGGCAACCTGGAATACGGCCCGGCTGACCCTCGCGACTGATGCGGTCTTAAATCCAGCAAATGGACAGATTGTCTGCCGCTCAACCCTGACGGCACCGACCAATGGCTGTGTGCCTCTCAATCGCTTCGGCGTTGGCGTGGCGAGCAAGGCAGCGCTGGATTATGTGCTGGGCACGCCCTACCGCAATCAGGAGTTCAAGCAGGACGTCTTCGCCTTCAACGTCCGGTCTTCAGAGTTTAGCAACTGGGCCGGGCCGGTCTCATTGGCTGCTGGTGCAGAATACCGCAAGGAGCAGATGACCGGCTCTGTTGAAGCGCAATATCAGGCCTCGGGGTGGAAGTACGGCAACTATAAGGTCACCAAGGGAAAGTATGATGTTGCTGAGGCTTATGTCGAAGTCCTGATGCCCATCCTGAAGGGCTTGGATTTCAACGGTGCCGCCCGTTACACCGATTACAGCACTTCGGGTGGCGTGACGACCTGGAAGGCTGGCATCACTTATACGCCGATCGAAGACATCACATTCCGGGCTTCGAAGTCACGGGACATCCGTGCCGCCAATATGAGCGAGCTCTATGATAGCGGCACGGCGCGGAGCAATTCGGTATCCATTAATGGCGTGTCGACGGCCTTCGTCCAGAACCTGCAGGGCAATCCGTCAGTGCAGCCTGAGGTCGCGGACGGCTATGGTGTGGGCGTGGTTGTCCAGCCTCGGTTTTTGCCGGGTTTCCAGGCCTCGCTAGACTATTACGACATCCGGGTTGAAGGGGTGATCAGCTTCGTCACCGCCCAACAGACGGCCGACTACTGCTTTTTGAACAAGGTCCAGAGCTATTGCGGCAACCTTGTTTATGACAGCAAGGGCGTGCTCAGCACCATCAACCTCTATTACGCTAATCTGAACAAGCTGATCGCCAGGGGGCTGGATGTCGAAGCCTCCTATCGGGCCAATTTGGAAGACCTTTACGCGCCTCTCAGCGGAAGCCTTAGCCTTCGGGCCCAGGCCACGCACTATTTGGAGAACGTAACGGACGATGGGGTCACTCATATCGACCTAGCTGGTGCCAATTCCGGCAGCACCCCAGATTGGATCTATCGTCTTACGGCGACCTATAAGGTCGATGACTGGTCTTTCACCGGCACGGCCAGGGGCGTCAGCGCCGGCGTGGTGAGCAATGCCTATACGCAGTGCACCAGCGGTTGTCCTGCCAGCGTGTCGCCATACTACACAATCAACGATAACCACATTGATGGCGCGACATATTTCGATCTCTCGGTGTCTTACAGCTTCAAGGTCAACAAGGCGGATAGCGAAGCTTATGTCTCGATCCGTAACCTGTTCAACAAGGACCCGGTCCTGACTTCCAACCCGAACAATCTGGGCGCGGAAAATACTGTGGGTTACCTTCAGACCAACCGTGGGCTTTATGATGTGCTTGGCCGGGTCTTCCGGGTTGGCCTGCGCATGGCCTTCTAGACTTAATCCCCACCGGGCTGGACCGCAGTTCGGTGGGACCACTTTGTCAGCAGCAGTCGCTATTGCTGTTGCTGCTGTTGCTGCTGGTCCGAATTCAGGCTCCCGGGAACCGGACGACGCCGTCCTGAGCGATTAAAGGTGGGTTGTGCGACGCGGATGAATTCGGGTTCGCTGTGGGCTGCCCGCGCCCGCCCGACAGAGACCGCAACCGCCAGCTGGCTGTCGGATTCGCCCTTATAAACCCCGCGGGAGGGAGGCACGTCGTTATAGTCCCGACCAACAGCGCAGGCGATGTGCCGCTCCCCTGCCATGACGTTGTTGGTGGGATCCAAACCGATCCAGCGGGTGGAGGGCAGGAAGACTTCGACCCAGGCGTGGGTGGCTTCTGGGTCTGACCGATCCCCATGCTGCCGGTCGGTGAACAGATACCCAGACACATAGCGCGCCGGAATGCCCCAGGCGCGGCAGATCGAGATCATGATATGGCTGAAATCCTGACAGACCCCACGCTTGACGCTGAGGGCCAGGTCAATAGGGCTTTCGGCGTCGGTGACCCCCGCCTCATAGGCGAAGGACTGATAGATGATCTCAGACATGCGGCGCACTGCCGTCAAAGGATCGCTGGCGCGTAGGCGGTCAATGCCTTGTTCAATGACGAAATTGGTCAAGGCGTCGGTTTCCACGGCAAAGCCGTGATGACGCAGGAAATCAAAATTCTCGCCGCGGACGAAGTCACTCTTCAGCCGGTCCCATTCGCCCATGTCTAGGGCATCAGGGAGAGCCGCCGGGGCCTGGGTCTCTACCGTTGAACGAGCGATGATGGAGAGCTTGGAATGAGGCTGCGGGACGTCAAAATGATAGACGGCATTGCCAAAGGCATCCCCGTAGGAAAACAACTGGGCAGCGGGATCTAGCTCAAGTTCAAAGGACACCAGCCTTTGAGAGGCGCTCTTTTGCGGCTGCATCCAGACCTCCATGACGCTTTCGCGCACTAGGTCTGCGTAATGGTATTCGGTCAGGTGGCGGACCTCGAGAAGCATGGGTTCAGGTCCTAGGCCGGTAGCCGCATTTCAAGGGAATAGGCGACGAATGTGTCGTAGATCGCTGAGTGTATGGCGGCACATTCATCCAGAACCGTTCCCACCATGGGACTGGCATCTCGGATCTGGAGATTATCCACATCAGCATATTGAAGGCGCGCCTTTAGCCGACCGGCGAACCGCTCGGGCCCAGAATGGCTAGAATGGTCCACATAGCCGCTCAGGCCCGCCAAGTGCTCAGCAATGCGGCTGGTTGTGAATCGAAGAGAGCGCGGGAAGTCCGCATCAAACATCAAGAATTCAAGGATCAGCTTAGGTTGAATATCGGCGGTATAGCGACGCAGATAGGGCTCCAGCGCACATCCCATTCGCAACAGGCTGGTCAGGGCGGCGTGGTCGGTCACGGGCGATTGCGTGTCGTCGCCAAAGCAAACCTTTAGCAGTCGCGCAATCAGTTGGGCGCGCTCCAGATAGACGCCCAGCATGAGAAAGCCCCAACCTTCGCCATGGCTCATGGTGGCATCGGCTGCCCCCTTGAACATATGCAGGTCTGAGATGATCTCATTGAGAAAGGCCGATGAGCCATCCTCGAAGGCCTTGGCGGCACCAGGGCCTGTCACTCTCAAATAGATGAGGTTCAGA
>CAITHQ010000205.1 GCA_903892305.1 uncultured Alphaproteobacteria bacterium
CGGCTCTTTCTCTATCGCGGCGATATGGATGCTGAGTGGGCGGCCTACGGACCCGGTGCCAAGGCCAATTCCGAGGCCTGGGTCGCTGGGGTCAATGCCTATGTGGCAGAGATTGCCGCTGGGAAGCGTGACCTGCCGCAGGAATTCAAGCTGGCGGGCAGTCAGCCCGGAACCTGGTCCGCAGATGACGTGGTGCGCATACGCAGCCATGGCCTGACCCGCAATGTCGGGCTGGAAGTCTCCCGCGCCCAGATCGCTTGCGTGGCTGGCCTGCCCGCCACCCGGCTGTTGAAACTGCTGGAGCCCGCCTGGACCACCAAGATCCCAGAAGGTTTGGATCCCTGCGACATTCCTGCTGGCGTCCTGGCCGACTATGATCTGGCGACCAGCGGCGTGCGCTTTTCGCCCAAGACGGCAGGTCTCGCGGCCCTGGACGTGCCCCCCGACGCCGTCGGCTCTAACAACTGGACCATAGCGCCCAGCCACACCACCACAGGACGTCCCATCCTGGCCAATGACCCGCATCGGGAGCATGGCGCGCCATCCCTGCGCTATATCGTTCATATGGAAGCGCCCGGCTTTTCGGTGATCGGCGCAGGCGAACCGGCCCTGCCCGGCGTCTCCATCGGCCATAATGACACGGCGGCCTTCGGCCTCACCATCTTCCCGGCCGACCAGGAAGACCTCTACGTCTATGAGACTGACCCTAAGGACCCCGATCTCTATCGCTATGGCCAGGGCTGGGAAAAGATGACCACCGTCAACGAGACGGTGGCGGTGAAGGGACAAGCCGACCGGCAAGTCACCCTGAAATTTACCCGTCATGGCCCCGTAGTCTTTGCAGACGCCGACAAGCACAGGGCCTTTGCGGTGCGCACGGTCTGGTCCCAGCCAGGGACCAGTGCCTATTTCGGGTCAACGGGATACATGACCGCCAAGACCTGGCCAGACTTCAAACAGGCCTTGGCCAAGTGGGGGGCTCCGTCAGAAAATCAGATGTATGCCGATACCTCGGGCCATATTGGCTGGGTGGCGGCGGGCCGAGTCCCAAAGCGCCCCAACTGGGATGGGCTGCTGCCGGTCCCGGGCGATGGTCGCTATGAGTGGCAAGGTGCCCTAAGCCTCGACGAACTGCCCAGCGATGCTGACCCAAAGGCCGGTTGGATCGCCAGCGCCAACGCCTTGAACCTGCCGGAAGGCTATCCCTTCGCAGAGCGCAAGGTCGGGTTTGAATGGTCAAACAATGCGCGCATCACCCGGATATCTGAAATCCTCGGGGGCAAACCCAAGATCAGCCTCGCCGACGCCATGGCTCTGCAAACCGATCCCGTGGATGTGACCTCCCGTCGCCTGATCGTATTGCTGGCACCCCTGAAGAGTGATGACCCCAAGGCGGCGCTGGGTCTTTCCCTGCTGAAGGGCTGGAAGGGTGCCACCACCACCGACAGCGCCGCTGCTGCCGTTTTCGAGACCTGGACTGGTAAGCACCTGATCAAGGCCATGGTGAAGGCCACTGCACCTGAGGCCGCCCAACCCCTGCTCGGCGGGGCTGACCTGGCGGCAGTGATGGACGATCTCGAAGCCCCTGGCACCAACCTGACCCCCCAAGCGCGAGATCGGGTCCTGCTGACCAGCCTGGCCGCCGCCGTCGAGGAGGTTGAGCAAAGGCTGGGTCCTGACTCTAAGACCTGGGCCTGGGGCCGCCTGCATCAGGCGGAATTCGCCCACGCTCTATCGCCCTTGGCCTCGCCAGAGCAGAAGGCCGCCATGAAGGCCGGCCCCTCGCCCATGGGCGGAACCAGCCTGTCGCCCATGGCCGCGACCTGGCGGGCCGCCGATTTCCGCGTCACCGCCGGAGCCTCGTTCCGCATGGTGCTGGATGTGGGTAACTGGGACGCCAGCCGGACAATTAATACGCCCGGGCAATCGGGAAATCCGGACAGCCCCCACTTCAAGGATCTTTTCCCCCTGTGGGTGACGGGCCAGTACGTGCCCCTGTCCTATTCTCGCAAGGCCGTAGAGGCCGCCACGGAGAGCGTGATCAAGCTCTCGCCGGGACAATGAGGGAGAGGCAGGTCAGCCCCGCTTCTGCCTTGGCGAACTCGCTGATGTCGAGGGGGTGGGTCTTAAAGCCCGCCGCCTCGATCCGAGCAGCCGTTCTGAGGGTTGAGGCCTGAACCAGGGTTTGGGCACCCAGAGTCAGGGTGTTGGCACCAAAGGGCTCGTGAGGATCGACAAAGAGCCGTCGCAGATCGATGAACGGAGTCTCGGAGATCCAATCTGGGTTTAACAGAACGGTCGTCATGTCCAGGGCCGTCACGGCGGTCTTCAAATGCAAAGCGCCGGGCACGGCGATACCTATCAGCCTGTACCCGTAGGGCTGCGTGAGCGCGGCCAAGGCGGCGTGACCCTCAGTGTCTGTCCGCGAGGATTGGCCAGCATAGATAGTCTTGCCGATGACCAAGATATCGCCGCCATCCATGCGGCCAGAGGCCAGGGTAAGGACCGGACGATCCTTCGGCAGGACCGCCGCCACCGCCTCTCGTTCTGCCCATCTTGATGCCGCGCCGGGCCGCAGGAGAATCGAGGCCTCTGGGAGGATGAGGGCCATGTCTTCGACAAAGGCGCAGTCAGGCAGGCCATCATCGGCGTCGAGGATCGCCACCCTAAAGCCAGCAGCCTTGAAGGCCTCGACATAGGCTTGGTGCTGGCAATGGGCCAGGGCGGGATCAATGGCCGCGCGGGCTAAATGCGTGCGCTCGCCGCCTTCCATGTGCGGACTGGGACGTCGGAGAATGGCGTAATTCATGACGGACCTATCAGGTCTAATAGAATACTTGAGGGCAAACCTTGCACCGCGGCATTGACAACCGAAGGCTAGGCCCCGAAAACCCGCGCCCGGATGGGAATTGGCCAAGGAGCCTGATCGTCGCGATGACCTACATCGTCATGGACGCCTGCATCAAATGTAAGTTCATGGACTGCGTGGAAGTGTGTCCCGTGGACTGCTTCTATGAAGGCGAAAACTTCCTGGTTATCAATCCCGATGAATGCATCGACTGCGGGGTCTGCGAGCCCGAATGTCCGGTGGATGCCATTAAACCTGACACGGAAGATGATGCCGACGGCAAGTGGCTGCGGATCAATTCCGACTATGCCAAGGTTTGGCCCAACATCACCGTCAAGGGCGAGCCCCCAGAAGACCGAACCGACTTCGAGCGTGAAACCGACAAGTTCGAGAAGTACTTCAGCGAAAAGCCCGGCCAGGGATCGTAAGCCCCAGGCGCGCAACCTGCAGGGGCAAGCCTTTCTTTCCGCTGAATTTTATGCTAGTTAACCTCTGACTGGCCGACAGCCATCATGCAGTCGGAGTCGTTTGTGCAAAAGTGCCGTATCCGGCCGATAAGCGCCTCATTTAGGCGAAGGGTGTCTTCGAAGGTTTAGCCAACTCCCAGAATCGTTCACCACCGCCCATTTCGCGGAGGGGATGATTCGTCTTTGGAGCCGGGGAACTCTCCTTCAAAACACCGTCGGTTTGGGCAAGGTCGAAAGGACTGAAACTGATGAGCAAGAGCGGTCTGGAATTCTCGGTTGGCGATCACGTGGTTTATCCGGCCCATGGCGTCGGTCGCGTGCAAGGCGTCGAAACACAAGTCGTCGCCGGCTATGAGCTCGAAGTCTATATCATCACCTTTGACCATGAAAAAATGACGCTCCGCGTTCCCACGGCCAAGGCGCGGGTGTCTGGCCTGCGCTCCTTGGCTGAAGGCAATGTGGTATCGCAAGCCTTGACGACCCTTAAGGGCCGCGCCCGCGTGAAGCGCACTATGTGGTCGCGCCGGGCCCAGGAGTATGAAGCCAAGATCAATTCTGGTGACCTGATCTCCATCGCCGAAGTCGTCCGCGATCTGCACCGCGCCGAAAACCAGCCTGAACAATCTTATTCGGAACGCCAACTTTATGAGTCGGCCCTGGATCGCATGGCCCGCGAAGTCGCCGCCATTGAGCGGATCGACCGCGATGCCGCCATCGTCATCCTGAACAAGAGTCTGATTAAGGCGGTTGCCGCCTAAACTGACTGCCCTTCGCCGACTGCAAACGCCCGGCCGAAAGGTCGGGCGTTTTCATATGCGCATTCCAACGACGAGCCTGTGGCGCATCGTCAAAGCTTCCAATAAGGTTTGGGATATTTGAACGACGACATTCTTAAGGCCGACCAAAATGACTGACGTCACAGCTGAACCCAAGCCCGTCATCGATAAAAAGGCCTTGCTGGCCAAGTACATTGCTGAGCGCGACAAGCGTCTGCGCACAGATGGGAACAGTCAGTATCTGGAGCTAAAGGGACGCCTCTCCCACTACCTTGAAGACCCCTACACCCCGCGGGTCGAGCGAGAGCCCAAGACTGACCATGTGAAGTTCGCCTTTATTGGTGGTGGCTTTGCCGGTCTGGTGACTGGCGCACGTCTAAAAGAGGCCGGGATCAGCGATGTCCGGATCATCGAGAAGGGCGGCGATTTCGGCGGGACCTGGTACTGGAACCGCTATCCCGGTGCCCAATGCGATACCGCCTCGATGATCTACATGCCCCTCTTGGAAGAGACCGGGCACATGCCGACCGAGAAATACGCCCATGCGCCAGAGATCCTCGAACAGTGCCAGAGGATCGGCAAGCAATATGACCTTTACAACAAGGCGCTGTTCCATACCGAGGTGACCGACCTCTCATGGGACGACGGCAACAGCCGCTGGGTTATCTCCACCAATCGCGGCGACAAGTTTACTGCGGACTATCTGGGCATGGGTACTGGCCCTCTGCATGTTCCAAAACTGCCGGGCATTCCCGGCATTGAGAGCTTCAAGGGTCACTCCTTCCACACCAGCCGTTGGGACTACGCCTATACCGGAGGCGATCCAAAAGGCGGCCTCATGTCGAAGCTGGCCGATAAGCGCGTAGCCATAATCGGCACGGGTGCCACCTCTGTGCAGGCCGTGCCACACTTGGCCAAGGCCTGTGGGACCCTTTACGTCGTCCAGCGCACGCCATCCTCCATTGATGTCCGCGCCAATGTGCCAATCGATCCAGATTGGTTTTCCACCATCGCAACGCCGGGCTGGCAGAGGCGCTGGCTGGAAAACTTTACCGCCAATCAGGCCGGTGGCAGCATGGCCGAGGAAGACTTGGTCCAGGACGGCTGGACCGACCTATCCCGCCGCATCCGCAGCAAGATCATGCAGCTGCCGCCGCAGGACATGACCCCCTTGAAAATGCTCGCCGCCTACGAAGACTCCGACTTCGAAAAGATGGAAGAGATCCGGGCCCGGGTAGACCAGATCGTCGGCGACTCCGAAACCGCCCAGAACCTCAAGGCCTGGTATCGTCAGCTCTGCAAGCGGCCCTGCTTCCATGACACTTACCTACAGGCCTTCAACACCCCAACGGCACACCTGATCCACACCGACGGCAAGGGGGTCGAGCGGATTACGGAGTCGGGCTTTGTGGTCGATGGCAAGGAATACGAGGTCGACTGCATCATCTATGCGTCCGGCTTTGAGGTCGGGACCGAACTGAAGCGTCGCGCAGGTTTTGATCTCACGGGCCGGGGTGGCTTGAAGCTGTCAGAGGCCTGGGCGCAAGGCATGCGTACCAAGCACGGCCTTCA
>CAITHQ010000206.1 GCA_903892305.1 uncultured Alphaproteobacteria bacterium
CACACGGCGGGGGGCACCACCAATTCCTTGCCCCTGATGATTGACCAAAGCTTCGAGAACCTGCGCCGTCACTTTGCCGGAGAGCCGCTTTTGAGCCCGGTATTTGCTTAAGTGACGCTGGTCACAAAGACAGGAAAGCGCGCCATGGTCGCAACGACGTCACAGCTAATGTCTTGAGGCCGCATGAATGTCGGCTCCGGCTCGTCCAGCCGCAGATAGCCTCGCCGTTCATCTTCCGGGCTAACTCCGCCTGTACGGATCAGCCTGACCCCATCGGCGACATTGAAACCTGCAAGGACTTCGTCGGACACATTGGCGCTTACCACGATCTCGGTTGCGCCCCGTTGAACCAATTCCAGCAGGGAGACTTCGACCGCGGCAAGTCGCGCAAGTGCGGCCTGGTCCATGCCGATGTTCGGCAAAATCTCGTAGGCATGCAGCCGCCGGAGAATTTCATAGGCGTTTGACCAGTTCCGGGCCTGGATCTGGAGCTTGGCGGCCACAGCCATGCGGTTGAAGATCATGGCCTGGATTGCGTCCCCCAAGGATCCTGCATCGGGCAGGACGCCTGGATTGAACTGCCGGGCATAGGAGGCCAGCAATTCCAGCCCGCCGCGATAGACATCCCAGGCTTCCATCGCCTCGCCATTGCCCACATGGACATTGTCGCCTTCAGAGACCGAGGTCACCATAAGATAGGGCTCGGGGCAGAACAGAACCTCACCCTGAAGCAAGGCGTTGGCGAGCAGGGCGAAGAAACTATAGGCAAACCTGGGATTGGGGCCATTGATCCTGGCAAGCGCTGACCCGCGTATGATCCAGCACTCCGGAAACAGGTCATTCTGGAGGATGAAGCCCAGGCAGTTGGCAAATTGCCCTCGTCTAAAGCCTTGCTCAGACTCAAGATGGTAGAACTGGCCAGTGACAGCACCGCCCTTGGTCTCATCCACTAAGAACCAGGGAGCCTGGATCATGACCAGGTCAGGCTCGTCGATCATCCGCTGGACATAGGCCAGAAGCGGCTCGGCAATCATCAAATCGTCGTCGGCAATGCTGACCACCACCTCGCCCCGCGCTCGGCGCAAGGTTTCGAGGATATTGGGATAGGCACCGACATTACGGCTCTGTCGGGAGACGCGCATTTGCGGATGGCGGCTAGCGTACCGGGCGAGGATTTCCGGCGTCTCATCCGTCGAGCAATTGTCTGAGACCACAAGTTCGTAGTCGATCCCAGACGCGTCGAGGGCGCTGAGATGATGGGTCAGATACCGATCGAGATATCGGGCTCGGTTAAAGGTTGCCAGACAAAGGCTGAGCCGGGGTTTGGTCTGTGCGTTAGCCATATCTATCGCCCCTTCGGCGCAAACCAAACGCCGCACCACAGCTTCGACAGCCGCTGGAAAGTCCAGTACCGGGGGCGAGTCGTCAACAGAGGGGACTAATGATTGCCGGGTCGCGGTTTGTAAGTTCTCGACCCATATTTACCGAGAAGGTGTATAGGCGTTCAACCCGTATGGATGGCGGGATCCCACTTGACATAAAGACATAAAGATATCTTTATGTGATACATGAGTTTGGCGGCGAATCAAACAGTAGACGTCTTGCGGGCAGCGGGGGAGCCTTCGCGCCTGCGCATACTCGCCCTCTTAGCGCGGGAAGAGCTGGCCGTCCTTGAACTCTGTAAAATCCTGGATCAAAGCCAGCCCCGGGTCTCGCGCCACCTAAAGCTGCTGGCAGATGCAGGCCTGGTCGAGCGTTTTCCAGATGGCGCTTGGGTCTTTTACCGTCTGGCCGCAGGGGGCGATGCGCGTCACCTAGCCGACGATATTCTGGCACGGACCGATGACCAGGATCCGATCCTCGCCCGGGATTATGAGCAGTTGCAGGCAGTGCGGGCCGAGCGTGCCTCGGACGCCGATGCCTATTTCGCCCGCAATGCCGCCCGCTGGGACGAAATCCGATCCCTCTACGTATCTGAAGCCGCCGTGGAGGCGGCGATCCTTGAGGCTGTCGGTCCTGAACCCGTGCGTCGGCTCGTGGACCTGGGGTCTGGCACAGGGCGCATGCTGACCCTGCTGGGACCGCAGGCATCGACCTCTGTGGGCCTCGATCTCTCACAGCAAATGCTGAACATTGCCCGCACCCACGTGGCGGAGGCAGGGTTGGCCGCGTGCGAACTGCGGCATGGCGACATTTTCGATACCCGTCTGCCGGAAGGCAGCGCCGATCTGGTGGTGGTCCATCAGGTCCTGCACTATTTGGGCGATCCGGCGACGGCCGTTCGCGAGGCCGGTCGACTGGTGGGGCAGGGGGGGCGGCTGCTGATAGTCGACTTTGCGCCGCATAGCTTGGAATTTCTGCGCGAGCAGCATCAGCACCGCCGCCTGGGCTTCACCGACGCCGAGATGAGCCGCTGGCTGGAAGAGACTGGACTGTCTGGCGTCAGCATAGACAGCCTGCCCTCAGCGCGAAAGGACGGCCTGACCGTCAAGATATGGACCGCTAGGCGCGGCCAGATGAATAAAGGTACGAGTCGATGAGCCAGACGAAGAGCGTTTTGGGGCCCGTGGCTCGAGCCGGAGCTGGTCTGGCCAAACGCCCTTCTATCTCCTTTGAGTTTTCGCCGCCCAAGACCCCTGAGGCCGAAGACAGTCTTTGGGAAGCCATCCGCCGTCTCGAGCCTTTGAACCCGACCTTCGTGTCCGTCACCTATGGCGCAGGTGGTTCTACCCGCGATCGTACTCACCGCACGGTGGTGCGCATGCTTAAGGAAACCACCCTGAAGCCCGCAGCACACCTGACCTGCGTTGAGGCCAGTCGGGCCGAGGTTGACGAGGTGGTCCAGGCCTATTGGGATGCCGGCATTCGGCACATTGTCGCCCTGCGCGGCGACCCCCCAGGCCAGATCGGCGGTGCCTATGTTCCGCGCGAGGACGGTTATCTCAACGCCACAGAACTGACCCAGGGCATCAAGACCATTGGTGACTTCGAGGTCAGTGTCAGCCTCTATCCGCAGGGTCACCCCGAGAACGCAAATCTGGACAAGGATATCGATGTCCTGAAGGCCAAGATCGATGCGGGTGCCACCCGGGCCATTACTCAGTTCTTCTATGATACGGACGGTTTCCTGCGCTTCATGGACCGGGTCCGCAAGGCCGGCGTGATCATCCCGATCTCGCCGGGGATCATGCCGGTGTCCAATTTTAAGGGCCTGAAGAAGATGGCTGCTCCGGTGGGCATCACTCTCCCGGACTGGCTAGGCAATTTGTTCGAGGGCCTGGATAAGGATCCTGAAAGCCGCAAGTTGATCGCCGCCAGCGTGGCCGCCGAAATGTGCGCGGGCCTCGCCGAAGAAGGCTATTCCGACTTCCACTTTTATACCCTCAATCGGGCCGATCTAGTCTACGCCATTTGCCGGGTCCTGGGGGTCCGTGAAACGCCATTGGAGGCAGCATGAAACCCTATGGTCTAATCCTTGCCCTGGTTGCGACCCTGCCGGCCTGGGCGGCTGGATCTCCGGCCAGTTGGTCATCGCCGACCCCGCCCTTCAAGATCGCTGACAATCTCTATTATGTGGGGACTGAGGGAATTTCGGTCTTCCTGATCACGACACCCAAGGGGCACATCGTGATCGACGGGGCCATGCCGGGCAGCGACAAGACCATTGAGGCCAGCATCAAGGCCTTGGGGTTCAAGGTCTCCGATGTGAAGATCCTGCTTAACACCCATGCTCATTTCGACCATGCGGCGGGTCTGGCGGGGCTGAAGCGCGATACCGGTGCTCAAATGATCGCCAGCTTTGCTGATCGCAAGGCCCTGGAGACCGGAACCTATCCCGGCTTTGAAGAGATCAAGGCGCTCGATTTTGAACCAGTCAAGGTCGACCGGGTGATCAAGGATGGCGAAACGGTCAGTCTGGGCGGCATGGTTCTGACCGCCCATTTGACGCCGGGCCATACGGCGGGCTGCACCACCTGGACCTTCCCGGTGAAGGCCGACGGAAAGGTGCGTCAGGCCTTGGCCTATTGCTCCACCAGTGTGGCCCTCAACCGTCTGGTCAACAGCAAGCGCGGCCCGCAATATCCCGGGATTGTCACCGACTATCAGGCAAGTTTTGCCAAGCTGAAGACCATGAAGGCCGACATCCTACTCGCCCCTCATAATGAGCAGTTCGACCTGGACGCCAAGCGCGCCAAGCTGAAGTCGGGCGGCCCCAACCCCTTCATCGATCCCACGGAACTGGCCCGGACTATCGCGGCCTCGGAAGCTGATTTCAGGAGCGATCTTGCCAAACAACAGGACGCCGCCAAATGACCCGTCAGGAGCGCATCGCCAAGCTGAAGGCTATTTCCAAGGAGCGGGTCTTGATCCTCGACGGCGCCTGGGGCGTCATGTTCCAGAGGGCCGGCCTGACCGAGGAAGACTATCGCGGTGAACGCTTCGCCGATCATGTGGGTCAGCTAAAGGGCAATAACGACATTCTCTGCCTGACCCGGCCCGACCTCGTTGCCGACCTGCACGATCAGTACTTTGCCGCCGGTGCCGATATCAGCGAGACCAACACCTTTTCCGGAACCACTATTGCCCAGGCCGACTACGACATGGGCGGGGTGGTCTATGACATCAACTTCCAGGGGGCGAAGATCGCTCGGGAAGCAGCTGACCGCTGGACAGAGAAGGAACCGCACAAGCCGCGCTTCGTGGCCGGCTCCGTCGGACCTCTAAATAAGATGCTGTCCATGTCCTCTGATGTGAACGATCCGGGCGCCCGGTCGGTGACCTTTGAAGAGGTCTACAAGGCCTATCGCCAGCAGATGATCGCCCTCTATGACGGCGGCGTGGACCTCTATTTGGTGGAGACCATCACCGATACCTTGAACTGTAAGGCAGCGATCAAGGCCATCATGGACCTCGAAGACGAGGGCTATGAGCCCCTGCCGATCTGGATTTCTGGCACCATTACTGACCGCTCTGGCCGGACCCTTTCGGGCCAGACCGCAGAGGCCTTCTGGAACTCGGTCAAGCACGCCAAGCCCTTCGCCATCGGCTTCAACTGCGCCCTGGGTGCAGAGCTTATGCGGCCTCACATCGCCGAGCTGTCGCGGGTGGCCGACACCCTGGTCAGTGCCTATCCCAATGCTGGCCTGCCCAACGCCATGGGCCAGTATGATGAGCAACCCCACGAGACCGCCCATGAACTGCATGAGTGGGCCGAGCATGGTCTGATCAACATTCTGGGCGGCTGTTGTGGCACCACACCTGACCATATCGCCCACGTGGCCAGGGCCGTGGCAGGGGTGAAACCCCGGCAGATTCCAGAACGCCCCAAGGCCATGCGACTGGCCGGCCTCGAGCCCTTTGAGATGGCCTGATGAGACCCACTTTTGTAAACGTCGGCGAGCGGACCAATGTCACCGGCTCGGCCAAGTTCCGTAAGCTGGTGGCCGAGGGCGACTATCCAGCGGCTTTAAGCGTCGCCCGCCAGCAGGTGGACGCCGGCGCATCGATCATCGACATCAATATGGACGAAGGCCTGCTGGACTCCCAGAAGGCCATGACCACCTTCCTCAATCTGATCGCCGCTGAGCCGGACATTGCCCGGGTGCCGGTCATGATCGACTCGTCCAAGTGGGAGGTGATTGAGGCCGGGCTGCAGTGTGTCCAGGGCAAGTCCATCGTCAATTCCATCTCCATGAAGGAGGGGGAAGATACCTTCCGCAAGCACGCCCGCGCCTGCCTGCGCTATGGCGCCGCCGTGGTGGTCATGGCCTTTGACGAACAGGGTCAAGCCGATACCGCCGCCCGCAAGATCGAGATCTGTAGCCGGGCCTATAAGATCCTGGTGGACGAGGTGGGTTTCCCACCGGAAGACATCATCTTTGATCCCAATATCTTCGCTGTCGCCACCGGCATTGAAGAGCACGACAATTACGCCGTCGACTTCATCGAGGCGACCCGGGTCATCAAGCAGGCCCTGCCCTATGCGCGGGTGTCAGGGGGGGTGTCCAACGTCTCCTTCAGCTTCCGGGGCAATGAGCCAGTGCGCCGGGCCATTCACGGGGTCTTCCTCTATCATGCCATTGCCGCGGGCATGGATATGGGCATCGTCAATGCGGGCGACCTGCCGGTCTATGACGACATCCCCCTGGAATTGCGTGATGCTGTCGAGGACGTCATCCTCAACCGCTCCCAGCGGGACCCCAAGCTTACCAACACCGAGCGGCTGGTAGAGCTGGCTCCCAAGTACAAGGGCGGAAAGAGCGAGGCCAAGGGGCCGGACCGGGCTTGGCGCAAGGCCCCTGTCGCCGCCCGCCTGTCCCACGCTCTGGTCCATGGCCTGACCGACTTTATCGAGGTCGACACCGAGGAGGCCCGCCAAGCAGCGGAACGGCCCCTGCACGTGATCGAAGGCCCGCTGATGGACGGCATGAATGTCGTCGGCGACCTGTTCGGCGCGGGCAAGATGTTTCTGCCCCAGGTGGTGAAGTCGGCCCGGGTGATGAAGCAGGCCGTGGCCTATCTCATGCCCTATATGGAGGCAGAAAAGGCCGGCAAGCCCCGGGAAAACGCCGGGTGCATCCTGATGGCCACGGTCAAGGGCGACGTCCACGATATCGGCAAGAACATTGTCGGTGTGGTCCTCCAGTGCAATAACTACGAGGTCATCGACCTGGGCGTCATGGTCCCTGCCGACCGTATCCTCGACGAGGCCAAGGCGCATAATGTGGACATTATCGGCCTGTCAGGCCTGATCACCCCCAGCCTCGACGAGATGGTCTATGTGGCCGCTGAAATGGAGCGGCGGGGCTTTACCATACCTCTGCTGATCGGCGGGGCGACCACGTCCAAGACCCACACGGCGGTCAAGATCGAGCCTGCCTATAAAGCAGGCTCCACCACCTATGTCCTCGACGCCAGCCGCGCGGTGGGCGTGGTGTCTGGCCTGCTCTCCAAGGTCGACCGCGACCGGCTGCAGGCCGAGACCCGCGCCGACTATGTGAAGGTCCGCGAACAGTTCGCCCGGGGTCAGTCCAACCGCGCCCGCGCCACGCTTACCGAGGCCCGGGCCAATGGCTTCAAGGCCGACTGGACAGCCTATGAGCCGCCCAAGCCAAGCTTTACGGGGACCAGGACCTTCGTCAGCTATGACCTGGCCGAACTGGTCAGCCACATCGACTGGACCCCCTTCTTCGCCAGCTGGGAGCTGTTTGGCCGCTTCCCACAGATCCTTGAGGACGATGTGGTCGGTAAGGCGGCGACTGACCTCTATCGCGACGCCCTGGTCATGCTGGACAAGATCGTCGCCGAAAAATGGTTTGAGGCTCGCGGCGTGGTGGGATTTTGGCCTGCCCAGGCGCAGGGCGATGACGTTGTGGTCTATGCCGACGAAACTCGCACCACCGAACTCACCCGCCTGCATAGCCTGCGCCAACAGATGTCTAAGGGCGAAGGCGGTCGCGCCAATGTCGCCTTGTCCGACTTCATCGCCCCGGTGGGCAGCAAGCCCGACTGGATCGGCGGCTTTGCGGTCACGGCCGGTCATGGCGAGCAGGCCATAGCTAAAAAGTTCAAGGACGCCGGGGACGACTATTCCGCCATCCTGGCTGCTGCCCTAGCCGACCGTCTGGCTGAAGCCTTTGCCGAAGCCATGCACCGCAAGGTCCGCACCGAACTGTGGGGCTATGCGCCGGACGAGGCCTTCGATCTCGCCCAGATGATCGGCGAAGGCTATCGCGGCATCCGGCCTGCCGCCGGCTATCCCGCCCAGCCCGATCACACGGAAAAGGCCGAGCTGTTCCGCATCCTCGACGCCACAAATGCGACCGGAATGGAGCTGACCGAGAGCTTCGCCATGAACCCGCCGTCTAGCGTCTCGGGCCTTTATTTCGCCCACCCTGAGGCCCATTATTTCGGGGTCGGTCGGATCGAGAAGGATCAGGTTGCCGACTATGCCCGGCGCAAGGGCTGGGACCTAAAGACCGCGGAACGCTGGCTGGCACCCATACTGAACTATCAAACCGTCTAGACCGAGGTTGCCTTCTGCGGGCGGGCGGTCAAGCATGAGGGTATGCCGAGTCCGCCAAATGTCGCCTTTACGTCTGACCTCCGCGCCGCCATGGCCGCGCGGCTGGCGGGGATATCGCCAATCCACGGGCAGGCGACTCCGGGCCTGAAGGCTGCGGCTGTGGCGATCGTCGTGACCCCTTGTGATCAGGGCCACGCCCACTTCCTGCTCACCGTCCGCGCCTCGCGACCCGGTCGCCATTCGGGCCAGTTCGCCCTGCCCGGTGGAGTGATTGAGGCCGGTGAAACCCCCGACGCTGCCGCCCGCCGCGAGTGCCTCGAAGAGATCGGCCTGCACCTGTCGGCAGACAGCCTGCTGGGTCGGCTGGACGACTATGAGACTCGCTCAGGCTATGTGATCGCCCCTCACGTCTATTGGTCGCCAGGCCTGGCGCAGCTGAACCCTGACCCGCATGAAGTGGCCCTGGTCAAGCACGTGCCCCTGTCGGTTCTGAACGCCCCTGGCTCGCCTGTGATGGAGCCTGGCGACACCCCCGGCCGGCCGATCCTTCGCTTAAGCGTCGGCGAAGACAATCTCCACGCCCCGACCGCAGCCCTGCTCTATCAATTCCGGGAGGTGGCCATGCACGGGCGATATCTGTCCGTGGCGCACTTCGACCAACCAGATTTTGCGCGGCGGTAGGGAGCGACCAAAGGCGCAAGGCTGCATGTAGCTTGGCCTATGCTGCAGCCTATGCCATAGAGTTCACATGAACGCCTTTCGGCATGTCAAACTTTTCAAGAATGGCCGGAACCAGGCCGTTCGCATTCCTCGGGAATTTGAGCTTCCTGGGGAGGACGCCATCATGCGCCGTGAAGGCGACAGGCTGGTGATTGAGCCGGCACCGCCGCGGTCGCTCTTGGCGATCTTGGCGGGCCTCAAGCCGATTGACGAAGACTTCCCCGACAACGAGGATCTTCCGCCAAGCCCCGTCGACCTTTGACGCTCTATCTGCTCGACACCAATATTCTGTCGGACTTGGTGCGAAATCCCCAGGGCCGCGTCATGACGCAGATCGCTGAAGTCGGCGACCAGGCCATCTGCACGAGCATTATCGTAGCCGCCGAACTTCGCTTCGGTGCCGCCAAGCGGGCGTCAGAGCGGCTGACCCTGCAGCTAGAGCGCATACTTTCAACGATCAACATCTTGCCCTTTGAGTCACCGGCCGACGCCGCTTACGCCCAACTGCGCGCTAAGCTTGAAGCGGCAGGCACACCCATCGGCGGGAATGACCTGCTAATCGCCGCTCATGCTCTGGTCAGCGGTTGCGTTGTTGTCACAGTTAATGAGCGCGAGTTTGGTAGGGTCACCGGCCTGCAGGTCGAAAATTGGCTCCGCTGAGCGGTATTGCAGCTCGAGGCTTCAATTCGCTTTGGACAGACTCTAGCCTGGCCTGCAATTCGGGCCCAACGCGCTTGAAGCCAAAAAGTCGCGCTGCGGCTCTGATGATGTCCTGGTCTGAGCCCCCAGCATTATCTTCCACAGCGATTTCGAGGCAGCGCACAAGTTCGAGCGATGAAATGTAAGCGGGCGATGCGGTCGGACCCGTCTCGTTTGATCGATCCCGAACAGGAAGGTCTTCACCCTGCGTTCTTGTAAGCCAGAATTCTCCATCCCTGATTAGCGCTGAATCAGCTGACTCCATGGCCGCTCTCAGGGCTTGCTGGGTCACCCGGTGTATCCTCGAACCTGCCTTCTCTTTTCCGAAGGCTGCAGCGATCCGCCTTGCCACCTCATCTTCGTGAACGGGGCCTTCGGTTTCCACGACCGAGGATACAAGTTGCGCCAGCACGCTAATCGCGACCTCGTGGGGTTCCTTTTGGGTTTGAAAGGAGATCTGCGCCCTTTGGTAATGCGGCATGGTCCGCTCGCGGGCTTCGATCAGGATGATAGGCTCGGTCGGACTAGGGAGCGTGGTCGCAGTCTTATCCTGCTCACTTTCGGAGTTCGCCCCACGGATCTTGATCCCGTCTCGGCTAGCAAGCCGAGCTTCCTCTAGGGCTGATTTCAATCGCTCGATTTCCGCAGCGCGGCGGTAAAACCAATCGGTTGACCAGATACGGTGGAACTTCCAGCCTAAATGCTCGAGAACATCCTGGCGAAGGCGGTCACGCTCTCGCGCCCAAAGGGCGCTGTGATAGGTCGCGCCGTCGCATTCAACGGCAAGAATAAAGGCCCCAGGCCGATCTGGGTGGCGGACGCCAAGGTCAATCAGGAATCCAGCGGTTCCGACCTGATGGTCAGCCAGGAAACCCAATTTCCGAATTTCGGCTGCGATGTCCGCTTCGAATGGCGAGTCTGGTTCAGCGCCTGTCGCAATGCGATCTTCAATCACTCCCGTCTTGGCGAAGTCCAGGAAGCGCTTGAGCACTCGTGGACCTTCGAGTCTCGATTTCGACAGGTCCATGTCACCCGGCTCGAAGGAGCAGAATATCTCGCAGCGCATACGGGCTCGGGTAAACAGGACATTCAGTCGACGCTCTCCGCCCTCATTATTGACGGGGCCAAAGCTCATGGTCGGCTTGCCACCCTGGGTGCTCGGTCCATAACCCACGCTAACGAAGATGATGTCGCGCTCGTCACCCTGGACGTTCTCGATATTCTTGACGAAAACATCCTCAAGCCCACCTTCCCGTAAGAAGCTGTCAAGTACCGGGTCCTTTCGCCTGTGAAACTCCAACAGCTCAGTGATCAGGTTTCGCTGGGCAAACGAGAATGTGACGACCCCTAGGGATAAGTCCGATGAGGTCCTGGCGTGCTCAGCGACCCGCTTGACCAGGGCCTCAGCTTCTATGCGGTTGTCGCGCTTGCCGCCGCGGTCGTACAAGCCTTGGACCCGGTTGAACTTCAGGCCGTAGTTAGCGTCGCTCTGCAAAGGCGATGGCGGCAGGATAAGCCTGTCTTCGTAGAATTCGCGATTTGAAACCTGGATCAGGGATGGGTCTCGCGACCGATAGTGCCATTCGAGCATTCGCGTCGGCACGCCGCGCGCTTCGCAGAGCGTGAGGATGCTTTCCATGTCGCCGACCCTGGCGACGCCCTCCAGCAGGTCCGCTAGGTCATCCTCTCCGTCCTGGGCCTCTCCGTCTGACATGCGGTCGAAGAATGAGGATGGCGGCAGTTGCTTTTGGTCGCCGACGACGACGATTTGCTTTGCTCTGGAGATTGCGCCCAGAGCGTCTTCGGGTCGCACCTGGCTCGCTTCGTCAATCAAAAGGAGGTCGAATTCTATTGAGGCAGGGGGTAGGAATTGCGCCACCGAAATAGGACTCATCATCAAGACAGGCTTGATTCTCTGGACGGCTTCCCCCGCCTGCGAAATGAGCTTCCGAATTGGGGCATGAGACTTTTTCTTGCCGATTTCCCCTCGAATAAAGCCCATTGCTCCCTGCGCTCCCTGCGGGACCTGTCTGAGGTGATGGGCTCTAATGTCATCGACACAGTCTCGCCGCCGCTCGACTTCAAGGATCTGAAAACAACGAACGACGTCATGGCGATCAAAGTTGCGGAGGTCCGCTAGCGTCGGGTTTGCTCCCAAGGCGGCCTTCCATACAGCTTCTGCCCTGGCATAGAGGAATTCAGTCCTGGCGGCCTGGCCCGACATCTGGCCCGCCTCCAGCGCAGGAAAGGCGTTTTGGAGATTGGCCGCCAATAGGTTGGCGCGCAGACCTTGAAGATTGACCCACTCCTCGTACCGATGCACGTGCCGTGAAATCGCAGTGGCCTTGCGCGCGATGTCGCCGAGGTTGGCATCCGCCAAGGCCTCGGAGTTGAACGCGCTGGACACATTCAGCTTTAGATCCCGAACACTTTCGCCGATGGTCGAGGTCGCCTGTGCAAGGCTGGTGGTCACAGTACTTTCGATCTCCCGCCTCAGGTCTGGATTGCGCGCCAGGCCGATAATGGCCTTGGCAGGGGCACTGACGCTGGCCGTGCAGGTTTGGTCGGCCCAATCCAAAACGTCTAGGAGGTGCTGGAAACGGGTCCTTTCTCCGCGCCACGCGTCACCGAGGCTCCTGGTGCACCAAGCCTCGTCATCACGCAAAATGGCTCGCAGTCTGGCAATTTCGATCAACCGATCCAAAAGGTCTGTCCGATTTGCCGCTGATTTCGGCAAGGCTTGCCGCAACAGTCCCGCAAGTTCGCGGCTGGCACGACGATAGGCAGGGCCCCATCGCGCGAAGAAGGACGTCCTTCCGGCGGCGACGGCGGATCGCAAAGGCAATACATCGAGGTCCCAGGCGAGGTCGACGAAAGTTGTGTCGTCTTCCCGTCGCGCCGATTGCCACCGCAAACCGATTTCGAGGTTTTCCCGCAACCGCTTCCGGTCTGAAGTCTCAATGAGACTTGTCAGGGTTTCGTCGCTGTCGTCTGGGGCGTCACCTATGCGGGATAGCTGGTCGGCCAGAGACTTGGCGGCGGCGAGCGTGGATTGGGATTGGACCTGCAATGCCGCAGACGCATCCAAGATAGCTTTATTGAGCGTTGCGACGATCTCTTCGCAGGCCGCCAGTTTGGTGGACAGACGTACCAAGTCTGTCGGCTGGAAATCGAGTTGCTCAACGCCAAAAAAAGGATGGTCCTGCAAGGGACCAGATTTTTCAATAGCGTCCCCGAAACTCACAATTTGCGTTCCGAGTCGCCGTGCCGCCTCAATGCTAATGTCGGTAAGTCCCTCCGAAGACATGGACGGAGTCGGTTTTGAAAGGCCGGTGAAATGAACCTGCTGGGCCAAGGCCTCAAATGCACTTTCGCCGCTGAGTCCCACCTTGCTGTGCAGAGCCTCAGACACTGCATTAAGCTGGTCTCGTACTGCCCTTAACGCGTGCGGCGGCTCAGGAATTTCCGGGATCGTCTGCACCGCGTTCAGGGTTCGGGCCAAATCTGCCAGAACAGCCTTCTTGTTTGCGCTCTTTGAGTGGAGTTCGAGGCAGAGGTCAGAGAGGCCGACATCGACCAGGCGCTTGTGCACGACCGAAAGGGCGGCCATTTTTTCGGCCACGAACAGAACACGCTTACCGTCACGCACGGCGGCAGCGATGATGTTGGTGATGGTCTGAGACTTCCCAGTTCCCGGAGGTCCTTGAACCACCAGATTGCGGCCTTTGCGAACCTCTTCGATGACCTTTGCTTGGGACGCATCCGCATCGACGACGTGGTAAATGTCTTCCGGCGATAGACATTCGTCCAGGGGCGACCCAGAGCCGAACAGGTTTTCCTCAGCCTCGAACCGCTCGTAGAGCAGACCCGTTGTCAGGGTATGTCGTTCCAGAGCGTTGTCTGGCCAGTTCTTGGGGTCGAGATCGCGGAACATGAGGAGTTTGGCAAAGGAGAAGAAGCCAAGCTGCATCCCATCGCGGTCTATCGACCAGCGTCGCTTACTTGAAACGGTGGCTGCGACGTCGTCAAAATAGCCCGCAGGTGTCCAAGAGTCGTCGTCGATTTCGACGTCCGGAAGGTCGATTCCAAAATCACCCTTCAAACGTTCCTGCAAAGGAAGGTTCGCGGTGACGTCATCGTCTCTGACCTTGAGTTCGAACGTCGATGTCCTTTGATTTCTAACAAGCTCAACTGGCAGCAGAATTAGAGGCGCTTCGCGCTTAACGTCACTCGTTTCATCCTCAAACCAGGATAGGAAACCCATGGCGAGGAAAAGGATATTGACGCCTTGTTCTTCTTCGCTCGTTTTTGCGTCACCGTAGATTTTCAAAAGTCTTTTTTGAAGCCCATCAGTTCCAAGGGGGGTTTCAAGCTTGTTTTTGTTGTACCTTTCAGACGTGTCTTGCGTCTGTCCATGAGCTGTCACGGGTGATGTTTCGTCGTCGCCTGCCTTATCGTTTCCCATGGCTAAGAAACGCATTGTCTTGCGAGAGGCATAGATCAGCTCAAAAATGTCCTCTGATCCCGCATTGATGATTTCAAGCGAATTAGACCTCTTATTTTGCCGATTCACATGAATGAGACGGTTTCGTGTGCCCGTTTCCACGAGTTTCCGTCGTGTTTCATCGAATAGTTTTCTGACAGCTTCGGTTTGACTGTCCTGGTTCGGCTGGCTTTGTTGATGCGGCATTTCAATTGTAGTTCATGACAAGCTGACCCGTTCCTTAGTGGTGCCGAGGCTGATCGCCCCATCGGCCTAGAGTATGGGGGCGTAACAACCTAATGGGTCTTTCCAATGATGCACAATCTGGAGTCTAATTCCATAGAAATGCGAGACGGGGCGAGGCTCGTCGTTGTGGCGTCGCTAATTTCTAGAGTTGAGGCAAAAACTTTCTAAGGATTACATAGAGTTGAACGTGACGAGCGATTTCCACAGGACTGATGTCATGACCCTCAAAACCGGCAGCTGCCTCTGTGGTGCAAGGGCCTATGAGATCGACGGCGAGATTGACGCTGTCTGGATCTGCCACTGTTCCCTCTGCCGTAAGGCCAGTGGGGCCAATGGAAACGCCATCCTCATTGTGCCCCGCCACCAGTTCCGATGGGTGCGGGGGGAGGATCAAGGGGTCACCTATGCCCCGCGCGAGACCTATACCATCACCCGCTGCAAGACCTGCGGCACGCCCCTGCCAGCTGAGGCTGACGAGGCGAACATCTACGTCACCGCCGGGACCCTGGACACGCCCTTGGGCAGGGGCGTGCGGACCCACCTGTTTTGCGCCTCACGGGCTGACTGGGATCGCGATGAGGATGACGTGCGCTATTTTGAGGCGCGCTCGACGGGAGAGGCGTAAAATGGAAAGTATCTGCCTCCCAGCATGCGTCTAGTCCACCACTTCCCCGCCCTTGATCACAGCCTTCACGTGCTCGAGCACGGTGATGTCCTTCAGAGGGTCGCCTTCCACCGCCACCATGTCGGCATAGTGGCCGGGGGTGAGGGCACCCACATCCTTTGACCATTTCAGTAGGGCCGCTGCATTGACCGTGGCGGCCTGGATGGCCTGCATGGGGGTCATGCCGAAGCGGACCATGTATTTGAACTGCTTGGCGTTATCGCCGTGGGGATAGACCCCGGCGTCGGTGCCGAAGGTCATTCTCACCCCGGCCTTCACCGCCTTGCGGAAGCCGTCGCGCTGCAGGTCGGTGGTTTCGCGGTTCTTGCGCAGATAGTCGGCGGGCCAGCCGTCGCGGGTTCCGACCTCCTCGATGAAGTCGCCATTATAGACGTCCATGTCGAGATAGACCCCCTTGGCCTTGGCCAGGGCTATGCCCTCGTCGTCGATCAGGGAGGCGTGCTCAATGGCCTTCACCCCAGCGCGCATGGCCGACTTAATGCCCTCGGCGCCATGGGCGTGGGCGGTGACCCAGCCGCCGTGAGCCGTGGCGGCCTTAACTGCGGCGGCCATCTCAGCCTCGGTCAGTTCCTGCTGGCCGACCTCTGTGCCAAGGGCGAGGACGGCGCCGGTGGCGATCAGCTTGATGCTGTCGGCGCCGTTCTGGAACAGGTAGTCGACCTTGCGGGTGACGTCCTCAGGGCTGGTGACCACCCCCACCCGCATGTCGGCGGGCAGGACGACGTCGGTGGAGAGGCCCGTGACCTCGCCGCCACCACCAGGTGAGGTGATGTATGCGCCGACCGCGCTGATCCGCGGGCCGGGAACGTCGCCGCGATTAATGGCGTTGCGCAGGGCGACGTCGGCAAAGGCCCGGAAGTTTCCGACATTGTGCACGCTGGTGAAGCCGGCCTTCAGGGTCGTGCGGGCATGGCGGGCGCCGAGATAGGCGATGTCGGCGTTGGAGTGGAGCAGGGGCTCGGCCACATTGTTGGACTGGTCTGTGTCGGCCAGATGGACATGGCAGTCGATCAGGCCTGGCAGGACCTCATAGCGCGACCAATCCGTCACCGGCCCGTCTTTGGGCGCGGTGGTCCAGGAGGTGATGGAAACGACGCGGCCGCCTACCACCTTGATCAACTGATTGATCAGGACCGTCTCAGTCTCAGGATCGAGCAGCCGACCCGCATGGACATAGCTGGGGCCCGCGAGACCAGGGCCCGCCAAGAACAGGGATAATGCAGCGAGGCTAGAGACTTTGAACATTTACGGCGCCCTTCGGGATATGCACCGTCTCAGGCCCATCCAACCTGCGCAAGACCCATGGTGGAGGGGCGGCGGGTTAGCTAGTCTATCCTTATGAAGACGCCCCTGACCCTGTTTGCTGGCCTCAGTCTCGCTTTTGGCTTGATGTGCTCGAGCCCACCGGCCTTTGCCGCGACGGTGCTGACTGGAGACAAGATCGACGGCGTGCCGGTCATCGAGAAGCTGGACCTCGCCGATCAGCCCACTGGCCGGGTGTCTCGCTATTACTTTCGGGTGATAGACCAGGCGATCGGCCAGGGCTGGTATGTTCCGGTCATTGTCGTGAAAGGTGCTGAACCGGGTCGGCGTCTGCTGCTGACGGCAGCGGTTCATGGGGATGAATTAAACGGGATCGCCATTATCCAAGATCTGACCAACGCCCTCAATCCGGCGCAGATGAAGGGCGCAGTTGTGGCTCTACCGGGCCTCAATATTCCGGGCCTTCTGCAGGATAGTCGGGGCTTTTCCCCCAGTGCCACGACAACGGGGGTCAATCTCAATCGCCAAATGCCCGGGGATGTGAATTCGGGCGATGTGGGACGGATCTATGCCGGGCGTCTCTGGTCGCAGATTTTCGCAGGCAATGCCGACGCCGCAGTGGATCTCCACGCCCAGTCCAGGGGTACGGCCTATCCCATGTATGTCTTCGCAGAGACCCCCGCCGCCCGAGCCATGGCCAAGGCGCTCGGACCAGACATGATCAAGTACGACCCCGGCGAAAGGGGCTCGATCGAGACCACCCTGAATGCGAACGGGGTCGACGCCGTCACCCTTGAGCTCGGCGAGCCGGACCGATTTGATGCCGTGCTAGTCGCGCGGGCGCAGTCGGGCATTCGCAATGTCATGCGGGAGATGGGCATAATTGCCAGTCCTGCCGAGTCCCCGTCAGTCAAACCCTATATCGGGAACAGGACCGTGGATGTCGTGGCACCGCGGGGCGGCTTTGCGCGGGTGCTGACCCCGGTGGGATCTGAGGTGAAACTTGATCAGCCAGTGGCGACGATTTCCGACCCCTTTGGACTCATTACTTATACCGCCCGGGCCCCCATGGCGGGCCGCGCCTTGTCTGTGGCCACCTCACCTGTTCGCGAGGCTGGATCCTTGCTGGTAAGAATTTTGGCTTGGTCAGACGATCCCGCATGCGCGGCTAAGGGGTGTCCTTAACCATCAGGCGTAGGCGGGCTTAGCCATGTCCATACTCAGTTGAGCCAGTGAGTTCACAAATGAGCGGGTGGCGACCCAGGTCGTCCTTGCGGCATTCAGACCCATTTGGGTGTCGAGCAGACGCCCGGTCACCACAAGACCACCCTTCGCATCTGTCTCCACAGCCCCCTGATCCTGTAAGGCCCTGCAATGGCGGCGCACGGTCTCGTAGGGAAGGCGCAGTGTCTTAGCCACGCAGTAAGTACTGACCGGCTGCCGCAGGGGATCGGTGAACCATTGGGCCAGTGCCCTGGCGTCCATGTCGTGGCCGAGGCCCGCTTCAAACGCGCTATGGTTCCGGCGAACAATGTTCAGAAGAATGGTCGCGCGCAGCACGTCCATATTCAGTGATCTGCAAAGGTCACCCAAGCCATCCACATAGAAACGTATGGCCATGCGCGCAGACTGGCGGCTCATTTCATTCACGGTTTGCGAAGTTGCAGCCGGAAGGGGGGCCCCGACCTGGGCAAGGTCTTCCAGGAGCCGCTGAGTCCCCACGGTGATCTCAGAAAGCAGGTCGTCCAGGTCAAGACGGTCGGTCACATGGGCCGGAACCAAATAACCGCCCTTTTGTTTGCGACAAAATCCAGCCGCGCGAAGGGCCAGGGCGTGTCTGCGAACCGTTTCATAAGGCATGCCTAGGGTTCGCGCCAAAGCTGTAATGGTCACCGGCGTCGAAGATTCCGGTTCAGTCCCGAAAGCGTCACTTCCCGTGAATTCGTGACCACGGTAATTTTCTGCGATCATGGCGAGAAAGACCATCGAGTCCATGACATCGCGGCCAAGCCAGCGGCTTACCCAATCAGTCGTATCGAGAAAATAGTTCATCGACAGATGGGCTGCGGGTCGAAATGCGAAGTTATCCGCTACGTTGTCGTAGGGCATACCAAAATCCGGATCGTGAAAAATACGTGAATAGGTCGTGATCTTTACTGCACGCTATCATGCACGTCTAGCGTTAGTCGCTGTGGCAATTTAGCTCAGGGTGGGAAGGTGGGTGGGGTCACCACAAACCCTTCTAAAACCAAAGGAATTCGTCAGGCGTTCGCAGCTGACTCACTCAACTCGCGAGGCTAGATGCCTTCAAGCGAGGCTTGATGCGCTATGAAAAGCGGCAGATTCGATTGAGGTGAACCTAATCCTCGCCGAGAACGCCGCCCAAGATCGCACCGAGGACGCCTGCTCCCGCGGCGGCGGCACCAATTCGGCTGGGTCCGCCGTCCCGTTCGCCGCCCGGCATATATTGAGCTAGGGCTTCGGCGAGATTTATGATCGGCATAGACTGCAGGAAAACGTCGCCTGGTCCCGTTAGGCTGGCGAGGAATAAGCCTTCGCCGCCGAAGAGAATATTGCGGAAGCCGGGCACCATCTGGATGTCAAAGCTGACACTGGGGGCGTGGACGCCCACGTGCCCCGCGTGAACCAGAAGGCGCTCGCCCGGTGCCAGGGTCTTGTGCACCACCTCGCCGGACAGATCGAGGAAGACGATCCCAGGGCCGGTGACCTTCTGGAGAATGAAGCCCGCCCCGCCGAAGAAGCCTGAGCCAATCCTTTGTTGCCAAGCCAATTCCAAGGTTACGGATTTCTCGGCGCAGAGAAAGGTTTCCTTACGACAGATCAGGGCTTCGCCCGGTGCCAGTTGGCGGGCCAGGATGGAACCCGGAAAGCGCGGGGCAAAGGCCACATGAGCACCCGGCCTTGTTGCGGAAAAGTCAGTTACAAAGAAACTGCCACCGGTGAGGCTGCGCTTTAGGCCTGCGAACAGGCCGCCTCCGGTATTCGTGTGCATATTCACACCATCATTCATCCAGGCCATGGCGTGGGTCTGACTGTAGACGGTTTCCCCCGGCGCAAGGTCGATCTCGACGGTCTGCATCACGGTTCCGGAAATCTGGTATTTCATGGCGGCCTCTGTCGCGCTGCGTGCGCGCTTTGTGAACATA
This sequence comes from uncultured Alphaproteobacteria bacterium, assembly GCA_903892305.1. Taxonomy (GTDB): domain Bacteria; phylum Pseudomonadota; class Alphaproteobacteria; order Caulobacterales; family Caulobacteraceae; genus Phenylobacterium. The sequence goes on from CAITHQ010000206.1 coordinate 19,290, forward strand.
GAGCCTTCGTTGCGGGGGACAATGTCCACACCACCAAAAGAAGTTTCCCATTGTCGCAGAAGGATCATGCCCAGGCCGCATTTGACGTGATAAGCGACCGCGCCTGTCTTGTTTGGAGTTTGCTTTGAACCGTCTTGTTTTGATCTGCCTTTCGGCAATGCTGGCCCTTGGCGGCTGCCAAAAAGCACAAAAAGCTACGAACACTGGACCCTATGCAGGTCTCTCGACGGCCATTGCCGTTTGGCACAAGGATATCGAGGCGTCGCCCATCTGTGGTGCGAAGCCCGCCAATGGCCATGCTTGTCAAAACTTCAATGTCGAGTGCAAGGCATCCATGGACCTAGAGCCTGGCAAGGTCGGCCAGACGGCGCGGGTCGTCGCCGGACTTAGCTGGGATGCTTGGAGCGCCCAACGATCAGATTATGACTCGGCCTCTGGGGGAGCCATCTTTGCGAAGACCAATGGCGTTTGGGTCCGAACAGACCTGACCGGCCCGATCAATCTCGCCACCTGTGTGACCTCCTAAACCCCTTCAGACGTCGCCAAACGCAATAGTCTTGTCGGATCCTTGCGCTTGAGACCTATGATCAAGCTTTGATCCGATCTTAAGCCGTTCCAGCCGATGGGCCTTCGACCCAGGCATGGAGCGCAGCTAGAATTTGCCCGCCCGGCTGCCAGCCCCGGGTGACAACACCGAAGGCACCTTGTGGATTTGGCCCTGCGACAAGGGTCGGAAAGCCCGTGACGCCCGCCCGCTGCGAGGTGCCGTAATCGCTCCAAGTCTCATTTTTAAGGTCGTCCGATTCCATATCCTCAAGGAAGCTGGCCCGATCAAAGCCCAACTCGGAGGCCAGGTCAGCCAGGGTTTCAGCCTGGGTCACGTTACGGTTTTCAGCATAGAAAGCCCGCTGGACACGTTCGAGAAAGATCAAGGCCAGCTCAGGGTCCTGACGGCGCACCCGCACCACGGCTCGGGCTGCAGGATCGGTATCATAGCAAAACCCCGGATGATCGAGGACGGCCCCATCAAAAGGCAGATGGGCAGCCTCAGACACATGAGTCCAATGGCCGCGAATCTCAGCCTTGGCCGATTGCGTCATCGGCGTGTCTGTTCCCGGACGCAGACCGCCCAAGACCAGCCGGATGGGCAGGGACCGACCGAAGGTCTTGCGGATATCGGAAATCACGGGGGAAAATCCGTAACACCAGGAGCACATCGGGTCGCTGAAATAGACGAGGTGAGGGGTTTCCATGGCGGCCTCTGCGATCAGAACTGAGGTTTTGGCGGGATTGTTTCGGCAGGCGCGGGGGCATCCTCCGGGGCTGCCGCAGGAACAGGTTCTGGCGGCGGTGCCTCTGGCATTTCGGTCGGAGCTTCATTGACCTTGAAGGTCGCACCCATCAGCTTTGACCGGGCTTCTAACTGGACCGCCCGGGTCGGACAGACCGCTGGCAAGGTCCACCCCATCCACTGCTGGGCGACGGTCCGTGTCGGAAGGTTGGCCGCCGCTGACCAGTTGGAGCGCCCCTTTGCCACAGCTGCGGCACCGGCCTGACTGATCGGCCGAAGGCTTGCCCGTTCCGCCGCTTCCATGGCACCTGCGAACAGCTTCATGTTGGTCCGGCTGACCTTCCGCATGTCCTCATACACGGCCATATCCTGCGAAAGGCTGGATCCAGGCTGACGGAAGGCACCCTCAATGCGGGTAACTTCGGGCAGGACGCGGTCGTGCAGGTCCAGATAGCCGCTGAGCACGCCATAGCACCAGGAAACTAGACCGTAGTCGTCTTTTGGCGCGTCTGGTGGATAGGCGATATCCTCCTCAACCACCGGGGGCGGGGACGGCTCTGGAGTGGGAGCGAGCGGGGCCTCGACAGCAGGCGGTGGCTCAGCCTGTTGATCGACCGGTTCCAGATCAATCATCAGGGCGAGGGCGAGGAGTAACGCGGACATGTAACCCTGCTACCTCTGAAATTCGGCGGTCATGAGGCGGCACCAAAGCCACCGCCTCCCGGCGTCTCAATCTTGATCCGATCCCCG
>CAITHQ010000207.1 GCA_903892305.1 uncultured Alphaproteobacteria bacterium
ACCTTCAGGCCAAGGCTATGGGCGGTGTCGACCACCGCCTTGATCTCATCATCGGCCATGAGCTGCTCATTGGGGTTGTCGCCAATGCTGAGGACCCCGCCGCTGGGCATGATCTTGATCAGATCGACCCCTTGGCGGTGCATGGTGCGAACAATCCGGCGAGCCGCTTCAGGGCTGTCCACGAGGGAGTCCGTCCAGCCGGGATGGGTCAGTTCAGAATCGAGACCGTTGGCCGGATCGCCATGGCCGCCTGTGGGGCCGAGGGGCGCTCCGGCGACATAGAGCCGAGGGCCAGGGATGACGCCTTTGGCGATGGCGCGCTTTTCCGCCACCACCAGATCGGTATTGCCGCCCACGTCCCGGACGGTCGTGAAGCCCGCCTGCAAGGTGCGCCAGGCCGCGCCGACTGAGATGAAGCTGGCATCGTAGGCCGACCCGGTCACGGCCTCTACAACGGGGTTGCCGCCATCAAATTCGCTAGTGATGTGGTCGTGTGCGTCGATCAGGCCTGGCAGGACTGTGCCCTTGGTCAGGTCGATCACCTCGGCGCCTGCCGGGGTCAGATAGCCGGGCTCCACGCTGGTGATCCGGTCATTGTGAATCAGTATGGAGACTTGGGTCCGCGGGGTCTTGTTCAGGCCGTCGATCAAACTTCCGGCGTGGATCACCATATCCTTGGCCAAGGCCGGACCGCTGAGCGCGGCGCAAGTAGAAACTAAGAGGCCAGCAAGGCGGCGAGCGTTTGTGTTAGGCATGGGCAATCCGTAGGGCTGAATTAGAACCCTGGATTGGACCCAATCCCCCGCCGCCGTCAAATCATCCCTTGTCGGCGGGCACCATGGCCAAGGCGTCGCCGCGGCCCAGGGGATCGCGCAAGGTCTCCTCGGTCTGAACGAACTCGAGAGAGATAGAATTGATACAATAGCGCAGGCCGGTGGGCGGCGGGCCGTCGGGGAAGACGTGGCCCTGATGGCTGTCGCAGCGGGCGCAGCGGGTTTCGACACGGAGCATGCCATAACTTGTGTCGCGCACACCCAGAACATGACTTTGTTCAAAGGGCGTGTGGAAGCTGGGCCAGCCTGTACCGCTCTCGAACTTGGTCTTGGCGCGAAACAGCGGCAGGCCGCAGAGGCGGCAGCAGTAGACGCCGTCCTCCTTGTTGTCCAAAAGACCGCCGCAGAATGGCGCTTCGGTTCCATGATGCAGTAGAACGTCGGCTTCTTCGCGGCGCAGGCCGCTTTCCAAGCGCTTGCGTTCCGTTGCGTCGGGGGGTGTCAGATCAAATCTCGAGGGGGAGGCGGCTGGCTTGTCCATGTGGTCCACTCTAAAGTCTTTGTCTGGTCTACGAAAGCACCCCTCATAGGGTTACACCATCGCATCGGCATAACAGTCCCAAGTCGAGGTCCATGTTTACGAAAATCCTGATCGCCAATCGAGGCGAAATCGCTGTCCGGATCATCAAGACCTGTCGTCGGATGGGGATCGCCACTGTGGTGGTCTACTCCGAAGCCGACGCCGATTCCATGGCTGTGGAAATGGCTGATGAGACTGTCTTCATTGGTCCGGCACCTGCGGCGCAGAGCTATCTGGTGGCCGACAAGATCGTGGCGGCCTGCCGGGAAACTGGCGCTCAGGCGGTGCACCCTGGCTTTGGATTTCTCTCGGAGAATGCTGGCTTCGCCAAGCGTCTGGCGGAGGAGGGGATCGTCTTCATCGGCCCCAATCCCCATGCCATCGAGGCCATGGGGGACAAGATTGAGAGCAAGAAGTTTGCAGCTAGGGCCAACGTCTCTGTGGTTCCCGGCCATGTGGGTGAAATTGATGACACGGCCCACGCCATCAAAATCAGTGAGGACATCGGCTATCCGGTGATGATCAAGGCTTCTGCTGGTGGCGGCGGCAAGGGTATCCGCGTTGCCTGGAACCGCCAGGACGTGGAAGAGGGCTTCCCGGCCGTGAAGGCGGAGGCCAAGGCTAGCTTCGGCGATGACCGGATCTTCATCGAGAAATTCATTGAGAGCCCCCGGCACATCGAGATCCAGGTACTCGGCGATAAGCACGGCCATGTGGTCCACCTTTTTGAGCGGGAATGTTCGATCCAGCGGCGTAATCAAAAGGTCATTGAAGAGGCCCCGTCGCCCCTGCTGGACGAGGCGACTCGCGCCGCCATGGGTGCCCAAGCCGTCGCCCTGGCCAAGGCCGTAAATTACGACAGCGCCGGAACGGTGGAATTCGTTGCGGGCCAGGACAAGTCGTTCTTCTTCCTGGAAATGAACACCCGCCTACAGGTGGAGCATCCTGTGACGGAGCTGATCACCGGGGTGGATCTGGTGGAGCAGATGATCCGCTCAGCCTATGGCGAGCCCCTGGCTTTTGCGCAGAAGGACCTTGCCATCAACGGCTGGGCCATAGAGAGCCGGATCTATGCCGAGGACCCCTATAGGGGCTTCCTGCCGTCCATCGGTCGTCTTGTGCGCTATGCACCGCCGCAGGAGGGAACCCTCAGTGATGGCACCATTGTCCGGAATGATGCCGGGGTCCGCGAGGGCGACGAAATCTCGATGTTCTATGATCCGATGATCTCCAAGCTGTCCACCTGGGCACCGACGAGGCTGGCAGCCATCGATGTCATGGGCCGCGCCCTGGAAGATTTCCACATTGAGGGACTGGGCCAGAACATCCCTTTCCTGGCCGCGGTTATGGATCAGGATCGGTTCCGATCTGGCGAGCTGTCGACCAACTATATCAAGGATGAGTTCCCCGAAGGCTTCAACGGCACACTGCCGACGGACGTCCAGCGAGATCTTGTCGCTTCAGTCGCCTGCGCCATGCAGCAGATCCAGACCAAGCGGACCTCGCCCAATCTCGTCCGGAAAGAATGGGTTGTGATCACTGGGTCACAAACCCGGCACGTAAAGCTCGCCAATGGCGGCGGCGAATACAAGATGACCATGGTTGAGGATGACCGTACGGTGGTGCTTAGCGAGATTGGCTGGCGACCTGGTGATCCAAGCTTCCGCGCCAAGTTGGATGGCGTCGCGTTTACCTGTGCCGTCAAACCCGCCCCAGAGGGCTACTTCATCCGACACCGGGCCGCGAGCCTGCGGGTTTTGGTCCTATCGCCACGGTCTGCGGAACTGCACGCCAAGCTGCCGCCGAAGAAGGCTGCTGACACGTCGAAGATGATCCTTTCGCCCATGCCGGGCTTGGTGGTCAGCCTTGACGTCGTCGCGGGCCAGACAGTGCGGTCTGGAGAGGCTGTGGCTGTGATCGAGGCCATGAAGATGCAGAACATCATCCGGGCCGAGCGCGATGGTGTGGTGAAGTCCGTCGGCGCAGCGGCGGGCGACTCGGTTGCCGCCGACGAGGTGCTGCTGGAACTGGTTTAGGCGGTGGGGGCAGCGGGGGGCGCTGCCGTCTGACAGGGCCCGAAGACCTCCAAAAAGGCCGCCTTCAGTGCTGCGTCCGCCTCATCCATCGTGACGGGCAGGCCAAGATCTACCAGGCTGGTGACCCCGTGCTCGGTCTGGCCACAGGGTACTATGCCGGAAAAGTGGCTGAGGTCGGGCTCCACGTTCAACGATATCCCGTGGAAGGACACCCATTTGCGCAGCTTGACACCAATGGCAGCGATCTTGTCTTCCTTCTGCGGCAGGCCCGGCGTCTTACGCTCAACCCAGACCCCGACACGGCCGTCGCGAATCTGACCGTCTACGTTGAACCGAAGAAGAGCGGCTATGACCCAGGCTTCCAGGGCGGCGACAAACTTGCGTACGTCGCGATCCCGGGCTGTCAGGTCGAGCATGACATAGGCAACCCTCTGCCCTGGGCCGTGATAGGTATACTGACCGCCCCGCCCAGACTGGAAAACTGGAAAACGATCTGGCTGCAAAAGATCGGTCGGTTTTGCTGAGACGCCGGCCGTGTAAAGGGCAGGGTGCTCCAATAGCCAAATGAGTTCCGGGGCCTTACCTTCGGCGATTGCAAGTGCACGCGCTTCCATCGCCGCAACGGCATGGTCATACCCCACCAGCGTCTGTGAGATCGCCCAATCTACAGTAATGTCATCTTTTCTTCCGAAAATCGGCGAGGAAGGGGCGGAGCTTAACGACCGGTTCAGCATAACGCCCACACTATGACGAGGATTGGGGCAAGTCGCCATTCGCGGCTTGTTTTCGCTCGGGAATTTAAAGGTCCAGTATCTTGTCTCAAGTCAACTCCGTTAATGTCGAAATTTCGGTGGGCTCCCCTGGATAGACCATGCCTTCACCATTACTGAAACCACTGATCAAATGCCAAGACTCACCGCTCAGGCTACATGCGACTCGATTGTTAAGCTATGTGACAAGGCAATAGCCGATTTGCCATGGGCTTATCATGGAACTGACCTTGCAAACTTCGACGGTCATCTAACAGGAGGAGGAATGATGGGGCTTAAAGCCCGCGTACTTCTGTTCAACGCAAGCCCGCTTTTTAACGCCAGCACTCCTTATCTTGCCGGGAACGGCGCACAACAAAAATTGGCATGGCATGGCGGATACGATGCCGAAAGATGGAAGAAGGCCATGG
>CAITHQ010000208.1 GCA_903892305.1 uncultured Alphaproteobacteria bacterium
CGTTGATTTCTAAAGGCCCTTCAGAGGCGCTCAAAACGGGAGAGGAAACATGACGGACATTCTAGATCTTGGCGGGCGGGTGGCCCTGGTGACGGGCGGCGGTCAGGGGGTGGGGCGTCAGAGCGCGCTACAGCTGGGCGCGGCGCTGAATAGCGGCGGGGTCGTGGTCAATGACTATGTGCTTGAGCGGGCTGAGGCAGTTGCCGAGGAAATCCGCGCCGCAGGGGGCAAGGCTGTGGCCATCCAGGCGGACGTTTCGGACCTGGCTAGCGTCAAGGACATGGTGGCCCAGGGGCGCGATGCCCTGGGGCCCATCGGTATCCTAGTCAACAATGCCGGCAATGCTGGGGCCAATCCTTCGCCAGAGTTGGCCAAGCCCTTCTGGGAGACGGGACCCGACGTCTGGCAGAGCTTTATTGGGGTCAATTTTTATGGGGTGATGAACTGCACGGCAGCCGTCATACCCGGCATGATCGAGCGCCAAGCCCCCGGTCGGATCATCACCATCATCTCCGATGCCGGAAGGTGGGGGGATGCCAGTATGGAAATCTATGCCGCTTCCAAGGCCGGTGCGGCGGGCTTCATGCGCTCGGTCGCCCGCACATTGGGCCGCCACCAGATCACCGCCAACTGCATCGCCATCGCCCTGACCGCCACCCCGGCGGTCCGCCGCACCCTGGAAGGCGATCAGGAGCGACTGAAGCGACAGATGGAGAAGTACATCATCCGCCGCCCGGGCCAGCCAGAGGACATCGCCAATATGGTGCAGTTCCTGGCTTCAGACGCCTCGCCCTGGATCACCGGACAGGTCTATCCCGTCAATGGTGGCTTCACCTTCGCCCTGTGAGTGGGCTTCGGGAAGAGCTCGCCGCCTTGGTCGCTGAGCAACTGGGGGATGAAGCCCTAGGGGCGGCCATGGCAGCCCATGTCCTGGAGGCGGCGGCCAACTGGTGCCCGCCGACCACGCCCATGGCGCAGGTCGATAGTATTGTCGCCTATGCCTTTGGCAACCGACCAAGGCCGGGGCCCGCCCCAAGCCCTGACGCACCCCTGCTGGAAAAGCTGGATGAGCCCGGGCCGGTCAATGCGCAGCTGGCGAAGGTGGTGGCCGACCTCTACGCCAAACGCCCGGCGCGGATCTTCGCCCAGTGGGAGGTGGCCCACTTCCTTAAGGTGCAACACGGATTAACCGAGGCGGTCTACATTGAGCCCGTCCTCGGGCCCGATGGTCAGGTAATCTATCTGAGTACGGACGGTGTTGCGACCGCAGCCATTGCGGCGGGGGGTGGAGACTTAGGTCGGGTCGCCGTCGTCGCCCACCGGGACCACGCCAAACGCTGCGTGAAGGTCTCCCGCGCCGCCGGCATGGACGCCTTCGTCGCCGCCGACATCCCCCTGCCCGCCGACTATGACCCCCAGTCCGGCCAGCCCTGGACCCGGTCGCGGGAGGTCTATCTGCTGCACGACCTGGCGGCCCAGTTCATGGGGCTGAGGGCGGAGGCGATGGGGAGGCTGAGCTGCTAGAGCTCCAAGTGAATTGTTCTTTGTTTGTTCTTTACAATAAATGCTCCTCATGGTAGAGTTGTATCCATATCAACGCAAAGCGTTTGAAGGGGATCATGGCGGAACGGGGACGATCACAGCAGAAGAACGCCGATTTGAGCGTCAGGGATTGGATGGCGGCGCGCAACGCCCAGGCGCGGGGCGAGCCCAGGCGCCAAGGCGCGCGTAACGGGCGCAGACTTGATGGTCAGGCTGTGTTGGACCAAACCCTGGCCGGGGCGCGAGGCGCGCAAGACGCCCTCACCCTTGGCATGGGCGATAAGGTGTGGGCCGGCGGAAACGCCATTGGCGACGCCCTGCACGGCAAGGATCTGGTTCGCGCCTATCGCGATCGAGAGGCGGCGGAACGGGACCGTGATCGTTATGACGAACAGCACTTCAAGACGGCGCGAATTGCCGGTCAAGTCGCAGGAACCACGGCGCAAGTCCTGGCCCTAGGCCCCGCTGAAGGTTTGGTGGCGGGCGGGGCGAGAATGGCCGAGGCCGCTCCCCTCATCGGGCGCGAACTGGCCGCCATCGGCGGGGCCGGCGGCGCGAGCGGACTCTCAGGTCAAGCCCTGTCCGATTTGGAAAATCACAAATTCAGTTCGCTCGGCGACTATGCAGGGGCGGCCCTGGGCGGAACGGCGGGCGCCCTCGCCGCAAGGTCGGGCCTTGGAAGCCGGTCGGGGGCAATTGACGGAGGCGTGACCTCTCTCGCTCAGGACGCCTTCAATCAGCGGCTTTCGGCCGCCTCGATCGATCGAGCCCGGACCGCAGCCCTCTTGGGCGGAACTTTCGGAGCGATCGGCGGCTATGCCGGCCGCAACTGGTCGAACGGCTTGCCAAGGAAGGTGAAGGGCGATCTCGGCGAAGACTTATCTAAGCTTCGTAGTCGAGCGCGTGGACAGAGGGTCAAAACGGGTGACGGCGCCAGAAAGGCGCAAGACGTAGGCGGCGGCTACACAATCCCGGACCACATCACGACCGATGATGCTGGCGAAGTGGTGAATATTGTCGAGGCGAAATTCGGCAGAAAGCCTAGCCTGAGTAAAAATCAAAAGAAGGCCTATGCCGGAAAGATTCCCAATTATCGGGTTGATCATTTCCTGCCCCAAGACATCGGCGCAACCGCAGGATTGGGGCTCGCACAGTTTGGCCGCAGAGATCGCAACACCGATCAGGCGCCGAGCTCAAATTCGCCTAAAACCGGGAGAAGATAGCCATGGGCGTAACGACAGGCTGGCTAGCCCTGCAGGGGCTAAACCGAGAGTCGGTTCTCGAGGCCATGGGTCTCGTGGAAGTTGGCGACTGCAGCGACTACCTCAATTGCGACTATACCTGCGCAGACCTGCCGAACGGTTGGTTTGTCGTCGTCGCCAATGACCGACGCTTTGAGGTGACGCAGGCTCTGAAAGCGGTGTCGGCTCATGGGGCTGCCCTCGGAGGCTGGATGAGTGAGACCGTGATGGTCAGTGAACTCTATAGCTATGCGGCCGGGGCTCAGGTTTGGTCAGTGGTGCACGATCCCGATGAGGATTTTCACGGCGCCCAGGTCGAGGGCGCGCCGCCCCCTGCCTACGACGAGATCAGGGCCAGACTCTTGGCGGAATCAGAGGCCGACGCCGACGGGGATGAGGATGAGACTGATTATCTCTTCGACCTACCTCTCGATCTATCGGTAGCCGTTTGCGGGTTTCGCCCGGATGCTGCGTCCGCAGGGGAATGGACACAGCTTCAATTGAAGGGCGCAGCCGCCAAGTCCCACCCAAAGTCAAAGACCTCCCTGCGCGCCGAAATGAAGAAGGAGCTCATCCCCTTCATGCTCGCCCGAGGCTGGGCGGAACAAGCGATCAACGCCTCCGACAGCCCAGGCAATGGGCTCAACTTCCACCGTAGGCTCGGGAACTACACCTGCCAGCTCTGGTTCGACTATTCCAGCTCGCCGGACGTTCGGATATCGCCGAGGTTTTCCATCAAGGATGTCAGCTCGCAGGACCATCGCGGCATAGTTCAAGGCAACCCGCGGGACACTATACGCCACATACCCTTCTGGAAGCGGCTCCTCGGCCTCGAAAAGCCACCGCCGCCCATCCCCGACGATCCGAACGCCGCGCAAATCGAGAAGGCCAAAGCCTTGGCAGTCGATATGGAGGCTTTTATCGACACCGGAGAAGTGCGTCCGACAATCCAAGTCAGTTTCAGCCGGACCGCCGCCTCCTGGCCGGAAACGCGTGACGCTCCC
>CAITHQ010000209.1 GCA_903892305.1 uncultured Alphaproteobacteria bacterium
CCGAATTCAAGCACTTCATAGCGACCAATGGTATGCAAGGTGGTGATCCTACCGCTTATGTGCAGATGCTCAGGAAGTCTTGGCCGATCTTCCTGATGATCGTGATCATTTCCACGACAGTCTCCTCGATCCAGACAGGCGGTATCTTCCGCATGGTTCTCAAGCCGCATGACAAAGGCGTCGCCCACATGCAGCTTGGCCAGGATGAACTGCGCCTGGGCATTGTGAATTTGGTCCTTCAGGCCATCGGGGTACTTTCCTTCGTCATCGCCGCCACCTTTGCCTTCGTCGGCGGACCCCAAGGTGCCCTGATAGGCCTGTGCTTAACCGGTGTTTTGATCTGGATCGGCGTGCGCTTGATCCTCGTCACTCCCATGACCTTCGGCGAAGGTCGGGTTGCCATTGTTCAGGCTTGGAAGCTTACAGAGGGTCATTTCTGGCCTCTGCTGGGCATGGTGGTGATGTCGATTGTCTTTTGCGCCATCGTTTGGGCGCTGCTGTCTGTCGTTGCGCTGGGGTTCGTCTCCCTTGGCGGGGGAGCCGGAACGATTGCCCATCCCTCTCACTTCCGTCCTTTGTCAGCCCTGGCCCTGGTGTTGACGCTCTTTATTCAAGCCCTGATCCAGACTCTGCAGGTGGTCATGCTGAGCTCACCCCTCGCCGTGGCCTATCGCGAACTCAAGCAGGACGACGCCTGGAAAGTCGGCGTCTGGTCCAAGCCCTAGGCGGTCCCACCCCCGGTCTTACTGGCGCAGGCCGGAGAGACCGGATTTCGGGGCCTGTCCGGACCCTGCGCCCAATGACCTGGACCCCGGCCTTCGCCGGGGTGACCGGTGGAGGGGAGGGTTCAGCGTGCGATTTTTACCCCCGGTCATACCGGCGGAGGCCGGTATCCAGTTGCATCCCCGGTGCTGGCCATTGAGACCGGACTTCGGTTACTCAGTCGGCACTGCGCCCTATGACCTGGACCCCGGCCTTCGCCGGGGTGACCGGTGGAGGGGCAGGTTCGGCGTTAAACTCTTACCCCCGGTCATGCCGGTGGAGGCCGGTATCCAGTTTCATCTCCGGTGATGGCCGGAGGAGCCGCTTTCTGGATTTTCCTCAGACGCAGCGCCCTATGACCTGGACCCCGGCCTTCGCCGGGGTGACCGGTGGAGGGGAGGTTTCAGCGTGCGATTTTTACCCTCGGTCATACCGGCGGAGGCCGGTATCCAGTTGCATCCCCGGTGCTGGCCGTTGAGATAGGATTAGGCGCTCGCGCTCGCCCGGGCGGTCATGCGGGCGTGCCAGGCGGCGAGGTTTTCAAACCCCGCGTCCAGGGGCAGGCCGATCCAGTCAGCGAAATCCACCGTCGAGAGCAGGCAGATGTCGGCCATGGTCAGCGTGTTTCCGACTACAAAGTCATGGCCCTCAAGCTCCCGGTCCATGAACTTCTGGGCACCGAGATAGGTGGCGCGGTTCGACTCACCGAAGTCATTGAACTGAGTCAGCAGGGCGGCCGTCCGCGGGTGGGCGTGGCGCCAGAACTGGCCCACAGGCATCATCACTGTGAATTCGACCCGACGGATCCACATATCCACCAAGGCCCGCTCCAAAGGATTTGTCCCGAACATAGGAGGATTGGGGTGGAGCTCTTCAAGATAGCGGCAGATTGAGACGGTCTCTGAAATACAGGTGCCGTCGTCCAGTTCCAGGGTCGGGATCTGGCCCATGGCGTTTTTGGCGCGGAACTCCTCAGACTTGTGTTCCCGCTTCATCATGTTGACGAGGGTTTCGGGCAGGTCGACGCCCTTTTCCGCCAGAAAGATGCGAACGCGACGAGGATTGGGGGCCGGATTGGGCGCGCCATAGAGGATCATCGGGGGAGCTCCTTAAAAGGTTTCCCCTGATCATACATGCGAGGGGCCCGGTGGCGAGGCCTTAGGCCCCGATCAGTTTGCGCCGGGCTTTGCGTCGATCTGCGTGCCGTTCCAGAACCTCGGCCAAATAGCGTCCGGTCCAGCTTTTAGAGTTGGCTGCAACCTGCTCAGGCGAGCCCATGGCCACCACCTCGCCGCCACCATCGCCGCCTTCGGGGCCGAAGTCGATGATCCAGTCGGCGGTCTTCACCACATCCAGGTTGTGCTCGATGACCACCACGGTATTGCCCTGGTCAGCCAGCTCATGGAGCACTTCCAGCAGCTTCTTGACGTCCTCAAAATGCAGGCCAGTGGTCGGTTCGTCGAGGATGTAGAGGGTCTTGCCCGTCGCTCGCCGGGACAGTTCCTTGCTGAGCTTGACCCTCTGGGCCTCGCCCCCCGACAGGGTGGTGGCCGACTGGCCCACCTGGACATAGCCAAGGCCCACCCGCTTGAGGGTTTCCATCTTGTCCCGGACTGGCGGCACGGCCTTGAAGAAGTCGGCGGCCTCTTCGACGGTCATGTCGAGGACGTTTGAAATCGACTTGCCCTTGAACAGGATTTCCAGTGTTTCACGGTTGTAGCGTTTGCCGTGACAGACATCGCAGGTGACGTAGACGTCAGGCAGGAAGTGCATTTCGATCTTGATCAGGCCATCGCCCTGACAGGCTTCGCAGCGACCGCCCTTGACGTTGAAGCTGAACCGACCAGGGCCATAGCCTCGAGCCTTGGCCTCCGGCAGGCCGGCAAACCAGTCGCGGATCGGCTGGAAGGCACCGGTATAGGTGGCCGGGTTCGAGCGCGGCGTGCGGCCGATGGGCGACTGGTCGATGTCGATGACCTTGTCGAACTGCTCGAGGCCCTCAATGCGCTCGTGAGGGGCGGGGGCGTCTGAGGCGTTGTGCAGGCGGCGGGCTGCGGCCTTGTAGAGGGTCTCGATGGTGAAGGTGGACTTGCCGCCCCCGGAGACGCCGGTAATGCAGGTGAAGGTGCCCGCCGGGATTTCGGCAGTGACGTTTTTCAGGTTATTGCCCGTGGCCCCCACCACCCGCAGGACCTTCTTCTTGTTGATAGGGCGGCGATCCAGGGGCACCTCAATCTCACGGACACCCGACAGGTACTGGCCGGTAATGCTCTTGGGGTCGGCCATGACATCAGCGGGCTTGCCCTGGCTGACAATCTCGCCGCCGTGGATGCCGGCGGCGGGGCCCATATCGATCACATAGTCCGCAGTGAGGATGGCCTCTTCGTCGTGCTCGACCACCAGGACGGAGTTGCCCAGGTCCCGCAGGCCGCGCAGGCTTTCCAGCAGGCGGGTATTGTCCCTCTGGTGCAGGCCGATAGAAGGCTCATCGAGCACATAGAGTACGCCGGTCAGTCCCGAACCAATCTGACTGGCCAGACGAATGCGCTGGCTCTCGCCGCCGGACAGGGTGCCAGACGCCCGGCTGAGGTTCAGATAATCCAGGCCCACATTGACCAGGAAGCGCAGGCGGTCGTTGATTTCCTTTAAGATCCGCCGGGCGATTTCCATCTGCTTGGCGGACAGGCTGGTTTCCAGGGATGTGAACCAGTCCCCAGCTTTACGGATGGCAAGGCGGGAAACCTCGCCGATGTGGTGGCCATCGATCTTCACCGCCAGGCTTTCCGGCTTCAGACGATAGCCAGCGCAGGATTCGCACGGGGTGTCTGACTGGAAGCGGCCCAGTTCCTCGCGCACCCAGGAGGAGTCGGTCTCCCGCCAGCGCCGCTCAAGGTTGGGAATGACCCCTTCAAAGGTCTTATTGACCTCGTATTTTCGAGCATTGTCGTCATAGACGAACTTGATTTTTTCCGAGCCTGATCCGTAGAGCACCACCTTTTGAGCCAGTTCCGGCAGCATCCACCAGGGCTCGTCCATGGAAAACTCGAAGTGGGCGGCCAGGGCCTGCAGCGTCTGGGTATAGAGGGGCGAGGGGCCCTTGGCCCAGGGAGCGACAGCGCCCTTGTGCAGGGTCTTTTCCTTGTCTGGGACGATCATGTCTGGATCAAAGGCCAGCTTTGAGCCCAGGCCATCGCAAGCCGGACAGGCACCGAAGGGATTATTGAATGAGAACAGCCTTGGCTCGATCTCGCTGATCGTAAAGCCAGAAACGGGGCAGGCGAACTTCTCGGAAAACAGCAGCTTACGGGGCTCTGTTTCACCTTCTGCGACGCTGGCCCACTCGGCCACAGCAATGCCGTCCGCCAGCTTCAGGGCAGTTTCCAAGGAGTCCGCATAGCGGGATTCCAGACCCGGCTTGGTTACCAGCCGGTCGACGACAATATCGATGTCGTGCTTGAACTTCTTGTCCAAAACTGGCGCGTCTTCAATAGGATAGAACTCACCATCAATCTTAAGGCGTTGGAATCCGGCCCTCTGCCACTCGGCGATTTCCTTACGGTATTCGCCCTTGCGGCCGCGGATGACGGGGGCCAGCAGATAGATGCGCTCGCCCTCCGGCAGGGCCGTCAGCTTGTCGACCATCATGGAGACAGTCTGGCTCTCAATGGGCAGACCGGTGGCGGGCGAATAGGGCACACCGATCCGTGCCCAGAGCAGACGCATATAGTCGTGAATCTCAGTCACTGTGCCGACAGTAGACCGGGGATTGCGGCTGGTGGTTTTCTGCTCGATGGAGATAGCTGGGGACAGGCCCTCGATTAGATCGACGTCCGGCTTGCTCATCAGCTCCAGGAACTGGCGGGCATAGGCTGAGAGGCTTTCCACATAGCGGCGCTGGCCTTCGGCATAGATAGTGTCAAAGGCAAGCGAGCTCTTTCCTGACCCCGATAGGCCAGTTAGGACGACCAATTCCCCCCGGGGGATGTCGACATTGACGTCCTTGAGATTGTGCTCCCGCGCCCCGCGGACCCGGATGAAGTTCAGCTGCTCAGCCATGAAATCCCAGAACGTCCATAACGAACCGACGCTATCGCCGGAGCCGTCTAATTTAGCAATCAGACTCACGGATAACATGGGAACAATATGCGAACAAATGCCGCATACCGCCGGTCTTAGACGTTAAGTACGGCTGCCGCCGATTTGTAGTCGCACGCAGTAGGCGCGGGAGTGGACGCAGGGGCGTCCTTGGCGTCACAATGGGCGCTTATTTCTTATCGGAGTTCCCATGTCCTTAGATCGCCGTCAGGTCCTGTTGTCCGCCGCCGCCATTGCGATCACCGGGGGGAATGTCGCCGTCGCGGCCTCGGTGAACTCTGCAGAGTCGGGGCTCAATCGACGTCTGGACCAGTTGGGCAAGACCCTGCTCGATCGCTCGCCGGAACTCGCTACAAGCCTTGGTCTTGATAAGGGCGCCAATGCCGGTCTGAAGTCCAAGTTGGGCGATGACTCATGGGCAGAAGTCGAAAACCTGACACAGCTTTGCCGCGATGAGCTCAAGGCGCTTAAGGCTATTCCCGACACCGCGCTTAGCCATGAGGCGCAGATCAATAAGGCCGTCGCGGTTTATGCCCTTGAGCTGGGCGTAGAGGCGGCACCCTTCAACTTCGGTGACAACACCATGCTGAGCGCCATGAGCGAGAGCGCTGGCCCCTATGTGGTCAGCCAACAGGGCGGGGCCTATTCCGGCACGGCAGAATTCCTCGACAGCCAGCATCAGATCAACACAAAGGCCGACGCTGACGCCTATCTTGCTCGCCTGCGCGACATGGCCAAGGTGGTGGACCAGGAAACCGATCGGGTGCGCCGAGATGCGGGTCTGGGCGTCACAGCGCCGGATTTCATCGCCAGGAACATGCTGGGTCAGATGGATGGCATGCTGGCCATTGCCGCAGGCCAGTCGCGGTTCGTCACCTCTGTCGGCTCTCGGGCCAAGGCCAAGGGCATTGTGGGCGACTATGCGGGCATGGCTACTAAGATTGTTGAGTCTGAGATCTATCCCGCCCTCAATCGCCAGCGGGAGGTCCTGCGCGCCAATGCCGCGAATGCGACCCACGATGCCGGCGTCTGGCGTCTGAAAGATGGCGAGGCCTATTACGCCTGGCTTTTGAAGCAGGGCACCAATACGACCCTTACGGCCGACGAAGTCCATCAGATGGGCCTGGATCAGAACCGCGCCATTGAGGCCCGTATGGACGGCGTCTTAAAGGCCCACGGCCTGACTCAAGGCACTGTGGGCGAGCGGATGATTGCTCTGGGTAATGACCCTGCACATCTTTTCCCCGATACCGAGGCTGGCAAGCTAGAGGTGATCCAGCACCTGAACGACATCATTGCCGGGGTGCGCCCGCACCTGGCCAGCCAGTTCAATCTCAAGCTCAAGGCACCGGTCTTCGCCAAGCGTGTGCCCGTGGAAATCCAGGACGGGGCTGGGCAGGGCTATATGAATACGGGCTCTTTGGATGGCTCACGCCCGTCTGTTTATTACATCAATCTGAAGTCCACCAAGAACTGGCCGAAGTTCTCCCTGCCATCCCTGACCTATCACGAGACGGTCCCTGGCCATGCCTGGCAGGGTGCCTATCTCACCGAGAGCGGTCATGTGCCACTGGTTCGTCAAATCCTGGCGGGCTTCAATGCCTATGTGGAGGGCTGGGCCCTCTATGCTGAGCAGTTGGGCGATGAAATGGGCATGTACGAGAACGATTGGGCTGGCCAGTTGGGCTATCTTCAGGCCCAGCGCTTCCGCGCCATCCGTCTGGTGGTGGACACCGGCATGCACGCCAAGCGCTGGACCCGGGAACAGGCCATTGACTGGGCGGTGGCCAATTCTGGCCGTACCCAAGCGGCCATGACCAGCGAGATCGACCGCTATTGCGCATCCCCAGGCCAGGCCTGCGGCTACAAGGTCGGCCACACCGAGATTAACCGCCTAAGGGACAAGGCGAGAGCTGCCCTCGGTGGTCGGTTTGACGTTAAGGTGTTCAACGACACTCTGGTTAAGACCGGGGCCGTTCCGCTGTCAGTTCTGGCAACGGAGGTGGATGCCCTCATCGCCAGAGGTGGCAAGGCCTAGGGAAGGGCGTACGGGGCCAGATCCATTCCGGGATATCGCGCCCCGACATCCGCCAGGGTCTGAGCGTTCCAGTAATCTGACCCAGCGGGTGGCCAGCCAAACAATTCGCGCTCCCGGGGCGACATGGCGACCATGGCGTCGCAGAAGCCCTTGCGCTCTGCGTGATTTGGCCAGCTCATCTTGCCGTTCCAGGGCCAGCCCCGGACCTGGAAGTCCACCAGCATGGCGAACCGTGAGCGGCCTTGGCCCCCAAAGTCAGAACCCCGATGTAGGACGTCGGTCTTATAGATCAGCAGGCTGCCTGCCGGCGCTATGGCGCTGACTTCCTTGTCAAACATCTCGCCAAACGGCAGCTGATTGGGAATGAGGGGAATATCCAGGCCATCCTTTAGGGGGACGACCTTGGTGGGGCCGTCAAGTTCAGTCACGTCAGACAGTAGGATGAAGGTGGTCATCTGGGTATGCACGCCGTCACGACGGGGCACCACAAGGGTATGATTGCCGAAGTCACGGTGATGGGCCTGATCATAATTGATGGCCCCGGAATATTTGGCCCAGAGCTCGACCTTGTAGAGCTCCAAGTCACGGCTGGAGAGCAGTCTTTCAGCGGCGTCCACGAGGTCTGGATAGACCGGGAGCCGATCTAGGACCGGGGCGTTGTAGGGAAAGTATGTCAGGCCGGAAAACTGGCTTCGGCTGAACTTGGGAAATTGGGAGGGGTCTGCATGGTAGACCTCTGGCCTGGGATAAATGCCCCATAAGGCGTCCTGCGCAGAGGCAAGGGTTTTGGCGTCCAGAAATCCCTCAACGACTGTAAACCCCTGGTCCCAGACCTGGGCGAGTTGCGCGTCAGTCACTCTCATTCTGGCTTGGCCTTTGTGTAAACTGGCTCCCGCTTTTCCAGAAAGGCCCTGATGCCTTCGCCAAAATCGCCGTCTTGGACGCAGAGGATCTGGTTGCGGTCCTCCATGGCGATGGCGGCCTCCAAGCCATTAGCGTCGATGGCGTGGTTGAGGGCTTCCTTGGTGAGACGCAGGCCAAGGGGCGTAGCGTGCAGCATGTCTTTGGCAAAGGCGCGGGCTTCGGCCTCGAGAGCTTCCGGCTCGACAATACGGCTGATCAGACCCAGCTGATAGGCCCGCTCAGCGCCCAGGAACCGGCCGGTCAGCATGTACTCCGCCGCCACCGAACTGCCCACCATCCGAGGCAGAAAATAGCTGACCCCAATGTCGCAGGCCGACAGGCCGATACGGATGAAGGCGGCGTTCATTTTCAGGGTCGGCGTGGCGATCCGTACGTCGCTGGCGAGGGCCAGGGCGAAGCCGCCACCGCTGGCTGCGCCGTCGACGCAGGCAATGATCGGCTGGGGGCAGCGCCGCATGGCCATGACGATCTCGCTGATCTTCCTCTGGCCGGTCAGGCTTTCGCCCACCGTCCGCTCAGCGTTTGATCCCGAACGGTCCTTGAGGTCGAGGCCCGCGCAGAAGGCCTGACCTGCGCCGCGCAGGGCCACGACTCGCACATCGCGGCGCCAATAGAGACCGACGAAAAAATCGCGCAGCTCATCCACCAGCTTGGGATTGAGGGCGTTGAGCCGCTCTGGCCGGTTCATGGTCGCCCAGGCCACCTCATTCTCAATGACGACGTCTAGGTGTTCGTAGGTCATGGCTTACTTGCCCTTAGCCGCTTCAGCGGCCCGCAGGACACGCAGGGCATTGCCACCCCAGACCTTGGCAACATCGGCCTTGGAATAGCCTGCGGCCATTAGGCGTTGGGTAATGGCTGGATAGTCGGTGACATCGTTCATGCCGTCGACACCGCCGCCGCCGTCGAAGTCACCCGAGACGCCCACATGATCGATGCCTGCCACCTCAATGGCGTGCAGCATGTGCTTCATATAGTCGTCGAGATTGGCCCGAGGCACGGGCCACTTGGCGTCAATGGTGGCCTTGCCCTTCAAGAAGGCCTTGCGCTGCTCGGGGCTCATGTCACGGCCGGTCATGCCGATGGACTTCATCAAGGCGCCCATGGCGGCCTCCCGCTCGGGGATCTTGGGGGTGGGAACCATGTAGTTTGAGAAGGCGTTGATCTGGATGACCCCGCCCTTGGCCGCCAGGGCCCTCAGGTGGTCATCATCGATATTGCGGGGATTATCGAAGATCGCCTTGCAGCCTGAGTGAGAAAGGATGATCGGTGCCTTGGAGAGGGCTAGCATCTGGTCAAGCACCTGATCGGAGGCGTGGCTGGCGTCGAGCACTATGCCTAGGCGATTGGCTTCCGCGACGAAGGCCTTGCCCGCTGGCGAGAGGCCGCCCCACTCGGACTTGTCGGTGGCGGAGTCGGCAAGGTCGTTATTGAGGAAGTGGACCGGGCCCATCATCCGCACGCCCAGGGCATAGAAGGCGCTCATCAAGCCGACATCGCCGGCCACGGGCGAGCCGTTTTCCATGCTGAGAAAGACAAAGCGCTTCTTGGCGTCGAGGATCTTTTGGGCGTCGTCAGCAGTGAGGGCTATGGCGAACTTGTCACCGTGCTTGGCGACCATCTCATGGATTTCGCTGGCGCGAACCAGACCAAAATCCCGTGCCTTGGCGTTGGCCTCAGGCCCTCGAGCGCCCTGGGGCGTGAAGATGGCGAAGAATCCGCCGTCCACGCCGCCCTCGACCATGCGGGGATAGTCCACCTGGCTACCGTCCACCTTGGCAGAATGTCGGTCCAGCATATCCCACCCAGAGACGTGGAAATTGGCCGGGGTGTCGTAGTGAGTGTCTAATACGATGGCGTCGCGATGGGCTGTGGCCCAGGCAGGGAGGGGCTTGGCCTTGGCTGCCAGGGCGTGCGGTGCGGCCGAGGCCAACAAAAGGGCGAGGGGCAGGGCGAAACGGCGCATGACGTTATCCTTGGGCTGAAGATGGCCAAGGTCACAGTCTATGGGGCGCGAGGCAAGGGTGGAGATGGGGCGGACCTTAAGATCCGCCCCGGTCGGTCAGGTCGGGCGCTTCACTGCCCGAAACACGGCATTAGCTCTGCCGCAGATCTCGCCGTCGGCTGTGACAAAGGCCTGGGCGAAGCTGAGGGTGGAGCCTGTCCTCACAAAGGTCGTGTCGAACTCCAGCCACTGACCGATTTTGGCGGTCCCTAGGAAATCGACGCTGAGATTGACCGTGACAAAGCTGGTCTCGCCGCCGCTGGCCTTGCCACAGGAAAGGCCCATGGCGTTGTCGGCCAAAGCCGAGATCAAGCCGCCATGGACAAAGCCCCGGCTGTTGGTGTGGGCGGCCTCGGCCCGCAGGCCGATGACGACCTTGCGATCTTCTGGTCGGCTGTAGAGGGGCTCCCATGGGTCGGTGAGGGGGCTTTGGCGATAGTGGCGCACAAAGCCGGAGGGCAGGAGGTCTGTGCTCATCCAGCGCTCCCCGTCAGTCGGTGAAGGCTTTCCAGGGTCTGGGTGCAGGCTCGAGCCGCTTCTGCGCCTTTTTGGATGAAATGGGCCTGGAAGAAGTCCTGGTGTGCAGGCGTTTCCTGGAAGTTGTGGGGCGTCAGCACCACAGAAAACACCGGAATTTCGGTGTCCAACTGCACCTTCATCAGGCCATTGACGACCGATTCAGCGACAAATTCGTGCCGATAAATGCCACCATCAACCACAAATGCGGCAGCCACCACGGCCGCGTATTTGGCGGTGCGGGCTAGGGTCTGGGCGTGGAGGGGAATTTCGAAGGCGCCGGGCGTCTTGAAGACGTCGATGGCGCTAGATGGAAAACCGAGCTTGGCCATTTCTGCAACAAAACCCTCTCGGGCCTTGTCGACAATGTCATGGTGCCAACTGGCCTGGACGAAGGCGATCCGCGCCGGGCGATAGGCACCATTGGCGGTACGATATTCGGAAATTTGAGCGATAGTAGCTTGGGTCATGGTCATCTCCCATTGAGGAACCACGACTCAGGGAGACACTAGTCGACACGCGCCCGCGAAGACGGGCGAGCAGTCTTCTAGTGGTTCTCATAACCGGACTCTAACCGTCGGCCCCGGGATCTAACCGGTGTCTGCTGCCTCCCCGAACTTGAGGTTCGAAGAGCGCCCGCGGGCTCGTGCTTGGCCTTGCAGCCCCGCCTTTACCGCCGGTGGGGACTTTCACCCCGCCCTGAGAACGCGTGACGCCGGAAGAGCCCGGCGACACCGCAAACTAGGACGAAGGTATGGACTCGAACAAGCGTTTAAATCCTATCGCCCGTTTTAGGCGCGCTGATTCAAGGTGATGGCGGTAGCCTGGCCCGCCTTTTTGGTCGTCGCGCCGGGGCCATAGCTCGAGGCGTTGGTGCGTTGAGTGGCCACTTCGTCGGCAATGGCACGGACCAGGCCTTCGGTCACAGTCTTTGCTGCTTCGAGGGCGCGGCTCTGGCGCGCCAGAACCGCGTCAAAGGCTTCTGTGGCTCGAGTCAAGCGGGTGCGTTGGGCCAGGGGGGCCGTGGCGATCAGATCAGGATTGGCCCGAACCCTGGTGGACTCGTGACGATAGATATTGGCGAGCTTAGAGACCTCCTCAATCTGCGCTGCGGCATCTTGAGGACGATGTTGCTCGAAGGCCTGTGCTTCCAGGGCAATCAGTTCAGTCAGGCGCTCTGTAAGGGCGATGAGCTGTTCAACACGGTCTGTGGAGTCTGTGGCGGACAAGGTCATTTCTTCGTCTCCTCACTGAGGCCTTGCAGCTTCAGCATTTCCTTTTGAACCGTCGCGGCGAGGCCAATGCCGCCCGAGCGGACCACCTGTTTGGCCATGGCGTCGCTCATGAAGGATTTAAAGGCGTCTTCGGCTTCCCCGCCTGAGAAGGGGCCCTTTAGGCTGTCGCCCTGAAACATCTGACCCATCATCACTGAAAGGAATGAGGACTCGAAGTCCTTGGCGGCCTTGGCGATCTGGGTACGCTTGACGCCCTCAGAAACGCCAACTCCGAAAGTGGGCGCGACAGGAGGTTTACTGACGGCCAGGTTCGGGGGAACGAAGGCAAGATCAGCCATCACATCACCTGAATTTCAGCTTGAAGGGCACCAGCGGCCTTGATGGCCTGCAGGATTGAGATCATGTCGCGGGGGGTGACCCCAAGGGTATTGAGGCCAGAGATCAAGGTTGAGAGCGAGGCACCGCTTTTCAGGGTGATCAGCTGTTTGCCTTTTTCTTCGTCCACCGAAATCGTGGTTTGAGGAACTCCAACCGTTTGTCCCTGGCTGAAGGGCGCCGGCTGGCTGACACCCGGATTTTCCTGGACGCGTATCGTCAGATTGCCCTGAGCGATGGCCACAGTTGAAATGCGCACATTCTCGCCCATGACTATGACGCCAGCGACTTCGTCGATGACCACCTTTGCCGGCTCATCGGTTTCCACCGTCAGATTTTCAACCTGCGACAGAAAGCGGACCATGTCCTGGCCGGGGGGCGGCTGGATGGTGACAATGGTCGGGTTGTCTGCCCGGGCACAGCCTGGGAAATTGGTATTGATGACATTGGCAATGCGGGCGGCGGTGGTGAAGTCCGGATTGCGCAAGGTCAGGCGCAACTGCCCCATATTGGCCAGCTGGAACCCGATTTCCCGTTCGACAATCGCGCCTGAGGCGATGCGCCCAGATGTCGGCACGCCCTTGGAAACGGAACTTCCCGAGGCACCGCCGGCGGAGACCGAGCCGGTCTGCACCGAGCCCTGGGCCACGGCATAGGCTTGGCCGTCTGCACCCAACAGGGGCGTGACCAGAAGCGTACCACCTAGCAGGCTCTTAGCATCGCCCATGGCCGAGACCGTGGCATCGATCGGCGCGCCGGTGGCGACAAATGCCGGGAGACTGGCCGTGACCATGACGGCGGCGACATTCTTGGTATTTAGGTTCGCGTCCCGGGTATTGACCCCCAGACGCTCAAGCATGGCTTCAAGGCTCTGCTTGGTGAAGGGGGCGTTGCGAAGGGAGTCCCCTGAGCCGTTCAGGCCGACCACGAGGCCGTACCCGACCAGCATATTGTTTCGAACGCCCTCGAACTCGACAATGTCCTTGATCCGCGACTTGGCCAGGCACGGATCGGCCATCGCCATCGCTAGCAGAAAACTCAGCCCAAAAACGAAACTTGAAAGTCGACGCATGCAGCCCCGGTCGTCCGAAGAAACGGAATCTGAAAACGCGATGCGAAGGTCGTGCCAGTTTGGGCTTGTGGGAAAACGCAATTAATTCAGAGAAACTCGAATTTTCCCATGCGCCGATTTCGCCGCCCTGGCAGATTTTGCCCGGCATTAACCATGCCATAAGTAGGACGGGGCGAGAGTGAGTCGCAGGGTTCGGTTTGAGAGTTTTTGCCTCTATGAAGGTCACCAATACGAGCGGTACCGGGTCGCCGACCGGAGCAGGCAAGGCCCGTGCGACCGGCGGGGGGCAGGGCTTTCAACTACCCAATGTGGGCGGGGCAAGCGCACCCGCGGCGGCTGCCAGTGTGAGCTCGCTCTCTCCTGTGATGAATGTCAGCGCCCTGTTGGCCTTGCAGGATGTTGGGACCCCGACAGAGCGTAAGCGCAAGGCGGTCAGGCGTGCTGCCCGCATGCTGGATGCCCTCGACGAGATGAAGTTGAACCTCTTGTCTGGGGAGCCGACCCTCGACAGTCTCACCAAGCTTCAGCAGGCCATTAAGGATCAAAGGGAGGGGACGGAAGACCCTAAGCTGGAAGAGATCCTTAACGAGATCGAGACCCGTGCAGCGGTTGAGCTCGCGAAACTCGAATATGCCAATACCGTCAACAAAGCGCGAACTTGACGCAAGGTCCGTTGCAGCCGCTGCACGTTTTGCTATAAGCCCTCCGCAAGTCTAGGGGGCGCTCTGCAGAGGGCGTAGACGTAAATGACTGATGCCTCGGCGTTGGCGGACAAGCCGGAATATCGTCCTTCGGACGATGAGCCGTTCATGAATGAGCGGCAGCGAGATTATTTCAAGAAGAAGCTATTGAATTGGAAAGAGGAAATTTTGCGCGAAGCGCGCGGAACCCTTGTCCATCTGCAAGCCGAAACTGAAAATCATCCTGATCTCGCCGACCGCGCAACCTCTGAAGCCGACCGGTCTCTTGAGCTTCGTACCCGCGATCGGCAGCGGAAGCTGATCTCAAAAATCGATGAAGCCCTGCGCCGAATCGAAGACGGCTCCTACGGTTACTGCGAAGACACCGGTGAACCGATTGGCGTTGGCCGTCTCGACGCCCGTCCGATCGCGACTCTCAGCGTCGAAGCCCAGGAGAGACACGAACGTCGGGAACGCATTCACCGCGACGATTGATATTAGCAGGGCCCGAGGCCGCCCCGCTTTGATCTGAATCAAGTGACCACCTTTCACGGTGATGTGGCGGACAGGCGCGAAGCCGTCTAAACCCTGGTCAGGCGCCTTGTGCCTGTTCTTGCGAGGGATCATGGCGGTCCAGATTGATCCGTTTCATGCCGTGGCAATCAGTGGCCTGGCCCACAAGCTAAAGGCTGAGGGCCGTTCCATTCTGCATATGGAATTTGGCCAGCCATCGACCGGGGCCCCAGCTGCCGCCATTGCTGAAGCCCACCACGTGCTCGATAGTGATCCCATGGGGTATTGGGAAAGCCAGCCCCTAAAGCAGCGCATTGTGCGCCACTATGCTGAAACCTACGGGGTTAGCCTTGAATCCCGCCAAGTGATCCTAACCTGTGGCGCGTCCCCGGCTTTGGTCCTTGCCCTGTCCGCACAGTTTTCTGCAGGCGATCGGATCGCATTAGCTCGGCCAGGGTATGTCGCTTATCGCAATACAATCAGGGCATTAAACTTAGAACCTCAGGAGATCGATTGCGGTCCTGCAGATCGATTCCAGTTAAGCGCAGCCCATCTTTCGGCCCTAGAACCGGCCCCTGCTGGGGTCATCATCGCCAGTCCAGCCAACCCCACGGGAACCATAATCCCGAAGGCGGAAATGGCTGCCATTGTCGAGGTTTGTCGGGACCGGAATATCCAGATTGTCTCGGACGAAATCTATCACGGCCTCAGCTATGGCGAACGGGCACATTCCATCCTGGAGTTCGAGCCCGAGGCCTTTGTGGTCAACAGCTTTTCTAAGTATTTCAGTATGGTGGCCTGGCGACTTGGCTGGGTCATCGCCCCCTTGGATCTAGTGGAGCGCACCCGGGCCTTCATGACCAACCTTTTCCTGACCCCGCCATCGCTTAGTCAGCATGCAGGCCTGGTAGCTATGGACTGTCGCGAGGAGCTGGAGGGCCATGTGGCGGTCTATCGCGCAAACCGCGCCTTGGTGCTTGAAGCCCTGCCGAGCCTTGGCCTAGCCGCCATCGCGCCCCCAGATGGGGCCTTCTATGTCTATGCCAATGTCGGTCACTTGACCGACGACAGTATGGGCTTTTGTCAGCAATTGCTGGAGGAGACCGGGGTAGCCACTGCCCCTGGCGTCGACTTTGATCCGGTGGAAGGCCACAAGTTCATTCGGCTGAGTTTCGCCGTTTCGACCGATCAAGTGCGTGAAGCGCTGTCGCGGCTGCGCCCATGGTTCGCAGCCCGAGTACCTATTGCCTCTGGCGAGCCGGTTTAGTCGAGGTTACACACCAGACATGACCGTTACCCTTGTTATCGCCGCTATCCAGGCCAACCCGACCCTAGGCGCCATAGCCAAAAATGAGGCCCTGGCCCGGGAACGTATGACGCAGGCCCGAGCCGCTGGCGCTGACCTTGCGGTATTTACCGAGCTCTTTCTCAATGGCTATCCGCCCGAGGACCTTTCTCTGAAGCCCGCCTTCTGGGGGGCAGGAAAGGCGGCAATTGAGCGCCTAGCCAAGGAGACCGACGAGAATTTTGCCGCCTTGATTGGCGTGATTTGGCCGGCCGAAGCACCCGGGCGCAGGCCCCGCAACGCCCTTGCCTTCCTGGCTGGCGGTGAGGTGAGGGGACTGGCCTTCAAATGCGATCTCCCCAACTACGGCGTCTTTGACGAAAAGCGGGTTTTCGAGGCCGGTGAAGTTCCAAGCGTCTTCACCTGGAAGGGCGTGCAGATCGGCACCCCAATCTGTGAGGACATTTGGCGCCAGGGCGTCTGCGCTTCTCTGAAGGCCCAGGGTGCCGAGATTCTGGTGACACCCAATGGATCGCCCTATCGCCGGTTGGCGGATACGGAGCGCATGGACGTGGCTCGCGCACGGGTCGCTGAGACCGGCCTGCCTCTGCTCTATGTCAATCAGGTGGGCGGCCAGGATGAACTGGTATTCGACGGTGGGTCCTTTGCAGTGTCTGCCAAGGGCGAGACCGTCATGCGTCTGCCCATGTTTGAAGAGGCTATGGCCCTCACCACATGGACTCGGGGGCCTGACGGGTGGGCGCTGACCGACGCACCCATGTCCGATTGGCTGAGCGGCTATGGCGAAGTTTATCACGCTATGGTTCTGGGCCTGCGGGACTATGTGAACAAGTCCGGTTTCCCCGGTGTTTTGCTTGGTCTTTCCGGGGGTGTGGACTCCGCCATTGTCGCCGTCGTCGCGGCTGACGCCCTTGGGCCAGATCGGGTGCGCTGCTTTATGCTGCCATCCAAGTACACCAGCCGCGATAGCCTGGAAGACGCCGAGGGCTGCGCAAACCGTCTCGGTGTCCGGCTGGACGAGATCGCCATTTCTCCGGCGGTCGACGCTTTTGCCGAAATGCTCACCCCGCTTTACGAAGGTAAGGCACCAGATCTTACGGAAGAAAACATCCAGGCCCGCACCCGCGG
>CAITHQ010000210.1 GCA_903892305.1 uncultured Alphaproteobacteria bacterium
GAGCAATGGAAATTCCACCGGCTCAGACAACTTTCAACCAAGGGCGCAGGTCTTTGGTTGCATGAGGGATGCCGGTCCGACACGCGAATCCCGCCACAGTGCAAACATGGGAGATGTTCAAACATGTCTGGCTGGGTGATTGGCGTGATGGTGGAGTCAAAAGACGAGCCGGCGCCCGTGCGCTGCTATTTTGCCGTCGGCTTTGAGGATCGGGCCAAGGCAGAATGGACGGCTATCGATGGGGCAGCCGGGCTCGGGAACATCGCCTATAGCCCAGTCGGCGGATTGGAGCCCGTCCAGGCGCTCGCACCCTTGAGTCCCGCCAAGATGAAGCGCCTGGGGTTGGCGTCCGGCGAGGTGCGCCCCCTTGGAAAGGTTCTGCCGCGTAAATGGCTTTAGCCAACTGGCATTGACGGGCAGGGCGCAGGGCCCTATCAGCCCGGCCTTCGATCACCCAGGGCTAGAGGTCCATGCGACGACTGCGACGATTGGCGCCCCGCGCCGCCTGATCCCCCGCCCCCCGGCTGCAGTCGTTGCGCCCGGATCGTCGACCTTCGGTTTTCGAGACGTCCATGCCTCCCCAAATTCAGCCCCTCGACGGCTTTCATATCACGCCTGAGCAAGCGTCTGACGCCTCTGCAATTGAGGCCCTGCTCGATCATGCCTTTGGTCCTGGTCGTTTCACCAAGGTGTCAGAGCGGGTTAGGGAATTGGCACCTCTCCGTCGAGATGCATCCTTTTGCGCCTGGGATAGCGGGCGGCTGGTCGGATGCGTTCGTATGACGGCTGTAAGGGTGGGCGATACCCCTGTGATGTTTCTGGGGCCTCTTGCCGTTGAGGCGGACCAAAGAAAGGGCGGAACCGGAGGGGCCTTGGTCCAAAGAGCCTGCACTGCGGCGGAGTCTGCAGGATTTCCTGTGGTTCTTCTCGTCGGCGATGAGCCCTATTTCACCCACTTCGGGTTCTCGTCAGCGCAAACCTCTGCAGTGGCTTTGCCAGGCCCGGTAGATCAGCGCAGGGTGCTTGCGCGGGGCACATCTCACCCTTTGCAGGGTCCAGTTCGCTACTGATTGTTTGAGGAAGGTTGAGGCCCGCGGCGAGCAGGCCTAACCTTAGCCTATGACGGAGTCTTCGACATCAAACGGCCTTGACGGCGTAATCGCCGCGGCCAAGCAAGCGCCAGGACGCGGCTTGCCGCCCGTGCATCTCTGGAACCCACCCCACTGCGGGGAAATCGACATTGTCATCCGCAAGGATGGACTTTGGTTTCACGAGGGCTCGCCTATTGGCAGAGAAGCCTTGGTCAGGCTGTTCTCAACCGTGCTGCGCAAGGATCCTGATGGCTTCCACCTGGTCACCCCGGTGGAGAAAATGAAGATCACGGTGGAGGATGCGCCCTTCATTGCGGTCCGTGTTGATCGCACGGACAAAGGGCTGACCTTTCTGACCAATGTGGGCGACGAGCTCACAGCAGGGCCCGACAATGCCATCCGTGTTGAAATGGACCCCGTGACGGGCGAACCTCGGCCCTATGTCCATGTCCGCCGTGGCTTAGAGGCGCTGATCGCCCGACCGGTATTCTATGAACTGGTGGAGATGGCCGATGAGCGTGACACGCCAGCAGGGCCAGAACTTGGGATTTTATCTGATGGCGTCTGGTTTCCTCTTGGGCCGGCCGGGGTACATAGCCTGTGACTGCGGACCTGCGGCGATTGATAAGCGAGCGGCTCGATCCCTTGGAAGATAGACCGCCCGCGCTGATCACTTCCGATTATGACCTGTCGACAGCGTCGATCCGCCCTGAAGATCTTAGCCAACTGACCCCAGCTTCGGTCCTGATCGGCTTGATTGAACGGGAAGCCGGTTACTCAGTTCTCTTGACCCGGCGCGTGGACACCATGCGGCGACATGCGGGGCAAGTTGCCTTTCCGGGCGGGCGCCGAGACCCCGGCGAAACACCCTGGCAGGCCGCTCTTCGGGAAGCGGAGGAGGAAGTGGGCCTTGATCCAAGTCTTGTGTCCCTGGCGGGCCTGTCGTCTCCCTATCAGACCGGCACAGGCTATCTCATTACACCGGTGGTGGGCTTTATCGCCCCAGGCTTTGATCTGACGGCGAACCCCGATGAAGTTGCCGATATTTTTGAGACGCCCTTCGACTTCTTGATGAACACCGACAATCATGAGGAGCATGAACGCACCTTGCCGAGCGGCGAGGTGCGAAGGTTCTACGCCATGACCCACGGTGATTTTTACATTTGGGGGGCGACAGCTGGCATGCTGCGCGCGCTTCGTCGGCGGCTTTTTGATGCGCCAGCGACTGCTGAGATGGATCCGTGACGGAGAGCGTTGGGGCTCAGCCTTGGATGACGACGCCGCAGGTCAGCGCGGTTTTCGACGCCCTTGAGGCCAGGGGGCGTCGGGGTTGCGCACGATTCGTCGGCGGTTGTGTCCGCAATACCCTGCTCGGAGTCCCTATCGGCGACATTGATATCGCCACCACACTGACACCTGACCTTGTGACCTCGGCCCTAAAGGCGGCAGGACTCAAGGCTGTGCCGACGGGTATCGAGCATGGCACTGTGACTGCGGTGGCTCAGGGGATCGCCTTTGAGGTGACGACCCTACGTCGTGATGTCTCCACGGACGGTCGACGGGCCGTGGTAGCCTTTACCCAGGACTGGGCCCAAGACGCTCAGCGCCGAGACTTTACCTTGAACGCCGTCTATGCGGATCGAGATGGCCGCCTATTTGACCCGACAGGTCGTGGGATCGATGACGGGAAGCGCGGCGCGATCGTGTTTGTTGGGACTGCGCAGACCCGCATCGCTGAGGATAGCCTGCGCATACTTCGCTATTTCCGTTTTCTGGCTTGGTATGGTCGAGGTCAGCCAGATAGCGCGGCCTTGGAGGCCTGCCGTGATCTGGGCCGAAGCGTCGCGACTCTCCCTGCAGAGCGAACCTCCAAAGAGCTTCTAAAGCTTCTTGCCGCTGATGATCCAAGGTTGGCGGTCGCATTGATGGTGGAAGCAGGGGTGCTGCAGGTCCTCCTGCCAGAGCCTCCGGAGCTAGGGGTCTTCAATGTCCTGGTCGAGTTAGAACACAAAATTTTGCACTTGCCAGACCCAGTGCTTCGGCTCGCTGCGCTCCTGCCCAGAGACACTTCCGTCGTCCGGCATGTGGCAGAGACGATGCGGTTATCCAACGCCGAAAGAGATAGGCTGCTTGCCAGTGCGCCACCTTACCCAGATATCAGCGCTGATATGATCCCAAAACGTGCGCGAGAGGCCCTTTATCGGCTTGGGACCAGGACGTTTGTGGACCAGATAAAACTAGCCTGGGCGTCATCCAATCCCTCCGAGAGGGCGGAGGTTTGGGAAAGTTACCTAGCTCTCGCCGCCGATTGGTCTTCGCCATCGCTTCCGGTCAATGGCGACGATGCGGCTGCAGCAGGGATCCCGCGAGGTCCCTTGATCGGCAAGGCGCTCGCCGAAGTTGAAGCTTGGTGGGTCGAGGGCGATTTTGTCGAGGGGCGCGCCGCCGCTCTAGGGAAACTCACTGCAGTCGCTGGGAACCTCAAGGACAGGGCATGAAGCTGGCCATATTGGAAACCGGAACGCCGCCCGCGGAGATCGCAGAACAATTTGGCGATTACCCGTCCATGTTCCGAACCCTGCTGGGGGCGGAAACTCACGACTACACGATCTATGACGTGGCGGCTGGGGCGTATCCAACCAAGGTCGAGGACCACCGTGCCTACATCGTCACAGGGTCCTCAGCAGGGGTTTATGAGCCGCATAGCTGGATCGACCCCCTCAAAGTTTTCCTGCAGGCCGCCAAGGGTCGCGCGGCGCTGGTAGGTGTCTGTTTCGGTCATCAGATCATGGCCGAGGCCTTTGGCGGCAAGGTGATTAAGTCTCCCAAAGGCTGGGGCGTCGGTCTACATCGCTATGAGGTTGCGACGCGCCACGATTGGATGGATACGGCGGCGACGATTGGGGTTCCAGCCTCGCATCAGGACCAGGTGGTTGCGCTTCCGACCGGTGCCCATGTGGTCGCCGCCAATGACTTTACCCCCTTCGGCATGCTGGCCTATGGCGATCAGCCGGCGATTTCGATCCAATTGCACCCTGAATTTACCCCGGACTACGCCAAGGCCCTGATCGAAACCCGGCGTGGATCCCGGTACACTAATGCTGAGGCCGAAGCGGCTCTTGCCTCCTATGGGGTCGACGATGATCGTGCCCGAGTGGGCGGCTGGATTTCTGAGTTCCTGGCGCGAAACGGTTAACTCGCCGCCCACTTAGCTTAGGGCCAGGCGACAGACGGCGGCATGGAGCTTAGAATGCTCTCGATGTTTCCACCGGTCTTCAGGCCGAACATGGTGCCGCGATCATAGAGCAGGTTGAATTCAACATAGCGGCCTCGACGCACCAGTTGTTCAGCCTTCTCAGCGTCTGACCAGGCTTCATGCATGTGGCCGCTGGCAATGCGCGGATAGACGTCAAGGAAGGCCTCGCCGACATCCTGGGTGAATTGGAAATCCCTCTCCCAGTCCCCGGAATTGTGATGATCGTAGAAAATCCCACCAACGCCCCGCGGTTCATTGCGATGGGGCAGGAAAAAGTACTCGTCGCATCTGGCTTTGTATTTCGGATGCCAGGTCGGGTCATGTTTGTCGCAGGCTTGCTTCAGGGCGGCGTGGAAGGTGACGGCGTCGGGCGCTTCCTGCGACCTTTGAACATCAAGGGTCGGGGTTAGATCTGCGCCACCGCCAAACCAGCTTTGCGTCGTGGCCAGGAACCGCGTGTTCATGTGAACGGCAGGAACCTTTGGATTGTGCATGTGGGCGATCAGACTGATGCCGGTTGCCGTGAATCGAGGATCCTTGTCGGCACCGGGCATGGTTGCCGCCATTTCTGGGGTGAAGGTCCCGTGGACCAGTGAGATGTGGACACCGCACTTTTCGAAGAACCGGCCACCGCGCATGAAGCCCATGACGCCGCCGCCGCCCGCAGGTCGATCCCAGGGTTTGAGTTCAAATCTTCCCGGCGCGCCGGGGTAAAGGCCGCTGGGTGCCTCATCCTCAAGGGTTTCAAAGGCAGCGACAATTCGGTCCCTTAGGGAGTCAAACCAAGCGCGAGCCCGGATATTATAGCTTTCGAGAGTCGCTGCGTCTGTCATGAGGAAAAGGGATTAGGGAAAAGCTGTGTCTGACGCAACGCCTCGGAGAGGCCAATGGCAGCAGACACCGTAACATTGAACGAGCGCCGGCCAGGGCTGAGCGGAATAACCACCCTGGCGTCCGCGGCCTGAAGGACCTCATCAGGCACCCCCAGACTTTCACGACCGAACAGCAAAACGTCGTCAGGCTCGAACTTGAAATCGTGCAGGGGCGTCGCGCCCTTGGTGGTGAACAAAATGATTCGGCCCAGCTTGGCTTTTTCGAACTCTGACCAACTCGCATGGCGGGTAACATCGGCCGGTTCGCCATAGTCCATGGCGGCTCTCCGGATGGCTTTGTCAGAGAGCGGGAAGCCGCAGGGCTCGATCACATGCACATTTACCCCCAAACATGCCCCTAATCTGAGGGCCGCTCCAAGGTTTTGCGGAATGTCCGGTTGAAAAAGCGCGAGCAGCATTCTAAGCGGTCCAGCCACGGGATGTATGGGGCTAAACCGAATCAAGGAAATCGAGGAGTCGCAATTTGCGACGACGACGTTTCCAAACCTCGGGGCCGGCTCTAGAATGCGTTCTGAGGGACCTAAACCAGAATTCTGATTGGGTCGAAGTCGGGCGAAGACCTCTGTTCTCGCCCCAGCTGAAGGGTAGCTTTAAGGTGGCAAGCACCGTCGTGGGCGCAACTCCCGAACACCACACCGGAGGGGAAGACCCCAACCGGCGTGATTTTATTCATATTGCCGCAACCGTCGCCGCTGTTGGCGCTGCCGGTGGTCTTGCATGGCCGTTCATCGATCAGATGAACCCTGCTGCAGATACCTTGGCTCTGGCCTCGGTGGAATTTGACCTGAGCAAGGTCGAAACGGGCCAGCAGGTGGTGATTAAGTGGCGCGGAAAGCCGCTTTTCATTCGCCATCGATCAGGCAAAGAAATCGCTTCGGCGATCAAAGACAATCATGCGGATCTTCGCGATCCCCAAACCGACGAGGAACGTCACAAGGCCGGCAAGGCTGAATGGTTGATCCTGATCGGCACCTGCACCCACCTGGGCTGCGTGCCGACCTTCGGGGGCGGTGATTACGGCGGTTGGTTCTGCCCCTGCCACGGGTCGCACTACGACACCTCAGGGCGTATTCGTAAGGGCCCCGCCCCAAAGAACTTAGCGGTTCCCGAATACACCTTCCTGTCGGACAGCAAGGTCAAGGTGGGCTGAGGATCATGAGCGGACATTCCAACTACGAACCCAAAAGTGGTTTTGAGAAGTGGCTCGACGTGCGCCTGCCGATTATCCGGCTGGGCTATGATAGCCTTGTCGACTTCCCAACTCCGAAAAACCTGAACTATTGGTACACATTCGGCGGCATTCTGGCCGTCTGCCTCGGCATTCAGATCGTCACCGGTATCATCCTGGCCATGCACTATGTGGCCCACGTAGACATGGCCTTTGCCAGCGTTGAGCACATCATGCGCGACGTGAACTACGGCTGGTTGGTGCGCTACATGCACTCTAACGGTGCCTCCATGTTCTTCCTGGCGGTCTATGTGCACATGTTCCGCGGTCTGTACTACGGGTCCTATAAGGCACCCCGTGAAGTCCTATGGCTGCTGGGCTGTGTGATCTACATGTTGATGATCATCACGGCCTTCATGGGTTACGTCCTGCCTTGGGGCCAGATGAGCTTCCACGGTGCCGTGGTCATCACCAACCTGATCGGTGCCATTCCAGTGATCGGTCCGGCCATCACCACCTGGCTTTGGGGCGGTTTTGCGGTGGATGATCCCACCCTCAATCGCTTTTTCTCGCTGCACTATCTGATGCCATTTATGATTGCTGGCGTTGTAGGCCTTCATATCTGGGCCCTGCACGTGCCGGGGAACAACAATCCCGCCGGCGTGGACGTGAAGTCCAAGGAGGACACCGTTCCCTTCCATCCGTACTACACGGTGAAGGACGGCTTTGCGATTTCGGTCTTCTTGCTGATGTATGCGGCCTTCGTTTTCTTCAATCCGAATGCCTTGGGCGACGCTGTGAACTACGTCCCAGCTAACCCGCTGGTGACCCCGGCTCACATTGTGCCGGAATGGTACCTGCTGCCCTTCTACGCCATTCTGCGGGCCGTTCCGGACAAGCTGATGGGCGTTATCTTCATGGGCGGCGCCATCGCCATGCTCTTCCTCCTGCCCTGGCTCGATACCTCTAAGGTCCGTTCCATGCGCTATCGGCCAACGGCCAAGCTGTATTTCTTCATCTTCGTCATTGTGACGATGATCCTGGGATATTGCGGCGGGCAGTTGCCGGACAACAAGATCATCCCCGGTCTGACCACCTTCCAGGTGGCTGCATCTGACCTCAACTCGGTAGTCTGGTTGTCTCGTCTCGCGACGGCTTACTATTTCGCCTACTTCCTGATCATCCTGCCGGTCCTGGGACTTACTGAGACCCCGCTGCCTCAACCGGAATCGATCAGCGAGCCAGTTCTGTCACATTCCGCCAATGCGCCGGTCGGTGCTGCGGCTTCGCCTGAAAAGAGAGGGTAAGCCTCGATGCTGCGCAAAGGTTTCGCTCTCGCGGCTCTGGGCCTCGCCTTCATCGGCGGTCCCACCCTCGCGGCTACGTCACAAGAAGAGCCCAAGGCTGTTCACTGGAGCTTTGAAGGCCCGCTCGGCAAGTTCGATCAGGCTCAGCTTCAGCGGGGCTACAAGGTCTATCGGGAGGTCTGCTCAGCTTGCCACTCGATGAACCTGATGTCCTTCCGGAATCTGGGTCAGAAGGGCGGGCCGTTCTTCGACCCCGAAGTCAAGAACCCCAATGACAACCCCTTTGTGAAGTCCATCGCCAAGGACTATCAGATCGACGATATCGACTCTGAAACCGGCGATGTGGTCAAGCGTCCGGGGACGTCAGCCGATAGGTTTCCTAACCCCTATCCGAACGAGCCTGCGGCCCGCGCCTCCAACGGCGGTGCACTTCCGCCGGACATGTCGGATCTCGTCAAGGCCCGCGAAGGCGGCCCAGCCTACATCTACTCGATCCTGACAGGGTATGAAGAAGCGCCAAAGGGCATGGCTGTGCCCACTGGCAAGTATTACAATCCCTATATGCCCGGCGACGTGAGCGGCTTCTGGTCTCTGGATCCGAACAAGGTGCCGATCGGCGGCTTCATCGCCATGCCCCCGCCCTTGGCTCCGGACAAGGTCACGTTTGACGACGGCACGAAGTCCACTGTCGACCAGCAGGCTAAAGATGTCGTCGCCTTCCTCACCTGGGTCAGCGATCCGAAAACGGAAGAACGCAAGTCCTTCGGTCTTGCGGTCATGATCTATCTTCTGATCTTCTCGGGCCTGCTCTATGCCAGCTACCGGCGGATTTGGGCCAATGTCAGCCACTAGTCGGCATTGACCTGCACAAATGAAAAGGCCCCGGATTGCTCTGGGGCCTTTTTTGTTTTCACGGGCTTGGACGTCGGATCAGACGTTGAACCTGAAGTTCATGACGTCCCCGTCCTGGACGATGTACTCCTTACCTTCAGAGCGCATCTTGCCGGCTTCTCGGGCACCGGCTTCACCATTGAGGCGCACATAATCTTCGAAGGCGATGGTTTCGGCGCGGATGAAGCCCTTTTCAAAGTCAGTATGGATGACCCCAGCCGCTTGCGGTGCCGTCGCGCCCACGGGGATAGTCCAGGCCCGAGCTTCCTTGGGACCGGCCGTGAAATAAGTCTGCAGGCCCACCAGCTTATAAGCCTCACGGATAAGCTTGTTCAGGCCAGGTTCTGCAAGACCCAGGGTCTCTAGGAACTCGCCGCGCTCGGCAGGGTCGAGCATAGCGATCTCGCTTTCGATCTGGGCAGATATCACAACGCTGTTGGCACGATCTCGCTGTGCGCGCTCAGCGACCTTTTCGGAATGACCGTTTCCGGTCGCCGCCGAACCTTCATCGACATTGCAGACATAAAGGGCGGGCTTGGAGGTCAGGAGTTGCAGCATCTCCCAGGCCTTGACGTCTTCCTTTGGTGGCTTGGCGACTCTGGCCGGGCGGCCTTCACGCAGCTCTGCAAGCGCTAGATTTACGAGGCTAAGGGTTGTGGCGCTTTCCTTGTCCCCGGTCTTGGCCCGCTTATCCAAATTGACCACCCGCTTTTCG
Organism: uncultured Alphaproteobacteria bacterium; assembly: GCA_903892305.1. Taxonomy (GTDB): domain Bacteria; phylum Pseudomonadota; class Alphaproteobacteria; order Caulobacterales; family Caulobacteraceae; genus Phenylobacterium. Next base: position 9,322 of record CAITHQ010000210.1, read on the forward strand.
AGGCTTTCCAAATCGGCGAGCATGAGTTCGGTCTCGATGATTTCCAGGTCTGAGATAGGGTCGACCCGACCCTCCACGTGGGTAATATCATCGTCCTCAAAGCATCGGGCCACAAAGGCCACGGCGTCACAGTCGCGGATGTTGGCCAGGAACTGATTGCCAAGGCCCTCTCCCTTGGAGGCGCCGCGCACAAGGCCAGCAATGTCGACGAAATTGATACGCGCCGGCAGGATCTCCTTCGACCCCGCGACCCGCGCCAGATCGTCGAGCCGGGGCTCAGGAACGGCGACATCGCCAACATTTGGCTCAATCGTGCAGAACGGATAATTTGCCGCCTGGGCCGCTGCGGTCTGCGTCAGGGCGTTAAACAGGGTCGACTTGCCAACATTGGGCAGTCCGACGATGGCGACTTTAAGGGCCATGAAAAATCCATTGTGCTCGTGCGGGGCCAGGGCGGTCGCCCAAGCCGTTCAAGTATGAGTTTAACCGTTGACGGCCGCAGCGGCGAGATCACGCCACCGTCGACCTTCTTTGCGGAATTGGGAATTGGTCTTAGCAAGCCGGCGGTCCAGTTCTGCCAGCAACTCCTGGGCTTGTGCCTTACGGCCAGTTTTAGCAAAGAAGGCAGCTTGGCGTCCTAGGCCCTCCAGGCCGGGCAATCGCCCTGCTGCCCAGTCGTAGGCTGCATCAGCTTCCGATGCCCGCCCAAGGGCCTCGTAGGCCCGTCCAAGGGCCAGAGAGGCGCTAGGGGTCTTTCCCTCGGGGTCTTGGCTCAAGGTTTGGAGGAGCAGCAGGGCCTTATCCGGCTGATTGAGTTCCAACAGGGCGTTGGCGCGACCGAGTAGCAGAACAGGGTCATCAGCGTGTACACCCTGGGCGGCCTCGGCATAGAGGCGTTCGGCTTCAGCAAAATGGCCTAACTGCATTTCCGCCGCCGCCAGGCGCGATTGATTGCGAACGGTCGGAGTCTCGGCAAAGGCAGCCTTGGCTTCGCGATACTCCCGGTTTGGGTCCAGGGTTTCCCGTGCCGCCTCGCCAAGCCTGCGGGCTGTGCGGCCACCGAAGAGTTCCGGCATGACCACCGCAATCAAATAGATCACGCCGCCAATCCAGGGGATCATGAGGATGATCCAGAGCCAGTACATCTGCTGATGTGTCCGAACCGCATGGACGCAGAGAAGGATCGAAAAAATGACCGAGGGGCCCAGGAGAAGTTGCAGCATTTGCTCAAAGGCCTCCCTGTTTAGGGTCAGACTTTTCTGCAGGTGCCAAGCGTAGGACCTCGGTCTGATAACGCTCGTCCTCACCGGCAGCCAACAGGGGTGCGGCGTCAGCCACAGCGGTGATTAGAGCGGCCAGCCAGTCTCGGTCGACCTTATGGAAATCTGACAGGACATGGCCCTGTACCCTGTCCTTATGGCCAGGATGCCCTACGCCTAGCCTCGCTCTGCGAAACTCCGCAGTGATGTGGGCCGTCACCGATCGGACGCCATTATTGCCTGCTGCGCCGCCGCCGGTCTTCATCCGGAATCGACCCGGGGCAAGATCGATCTCGTCATAGAAGAGCACCACGTCCTTGGGTGCTAGCTTATAAAATTTCATGGCCTGGGCCACGGCCTGACCGCTGTCGTTGTAAAAGGTTTGCGGCTTTAGGATCAGAGCGCGGATATCTCCATCAGGCGTTGGAATATCGCCCTCTCGGATCAGACCCTGGAACTTAGACTTTTCAGGGCCAAAGCCCCACCGGCGCGCTATCGCGTCTACGGCCATGAAGCCGATATTATGCCGATTTCCAGCATAGCGCGCGCCGGGATTCCCCTGTCCCGCAAGTATGAGCATTCTATCCTCCGGGGTCTGGAGGTGGCGGAGCCTGAATTAGGCGTCCCCGCTTCCTTCACCAGCTGCCGCCGAAGCCGATGCCGAAGACCCAGCAACGGTGGCGATAACCAGATCACCGGGAAGAGCAGCACTGGTCCCTATGGGCAGGGTAAAGGCTGAAACGCGGATCGCGTCGCCGATATCCAGGCCAGTCAGGTCGAAAACCAGCTCTTCCGGAATGTGGTCAGCCGGGCAGTTCAGTTCGATATCGTGACGCACGATGTTGAGCGTGCCACCGCGCTTCAGACCGGGCGACGCTTCATGATTCTTGAAGTGTACCGAGATTGAGATCTTGATCTGCTGGTGCTCATCAACCCGATAAAGGTCAAAATGGACAGGCTGATCCGTCACGGGATGCATGTCGATAGCCTTGGCGATGACGGGCTGAGTCTCGTCGCCATACTTCAGGGTCACCAGGTGGCCAAGCAGCTTGCCGGTGTAGAGCGCCTTGCGGAACTCGTTTTCCTTCACGGAAATCGCCACAGGATCCTTGGCACCGCCATAAAGCACGCCTGGGACCCTGCCGGCGCGGCGGGTTTCGCGGGCACCGCCCGTGCCGGTACGATCGCGGACTTCAACGTTCAAAATGATATCGGCCATGGCCTTGCCTCAAAACGAAGTCGCCGCGCGAATGTCACGCGCGGCGGCGGACGACCCGTTTGGGCCGAA
>CAITHQ010000211.1 GCA_903892305.1 uncultured Alphaproteobacteria bacterium
GATTCGATCCGGCTGACTGTAACCAAATCAAACAAGATCGAAATACGTCGGTGATGACCTTGAACACCATCTATGTGGTCCGGCCTGATGAAACCGACGCGCGGACCTTGTTTATAAAGGATCAGTTGCTGGACAAGATCCAGGCAAACCTTCGTGCTTGTGCCAGTGAAGCTGACTTTGCGTTTGTCGCCAATGATGGGGCCCAAATTACCGCGGCGACGAAATCATTGACGGAGGCACTCTTGTCGACGGCTCACTTGACGCACTAGGGTTTCGAGCTCGGCCAAGGCCACTCAACAGCGCCGGCTCGCGCAATCCAAACCAGGGCATTTGGGCTATTATTGCGAGGCTCCGAAAGTCGCCACCGTCGTCCCGCAAGCTGCACACCATGCCGCACGCCGCCAAGGTCGGTTAGGACGCCTTTCGCCCGAAGTATTCCAGACCCTGGGTCCGTCAGAGCACGCCCAAGTTTTTCTAGGTCCAACGGCCCCTCGGGACGAAACACGCCGGTTTGGAAAAGGGTCTCCGCATGGGCGTGATTTTGGCTCGCTATGGGTGATGTCACCGGACCAAAGACGAGGTCTCCTGGCAGTCGCGTATGGTCTGTCTCGATGATCGGGGCGGGGAGGGCGAGGCCATTCAGCCAAGCTCGCACCCGTGCGAGGTCAGCCTCTTCGAGCAAGTCCGTCTTATTGAGAAGCAGCAGATCAGCTTGCGCCATTTGGCGGAGCACGGTGTCGCCCAAATACCGGTCGCCGGCCGCAGCCTGCACGGTTTCAGCGTCTAAGAGGACGACAATGCCCTCAAGGATGAGATCTGGTAGCAGGCTGGCGGTTTGTGCCACTGCACCGGGCAAGCCAACGCCGCTGGTCTCAATCAAAAGCAGGTCTGGGCGGGGCTGTCTGCCAAGCAGGACCTCCAGGGTGCCAATCAGGTCATCGCCGATCGTACAACAGACACAGCCCCCGGCCAGACTTACCAGGCCCCCTTCGGCACCGATGATCAGATCTGCGTCGATGGGGAGGTCGCCAAAATCATTGACCAGGACGGCGATCCTGCGTCCCGCGGCTGTCCTAAGCAGATGGTTGACCAGCGTGGTCTTACCCGCGCCCAGATAGCCGCCGATGACGATGGTCGGGATCGGCTGGCTCATGCGGGGAAAGTACGTCCCCCCTGAACCGTGCCCCAGATCCGAAGGTCTCTCAGGGCCTCTGGTGCGATTTCAAAAGGATCATCCTCCAGCACGCAGAAGTCGGCCCTCTTGCCGGTTTCGATGGAGCCGATCTCGCCATCTAGTTTCAGGGTCCAGGCTGCCCCCAGAGTGATGGCGCGCAAGGCTTCAGCCACGGTAATGCGCTCATGGGCTCCCAGTGTCCGTCCCGCCGCTGTGGTGCGATTTACCGCCGCCCATGCAGTGAAGAGGGGATTTAATGGCGTGATTGGGGCGTCGGAATGGATGGCGAGGGGTACACCGTTGTCGATGGCCGTTCTGCAGGCATTCATCCGCTCGGCCCGTTCAGGTCCCACTGTCAGGGCCCGGTGTTGTTCACCCCAGTAGAAATGATGGTTGGCAAATAGATTGACCCCCATGCCCAGCGCCTTGATCCGCCTGAACTGGGCAGCGTCTGCCAGCTGGCAATGCTGGAGAATGAAACGATGGTCGGGGCCGACATGGCGCTTGAGGGCGCCTTCCATGCAGTCCAAGGCCAAGTCGGTCGCCTCGTCTCCATTTGTGTGGGTGTGAACCTGCACGCCCGCCGCCAGGGCCAGGGCGTATGTTTCTGCAATAGTCGCGGGCGGTGTGTACCAGAGTCCGTTGGGTGCGCCGTTGTAATAGCCAGGCCAGCGCAGGCGGGCCGAAAAACCCTGAATAGAACCGTCAGCTACCAGCTTGATCGCACCAAGCCTGAGTTTGTCTGTGCTTCGCGTCTTGAGGTCCAGGGCCCGATCGATCATTTGACGGGGTGGCATCTCCATCGCCCGCAGGGGAGCGACCAGACGGACTGGAAAATCTTCTGCGCCGGTCTCGGCCAACAGAACGTCGATGTCCTGGTCGCGCAGGGTCCCGCCAAGGTCTGTTGCTGTGGTGACACCGGCCACAACAGCTAGCTGGCCAAAGGCCTTTAGAGTCGGCGCGTCCCCGGTCACGAAGGCCTTTTGCAGACCAACTTGCCGCAGGGCCATCATCATGGCCTCTGGCCCCTTAAGCTCGCCCGTCGGTAAGCCATCTTCGCCCAGGGGAATGCCCGGATGATCGAGCCCTAGCCGCATGAGCCCAGCCTTTGCCAGGGCAACTGAATTCACATTGGCGATATGGTTGCTGGCGTGAAGTATGCCCACGGGGCGGTTCATGCTCACCTGATCCAGGTCCTGCCGGCTCATCCGTGCGGCACCGAAATAGATGGGATCAAATCCCCAGCCGCCGATCGCTTGGTCTTCTGTGGTTTTCGCGGCCCGCTCGGACAAGGCGCTGATGACAGCCTGCACCCCGCGCCGACCTGGAACCACAGCACCGTCGGGGCCGCGGACATCGAAAACGCCGCAATAAACGAACCGCCAGACCGCACCAGCCGTAAGGTGGCTGTGCCCCTCAATCAGGCCTGGAATCAGTACCTTATCTGCGAACTGATCATCGACTTGGTGCGGTCCCCAGCCAGCTAGGTCCTCTAGAGGCCCCACCCCAAGTATCCGCCCCTCGCAAACTGCGACATGGGTCGCCACAGGATTGGCCGGGTTCAAGGTATGAATGCGTCGAGCACGGAAAATGGTGATGGGCTGCATGAGCTCGACTTTAGAATTAAAAGCGCTGGAATGCGCCGACTATGCGTATTGGCAGGCCAAATTGCCCCGATAGCCAGGAGATTAACTCCGTTCACACTCCTAAATTGAATTTGCTCAATCTCTTAGAATTTTCAAAGACAGCAACCTTAGCTCATCGACATTGTAGGGTCTTTGAAGGGAAGATATTCTCATAAAAACAATGCGCTAAACCCTTGTCACAAAACCGCAACCATAATGTCATCCGAACTTCATTTGAGAGCCCTCGGCGCCCCTGATTAAAGGCCCATGCTTTGAGTGTTTTGGGGCGTCTGGCCATCATGTGACGGTCAACCGGGTGATAAAGACTCCGACCAGGAAACGGTGGAGGTCGCCATTCGGGCATGGGCGCCCCTTTCATGGGGGATTATCAATTGTCGAAGTCTTTGAGAGTGCGCGCGCTCAGCGCCGCATCGTCGTCTGTGCTGGCGCTCGCCATCGGTTTTGCAGGGGCTGCTCATGCTGCTGACGCTGCTGCAGCGGATACTGGATCATCCAAGCGGACCAGCGTCATCGAAGGCGATGTGGCAGAAGTCATCGTTGTGGCGCCAAAGAACGAGGCCGCGACCGTTGCCCCTGTGAAGTCCTCTCTGGCGGCAACTGAACCGACAGCCGTGATCGACCGCGCCTTCATCGAGCAGAACACTCCGACCGTTGGTGACTACACCACGACGAGCGCCCTGGCCGTGTCCATGGTCAGCGCTGGCAATGCCAACGGCCCGGGTTCCACGGACGGTGCCAAGCTCTCCCTGCGCGGTGTCGCCGATGGCCAGTTCAACATCACCTATGACGGCGTGCCATGGGGCGACACCAACGGGCCGTCGCACCACGCCAACTCGTTCTTTCCGAACTCCACAATTGGCGGCGTCATTATCAACCGCGGTCCCGGCGACGCCATGGACATTGGTCAGGCGAGCTTCGGTGGTTCGTTGAACCTGTTCTCGCTGCCGGTTGAAAACCAAGCTGGCCTTCGCCAGAAGCTGACGGTCGGGAGCTGGAGCACCTGGCAGTCGGTGACGACCCTGGCTTCGGGGCCCCTGGCTGCGTTCCACGATGCCAACTTCATCGCCAACTTCCAGGAATATGGCACCAAGGGTTATCTTACCAACAGCCCGTCCGGTGGCGACAACCAATACCTAAA
>CAITHQ010000212.1 GCA_903892305.1 uncultured Alphaproteobacteria bacterium
ACAGAGGGCGCGCATGACCGGCACGGGGATATGCCCGGCCAGGGCCTTCATGGCCCGGTATTCCCGGTCCACCTGATGGGCACTGGACAGCAGTACGCCCGGCGGCTTCTTGCGCAGGACATAGAGCCAGCCATCGCCGTCCGTCAGCAGAAAGGTCGGGTTCGATGCCCCGCCTTGGAATTGCTGCACCCGAAGGGGGGCCTTGAAGCCCGCAATGTTGGCCGCCATCCAGGCGGCTAGGCGCACCTCGTCAAAGCGGTGGGCGGGTACGACGTCGCGGACTTGGATTTCGGCCATCACCTATGCTCACCGACCTGGGGCGGAAGGTCAATGCGTAGGCAAGGCCGTGGTTTCAGCCCCGCCCTGTCCTGAGGCCCGGACGGTCTCTGACCAAATCTCATGGAACAAGGGACTCTGCGCCAGCAGGGTACGCAGGTCGCCCCGGGCAGCAATACGGCCACCGTCCATCACCAGGATCTGGTCAGCCCGGCGATAGGCCTCAAGCCGGTGGGAAACGGCCAGACAGGTAGGGCGATCGTCCCCCTGGGAAAACAGTCGCGTCCAGAAGGCATGTTCTGTGCGGACATCGAGCGCGCTGGAGGCATCGTCAAAGACCAGCAGGTCTGTCCGGCGGGCAAACATACGGGCCGCAGCCGACCTCTGTACCTGCCCCCCAGATAGGGTCACGCCTCGGGTTCCCACCCGGGTTTGCAGGCCTTCGGCCAAGCGCGCAACGTCGTCTTCCAACACGGCCAGCCGTACGGCGCGGTCCATGTCACCCGCCGAAAGGTTCAGGCCCATGGCGATATTGTCAGCAAGGGATTCGGTGAATAGGCGGGGGGTCTGGCCCGTATAGGCGCAGCGGGGCGGCACCAGGAAGGTCGCAGGATCAGCCACGGACTCACCGTTCCATAGCACCTCGCCCGACTGGACAGGCAGCAGGCCAAGCAAGCCCCGAAGCAGGGTCGTCTTGCCCGCCCCGACCCGCCCTGTAACGATGGTCACAGTTCCCTTCGTCAATGTGAAACTAACATCCTCCACCCCTTTGCCGTCTCCGCCACCGTGGCGACAGGTCATGCCCCTGACTTCGAGGGTTTGAAGGGGCGTGTGAGTTCCGGTCGGCTCCGGCCCCTGGGGGGTCATCTCAGTGATGCGCGCGCGGGGGGCATCGCCTAGCAGGCGTTCAATCCGCATGAGGGCGACATCAGCTGTGCGCTTGCGGGCCAGCAGTCGCCCGAGCCAGCGAGGGGCAGAGGTGGCGGCACCGACATAGGCCGCAAAAAGGGTGAAATCCCCCACTGAAAACGCGCCCGACTTCATGGACTCCGCCGCCAGCAAGAGAACAAGGCCAAGGGCAAGGCTCGACGTCCCAGCACCGAAGGTATCGAGCAGAGTGACATAGATCCGGTGACGTACGGCCGTCAGCCGACGGGTCTCATTCAGGTCAGCCAGCCGTCCCAGCACCCGGGCCTCGGCACCGGCAACCCGGACAGCCTGAACAGCGGTGAAGGTCTCACCGACAAAGGACGTCACCCTTGCTTCAGCTTCCCGCGCCACCCGACTATAGCGATGGACCCCTGCCGTAATCTTCTGGGTGATAAACACCATGAGGATCATCGGGGCGATCACCGCAAAGGTCACCGTGGAATTGATCCCCCACATGATCCAGAGAGCCAGAACGGCAAAGACCGCCTGACCAAAGGTTTCTGCCCAACCCTCGATAAAGGCGATCACCTCGGCCACATCATCCCGAAACCGACTGAGGGCCTCGCCCGGTGTCCCTGGCGATGGCCGCGAACCGCGGGCGAACATGATCCAGCCCATCATGTTGGTCCGGATCATCAGCCGGGAGGCTGAGGTAAAGGTCACGAAGGCCCAGGGGGTGAAGTAAGAGAATACCAGGGGGAGGATCTGGGCCGCAAACCACAGTCCGACTAGGGTCCAGACATTCAGCCCGGCATGGGCATGCCCTGACAGGGTGTCGAACACTGCGCGCTGCACGATCCCCGACAGCAGGGGCAGGGCGTAGAAGGCGGCGAATAGCGCCATGCTGACTGTGAACAACAGTGGCCGGGCAGAGGCAATCCGTATGGCTTGTCGGAAGGCTGTCTGGTCAGGCGGCGGCAGGGGTGCAAGCTGAACCTGGTCCCGTTCGCGCCGAGATCGGTAAGGCTCAAGCACGGTCACGTCAGCACCTCCTCAAGGCCGGTCCGCAGCAGGCGCGCATAGGCCGAGGTCGGGTCTGCCTCAAGATCCTTGCGGCGTCCGGTCTCTAATAGCCGGCCCTGGTCGAGAATGGCGATTCGGTCCGCCCTCTGCACAGTCGAGAGCTTATGGGCAATAATGATGGCCGTGCGGCGGCGGCCCTGCCCGTCCGCACCCAGCAGGCGGTCCAGGGCCCGCTCAATCAACTGGTCGGTGGCCGGGTCCAGCCGCGAAGACGCCTCGTCGAGGACCACAAGACCTGGATCCTTCAGGAACACCCGGGCAAAGGCTAGAAGCTGTGCCTCTCCAGCCGATAGTCCCGCCCCTGAGGTCAAGACCGTGGACAGGCCCTCAGGCTGCCGCGCTAGCCATTCCCCTAGACCCAGATCCACCAGCACTGTCTCGATACGGCTGTCAGATATGGCAGGATCAAACAGAGTGGCATTATCCCGGATGCTGGCATCGAAGAGCTGTACCTCCTGGGTCACCAGACCGATACGGCCTCGCAACTCCACCAGTCCAGCTTGGCGGATGTCCTGCCCATCCAGGGTTAGCCGCCCTGACTGGGGATCATAAAGCCGGAAGAGCAGACGGGTCAGGGTGGTCTTGCCACTGCCGGTGCGCCCCAGCAGGCCGATCACCTCCCCGGCTGGGAGGTTCAGGTCCAGGTCGCGGATCACGGGCGTGTCAGAACGGTAGGCAAAGCTCAACCTTTCGAAGGCGACGGTTGGCGGTGCCATACGCAGGTCGTCCCAGCCCAGGCCAGGGCCGTCGGTCAGGGTTGGGCGGAACCCCCGCAGCTCGCGGATCCGGTTGAGGCTGGCTGAGGCCGCCTGGAACTGCTGCAACTGCTGACCGATGAGCATGATGGGCAGGGCCATCATCCCGGCATACTGCATGAACATGAAAACCGTGCCCAGGGTGGCCTCTCTCCGCTGGAACAGCCACACCCCCAAGGCCAGGGCGAGGCCAAAGCCCACGGAGAACAGGCCGCTGGCGGTCAGGAATATCCAATGGCCACGGCGGGCCGCCGCCACATTGGCCACAAGCAGCTCGCGGTTGACCTCACCCATCCGACGCAGGACATGTGGTCCGCCTCCATTGGCCCTGATGTCATCTACTCCAGCCATCCGCTCCTCAAGAAAGCCGGAAAAAGCCGACCAGGCCTCGCGTAGGCGCTCCCACCGTCCACCGGCGATCTGACGAATGGCATGCATCACCAGACCTGCTGCGATAGCAAACCCGGTGAGCAAGGCCCCAATCCGCCAGTCCTGAATGTAGAGGACGACCAAAATCCCGGCCAGTAGAAGGGCCCCGCCGATAATCTGCAGGATGAACTGCGAGAAGAAGGCCGCCAGTGCGGCAACATCACCATCCACCCGCTCGATCAGCTCTCCGGGGGATCGGGCATTGTGAAAGGCCATATCCAGATGCAGGGCGTGGTCTGCCAAGTCCTGGCGCATCCGGTTGGTGGCCGACCAGCCCAACTGCTCGCTGAAATAGGTCGAGCCAATCTGCAGCACCTGAGCGAAGACCGAAACGGCGATGAACATACCAGCCAGGAACCAAAGCCGATGTAGAGGGGCGTTCGCACCCCCGTGGGCTGCGGTATCTATGAAGGCGCGCAGGATTTGCGGCGAAACCAGCTGGACAGCCGTGCCTGCCACCAGAAAAAGTCCCAGACCGGCCAACCGCGGCCCCTCTGGTCGCAGATAGGCGGCAAGGACACCTTTGCCAGGAGGCGCGAACCTTGAGGACTCAGTCTTCATGCCTTGCCCGCGCTGAACCCGATGAATGCGGGACCCATACTGAAAACCGGAATCTCAACGGCCCATGAACCTCGACAGGAAGGTTACAGGAACGGCGCTTGGCACCTTGGCATCAAGTCTGTGTTCAACCGCCATGGAATACTATCCGGGAACGCCGGTCGAAGGAGCCTGGCGGAATTTGATTCACTGGTATGTTGGGCGCTCGCTGCGCGCAAGTCAACGCACGGGGCGGGCACGACGTCGCGGACTTGGATTTCGGCCATCACCTATGCTCACCGACCTGGGGCGGAAGGTCAATGCGTAGGAAAAGCCGCGGTTTCAGCCCCGCCCTAACCTTGAATTGATGCTGATCATATAACGGGGGTCGAAACCATGCATGATTGCACGATGTTAAGCCCATCACATTGCAAGACGAAATCTCGGTTCGCAATGGCCCAAGCGGCTAGATCCCGCGACCCTAAGACCGCTCAAGGCTGGGAAAGCGCAGCTTTACACTGGAGTTATCTGACCGATCGTTGCGAGGCCCGCGCAGCCCTTGGATTCAGCTTGGCTACGGCCATCACTGCCCGAGCTTCGTCCGAGATTTGTGCATCCTGCTCAAAAGCATCCGCCTCGGCTTGAGGGATCAAACCTCCGACCGCAACGCCTGAAACATTACCGAAGGCGGCCCAATTGAGCGTCCCCTCGTACCGATCTTAGTTCCGGGTCGGAATGATCACCGGCAGGGTTTCAAAGCCGTGGACGAAGGGCGACCAGTTCAGGACCGGCTCGCCCACCACCTTGATCTCGGGGAAGCGTTTGAGGATCTCTTCCCAGATGATGGTCAGCTGCAGTTCGGCCACCCGGTTGCCCACGCAGCGGTGCACGCCAAAGCCAAAGGACATATGCTGGCGGGGCCGCTCACGGTCGATGATGTAGGCGTTGGGGTTCTCGATCTGCTCTTCGTCGCGATTGCCGGAGATGTACCACATGACGACCCGGTCACCCTTGCGGATGGTCTTGCCGTTCAGCTCCACATCCCGGGTGGCGACCCGGCTCATATGGGCCAGAGGGGTCTGGAAGCGGATGGTTTCCGACACCATGGAGGTGACTAGGTCCGGATTGGCCCGCAGCTTGGCATACTGATCGGGGTTCTTGTTCAGGTTATAGACCGAGCCAGTAATGGTGTTGCGTGTGGTGTCATTGCCGCCGACGATCAAAAGAACCACATTGCCCTGATAGGTCTCCATGGGCATGTTCCGGGTGGCCGGATTGTGGGCAAGCATGGAAATCAGGTCACTGGCAGGCTCAGCATTGACCCGCTGGTTCCAGAGTTCCTGGAATGAGTTAAAGCATTCGAACATAGCCATGCCCTTCTGCTCCCAGGTCTCGACGGGACCGTGGCCGGGCTGGTTCATGATCATGTCGGACCAGTAGGGCAGCTTGCGGCGCTGTTCGAAGGGGAAGTCGAACAGGGTGGCCAGGGTCATGGCCGTCAGTTCCTTAGACACGAGATCCACCCAGTCGAATTCCTTGCCAATGGGCAGGTTATCGAGGATCAGACCGGCCCGCTCACGGACCTGGGGTGCCATATTGTGCAGGTTATTTGGGGCCACGGTGGGGCTGACGGCCTTGCGCGCCGGGCCGTGCTCGGGCTCGTCCATGGTGATAAAGCCAGCGCCACCGCGACGCCGCGCGCCCATGACTTTTTCTTGCTCGGCCATCATGGCCAGGTTGGCTAAGCCGATGCCGTCTGCCGAAGAAAAGGCCTCATGGTTGGTGTCCACAGCCATGATGTCGTTCCACTTGGTCACAGACCAATAGGGGCCGTATTCGCTGTCGGGGGTGAAATGCACCGGGTCTTCACGACGCAGGCGCTCGAACACCGGCCAGATAGTGTCATTGGCGAAGCGGTCGACCCGGGCGGGGTTCAGCTGGTCCAAAGGTGTCGCGGCGATCTCGGCGGCGATGTCAGCACTTGGTACCTTAACGGCGATATTCATGGCTTTCTTCCCAATTTTGACTGGTGACACTCGCCCCCAGACACGGCGTCTTAAAGCGACACACTCTGCTTAAAATATGAATTTAGTTTTGGGCACGGACGCCTTGCCTGTCAACGGACTTGAACGCGCAAAGGTCGGGTAGATTGTTCTATTTTTGTTCTTTACGAAACCTATGACTTATGGTGGAATTATATAGTTGCAATCGTTAAGCGGGCAAAGTCTCAATGTTTGATGGGGTCGTTAGGGCGCAAGCGCATCATCGCGCGGTGGGTGCACAATGAGCGCGGCAGTCGGATGGGTGGCTGTTAAAGGCCTGGACCGCGGGGTCATGCTAGATAGACTCAATCTGGTGGAGATTGGCGAAGCCAGCAACTGGGACCTTGGCGAATTTGCCTGCACCGAGACGGCAGAGGGCTGGTTGGTGGTGGTAGCGCGCAATTCGGCCCAACTGCAGCCACGCGCCGCTGCGAAATCTCTTTCCTCAGATCACACAGCCATCGGGGCGGAACTAAAGGAAGGGCGCCTCCAGAGTCGATGCTTCGGATACGAAGGCGGCGCAGAACTCTGGCGCTTAGAGCACGACGTCAGGGTCGAGGTTGATGGGGTCGTGTCCACCGGAAGTCCGCCAGACGCCGTCGCTGACGTGCTTTTGCGCGTCAAGGCACTTGCCTCAAAAAATGAAGACGCCACGGACTGGTTTTATCACGTCCCGCCAGAAGTCTCCCTGAGGGTCTGCGGCTTTCGAGCCGACATTGAGCGCGCGAACAATTGGATTTTATTAGAGAAGCGCAGCCGAAAGCCTATCCATCCGAAATATGGCCTCCGCGCGGCCATGCAGACCTTCCTACTGCCCTTCCTGCTGGACCAAGGCTGGAAGCCATCGCAAAGGCCATCAAATCCGGGCGAGATTGAAGAATTTGAGGTCCAGCGCGTCGTCGGGACCTATTCTCAATACCTGACCTTTGACTATTGCACGGTCCCGACACCGACCATCCGATGCAGGATTCTGGTTTGGGATGACGCTGGTCCAGTCCCCAGATGTGTCCTTCAGGGTATGGCGCAGACCCCCTCCGCCCGCCCCTCGTGGATACGAAGTGTCTTAGGTTTGACTAGGTATCGCCCAGAGGCCGTAGGGATCGCAATTGAACAGGCCAAGGAGACGTTTTTCATAGCGCAGTCCTATCTGGACACGGGCGCGAACTCAAAGGGTCTGGAAGTCGTCCTCATGCGCAGCGTAAAGTCCTGGCCAGAGGAAACCGCTAAAGGTTAAGCCCGCCTGCCAGAGAGCCATTATGCATGTGACCGAGACGCTATTCCGCTATCACGGTGCTGACGGCACACCCCTGGCCGGGTTTATCTGGCGGGGCGAGACGAAGCCCAAGGCCCTGTTACAACTGGCCCATGGCGCGGGGGAGCATGCTGGGCGTTATCGCGAGCGTCTGGCCCCGCTGACGGAAGCGGGCTTCCTGATCTATGCTGCCGATCATCGCGGCCACGGCCTGACCTCGGGTATGAGCCATTTCGGCGATTTCGGGCCCGGCGGCGCGGAGGCCTGCGTCAGCGACATGGCCGAGCTCGCCAAACTCGCCAAGTTGGAAAACCCTGGCCTGCCACTCACCCTCATGGGCCATTCCATGGGCGCCATGTTTGCCCAGGCCTTTCTGCCGGAGCATCACGGCCTGATCGACGCCCTGATCCTTTCAGGCACATCTGGTCCCGGCCCCCGCCGGGAAGGCACGGCCAGCAGCGCCTTTCCCAATCCGCGTACGGATTATGACTGGCTAAGCCGCGATGAGGCCGAGGTAGATAAGTACATCGCCGACCCCCTAAGCGGCATCAGCTTCACCCCCACATCCCAGGCCTCCTTCCGCACCGTCGCCGCTAAAGCCATGGGCGCTCCGGATCTAAGCGGCATCAAGCCCGGCCTGCCGGTCTATGTCTTCGTGGGCGATGAAGACCCCATCAACAACCGCCTCGCCGCCGTCACGCCCCTGATCGACACCTACCGCGCTGCAGGCATGCACGTGACCTTCAAGGTCTATCCCGGCGGCCGCCACGAAATGCTGAATGAGACCAACCGCGATGAGGTGGTGGCGGACTTGCTGGGGTGGCTGGAAGAAAGGGCCACAAGGGCGTCAGTAAGCCTTACCTAGCGCCCCCAGGCGGCATCAGACATAGGGTGAAGGGGACCTCCGTCTGGGGCAGGCTGCGCCAACAGGTATGCAGCCATTGGCTGACACCGAGTAGGGTCTTCGGCTCGCCCTCCGGCGGCTCGCCATTCCAGAATATTCGGTCGTGATAGCCCTCGGGCTTGACCAGGATGACATGGCCCTTGCCCCCGACTTCCTCGATCCGGATCTCGTGGCCGGGAAGGTTGGTTATCTTGCAAGCGCCGTCCACCAACTGGCTCTCTCCGGCATAGAGCTCGCAGGGGATCGTCGCCGACGGCGTCTCGGCACTCGCGGGAAAAGCCACTAGGCCCGAGATCAAGCCCAGGCTGAGTGATGATGCGATGAGTTTGATCCGCGACATGGAATGAACTCCACCTTACTTAAAATGACTAGGGACGGAGAGACCCCGTCTCAATGATTGTAAAGCCTGCAGAAAGCCTGATTGTTCGAATCTTCACAGGCTTGGTCGAGGGCCTTCCCAGACACCGCCAGTCGGCCGCAATCGTCATTGAAGTCCTCACCGTCGCTTTTCAGCGTATGGGCGCGCTCATTAAAATTTTGGACTTTTTGGTTGTGCCGGTACTCTCGATTGCTGAATTCTGAGAC
>CAITHQ010000213.1 GCA_903892305.1 uncultured Alphaproteobacteria bacterium
AGGGCAGCATGAAGCCCGGATCCCGGACGACGTTTTCCTTAAACCATGCGTCTGCATCGGCCTCGAACGCCGCCAGGTCCTTTTGATCAACAGTCTGCATGACGACACCCTCCCGCGTCCTTTAATTGCGAGTGATAAGAGGGGCGTCGCCGGGAGAATTCAACTGTCTGGGCTCGCCTGGGGTTGAATTTTACCTTACCCCTGCGGAACCTTAGGGGCTCTGGCGTGGTTAGGGAGCACATTGGCACCAATGGAAGCAAAACCCCCGTTGTGTGCTGAGGGCTCTGCGTTAAAGAGACTGAGGACGGCAGAGGAGCTTTGTGCCAAATGCGAAAACTGTGGTTTGGACTGGTTGGTTCGGCGGTCTTGGGCGTAAGCGCCCTGAGCGGAGGCTTGGCCTGGGCTCAACAAGACCCCCTGCCTGAGGGGCCGGGGAAGGCGGACATCCCGTCGGGCTGTGTCAGTTGCCATGGGGCGGAGGTGATTACCGCCCAGAAGCGCACGCGGGCCGAATGGGGCGACATCCTGACCCGTATGCTCGGCTATGGTGCCCAGAGCGATGCCCAGCAACAAAAGGCCATTTCTGACTATCTCTCAAAAAATTTCGGCGCGACTCCTGAGACCAAGTCCTGATCGGGGTCTCGCCGAAGGCCGGGCAATGAACGCCGGCCAGGAAATCTGTGGCCCCAGATCCGAAATCCTCCACATTTACAGACGGTCGCGGTCGCCCTACCAAAACCCTTAGACGCGTCCTGATGCTGAAACCGCTACGGCACCCTGCGGCCGCGCACGGTCGGGGTGCGTTTAGGCTGGAAGTACTAGACAGACGGCGGCGCGATCAGGTTGATAGCCTGATCGCGCCTCTCTCTGACCCTGCCGTCTCCCAAGGAAATCCTGATGTCGAAGCTCAATGATGATCCCCGCATCGATCCCCGCATCAAGGCGATCTTCGGGATGACGCCCGACTTTGGTCCAGCGGGAGACGTCAAGGATCGCGCCGAAATGCTGGCCTATGAGGCCAGTGAAGAAGGCTTGGCAACAGCGGCAGGTATGAAGGCCATGTTCGACATGGTCGACAATGAGGTCGTTGCCCCCTCTGCGGGCCTGCGCATCACCACAGAGCGCTTCCAGTCTGCGCCGGACGGCAACTGGGTCAATATCCAATACATCCGCCCCGACACCGACGAGACCCTGCCTTGCGTCTATTACATCCATGGCGGCGGCATGATGGTCATGTCCTGCTATGACGGGCTCTATAAGGCCTGGGGCCGTATCATCGCTGCCCGGGGCGTGGCCGTGGCCATGGTAGATTTCCGAAACTGCTTGCGGGCCTCGTCTGCGCCAGAGGTTGATCCCTTCCCCGCCGGTCTCAATGACTGTGTATCGGGCCTGAAGTGGGTGAAGGAAAACAGCGCCCATCTGAACATTGACCCTGATCGGATCGTCATTGCGGGCGAAAGCGGCGGCGGCAACCTAACCCTGGCCACAGGCCTGAAACTGAAACAGGACGGCGATATCGGCCTGATCAAGGGGCTCTATGCCATGTGTCCCTATATCGCCGGACAATGGCCCCTGGCCCAGAACCCGTCGTCGACCGAAAACAACGGCATCTTTCTGGAACTGCACAATAACCGTGGGGCCATGGCCTATGGCATTGAGGCCTTTGAGGCGCGCAATCCCCTGGCCTGGCCTGGGTTTGCCACGGCCGAGGACGTCAAGGGCCTGCCGCCTACGGTCATCAGCGTCAATGAGTGCGACCCCCTACGCGACGAGGGCATCAACTTCTACCGCCTGCTGATGCAGAACGGCATCAATGCCCGCTGCCGTCAGGTCATGGGCACCACCCACGGGGTGGAAATCTTCGCCATCTGCTGCCCCGACATCAGCCGCGATACGGCCAATGACCTGGCGAGGTTTGTTCGCGAACCGGTCTAGGCCGCAAGGGGCTTGGGATTGGGCCCGCTCCCGCCAACGCTCGTGCATCAGGTGACTATAGACCTGACGGCGCCAGGTCATGTCTTTCGACCCGATGAAGCCCTAGGGGCGGCCCTCGACGGGGGCGTGAAGGGTGAAATCGACCCCGTCTTCACGCCGCACAATATCGCCGCCATGAAGCGTGTCGGCCTGCGCCCCTTGACCTATCGGCTGCGCACGGAACTGGGCATTGAGGCCTGGCACTGGAACCCGGTCGGGCATTGGAGCGATGCTGCTCACAGCGAGGGATATTGGACCTCTAGTCCTCGTCTCGGGGCGCCGATCACCATGTCCTGGGGCTATAACCTGCCCCGGCGCGGCGACTCTATGGACAATGCCAATGAGACCGCCTGGTCTAAGCTGACCGACGGCGATCCGAAGACCTTCTGGAAATCAAACCCCTATCTTGACCCATCCGTGGTGCGAGACGGCCACGCTCATGCCCAATGGCTGCAGGTACGCTTGCCCAGGGTGGAGTCTATCGACGCGATCGGCATAGATTGGGCTGAGCCCTATGCCACGCAATATACGGTCCAGTACTGGATCGGAACCAGTCTGGATGATCCAGACGGGCGCTGGGTGACCTTTCCCCACGGCGCGGTCAGAAACGGTAGGGGTGGACAGGTACGCCTAACCCTGGCGGACCAGCCGATTTCAACCCAGCTTGTCCGGGTGCTCCTGAAAGCCGCCTCGGGCACGGCCCCGTCGGCTAGCCATGACTGGCGTGATCGCAAGGGTTACGCCATAGGCGAGGTCTATCTGGGTCGCCGAAAGGCTGATGGCCTGGAGGATATTCTGGTCCATGCCGAAAACCCCCGGACCCAGAGCTTCACCCACGTTTCCTCCACCGATCCCTGGCACCGGGCCGTTGACCGGGATGATCAGCTCGAACAAGCCGGGATCGACCGGGTATTCCGCAGTGGTTTGGGATTTGGCCAGCCCATCATGATGCCGGTCGGCCTGTTGTTCGACACCCCAGACAATGCCGCAACAGAGCTACGCTATCTGAGACGCCGCCACTACCGGGTCCGCCAAATCGAACTGGGGGAAGAGCCCGACGGTCAATACGCGTCCCCTGAAGACTATGGAGCCCTCTATGTGGCAGCCGCTCGCCGTTTGCGGGGTATTCTGCCCAATGCCCAGTTCGGGGGGCCGAGCCTACAGTCCTATTCCACCACCACCGTCCTGCAACCTGAAGCCCCGCCGTCTTGGAACGCCGGGTTCATGGCCTATCTGCGCGAGCAAAAGCGCCTAAGGGACCTCGGGTTTGTCAGCTTCGAATATTACCCCGTCGAGACCATGTGCGGCGACATCAATGCCGCGCTCATCGCCCAGACCCCCTGGCTGAAGGAGGCCGTGCGGACCTTGCGCACCGACGGGGTGCCGGCCAAGACGCCCCTGATCATCACTGAATATGGTCTTTCCGCCCACTCCGGACGGGCGATGTCAGAAATGCCCAGCGCCCTTCTCATGGCCCAGATCGCCGGAGAGTGGCTGCACCTGGGGGGCAAGGCCGCCTACATGTTCGGCTATCCGCCCAATACGCCGATCAACCAGACCAATGCCTGCGCGGGTTTTGGCAATATGACACCCTATATGGCCGACCCCCAGGGTCAGGCCACGACCCCAACGCCGACCTATTACGCCGCCAAAATTCTGGTGGGTGCATGGACCCTGCCTGGCCACGGCCTTCACAAGAGCCTGCCGACAGAGGTTGCCCACATGCCAGGTGATGAGGTCAGGGCCTATACCGTGCGTCGCCCGGACGGACGCTTGGCGGTCCTAGCCATAAATCGCAGCGCCCAGCACAGCTTCCGCCTGGCCTTGACCGGGCGAAGGGGAGGGCGGCAGATCGCCCTGACAGGCCCCGCCGAGATTCAGACCTATGGCCCTGATCAATACGCCTGGAAGGACGCGGGACCGACCAGCGCCCCCCTACGCAGCCTACCCCCCACCAAGCAGACCCTGCCCCCTGGGCCGTTGATCCTCGACCTAAAGCCAGAGACCCTCGCCGTGGTGGTGGTTAGACCTTGAAGGTCAGGGGGCCTAGGCCCCCGGTGCCGTGCGATCTTCCTTCCTGTGGGTCTCGGTCAGGATGAAGACTGACAAGAGGGAGACCGCGCACAGCACCGCCATATAGGCCGAGATGGCCATGGAGGTGTGGTGCTTTTCGAACAGGGCTGTGGCGATAATCGGCGCAAATCCGCCGCCGAAGATCGAGCCGATCTGATAGCCCAGGGAGGCACCGGAATAGCGGAATTCGGTGGAGAACATCTCGGTCATCATGGCCGCCTGTAGGCCATACATCATATTGTTAAAGGTCAGGCCGCCCACCAGGGCCAAGAGCATCAGGGGGAAGGCCCCTGTGTCCAGCAGCATGAAGAAGGGCCAGGACCACAGCAGGGCCAGGACCGCCCCGGCCATAAACACCCCCCGCCGTCCGAACCGGTCCGATAGGGAGGCCGTGATGGGCAGGATGGGGGTTGCAATCAAGGCGCCCAACATCACTGCCAGCAAGATAATCGGCCGCTCCACGTGCAGGGTCTTGGTGGCATAGGCCACCGCGTAGGTGATCATAATGTAGAAGGTGCCATTATTGGCGACCACCGACCCCGCCGCCAGCAGGATCTCTTTGGGGTGCTTTAGCAGCACCTGGAGGATGGGCGAGCCTCCAGCAACCCTTCCCTCAGCCTTTTCCTTCTGTTCGGCCGCCTCTTGCAGGGCCTTGAACTCTGGGGTGTCTTCCAGCTTGAGCTGCACATAGAGGGCCAGGCCCACAAGCAGGACCGACATCAGGAAGGGGATACGCCAGGCCCAGGCGACAAAGGCCTCGGGCGCCACGGTAGCCCCCATGACCAAGAAGATGAAGTTGGCGATGATCAGACCGGCGGGCACGCCCATCTGCGCAAAGCTGCCATAGAAGCCCTTACGATGGGCGGGTGCATTCTCAATGGCCAACAGGGCTGCCCCGCCCCACTGTCCGCCCACGGCCAGACCCTGGAGGAATCGCAGGACGATCAGGATCACCGGCGCGGCTGCGCCGATCTTGGCATAGCCCGGCAGGAGGCCCACAGCGGTCGAGGCCAGGCCCATGAGCAGCATGGCAGCCACCAGGGCTTTCTTCCGACCCATTCTGTCGCCGAAATGGCCAAACACCATCCCGCCCACCGGCCGGGCGATAAAGCCCACCGCGAAGGTGGAGAAGGAGGCCAGCTGAGCTACCGCCGGCGGCAGCCCCGCGGCGAAAAATAGCTTGGGAAAGACCAGGGCCGCTGCGGTCCCGTAGATAAAGAAATCGTACCACTCGATACTGGAGGCCGCGAGGGAGGTCAGGGCCACCCGCACCATGCTGATCGGTTTGGCCTGGGCCATGGTCTTCGTCTCCCCCGGAACCCGCGCGGTGTTGTCCCGCCGTTTGTGGCTCACTAGCACGGGGTGTGCAGGAGGGTAAGCGGCCGGTTAGGCGTCTATAATGGCAAAGACCTGCCCTGGGGGCCCTAGCCCTCGCGCAGGTCCACCACGTTCACGCTTCGTGAAATGCGGCTGATGTCGGTTCCCGCAAGCCAGCTGTCACTTGCCGCAAATCGCCTTGCCCCGTGGGTCGGTTTGCCGATCTGAGGCGGTTGACATCGCTTCAACGCCAAGACGGGATAGCCAATGAGACACCCCCTTTTCCTATCTGCCATATTCGCGGTCCTGATGGTCGGATCCGTAGCCCGGGCCGACCAGGCTGGCGGGGCCACCGCCACGGCCCTCCAGACCCCAGGCGCCAAGGTCACCGCCGATCTCGCCCTGACCTTCAAGGTGCACCAATCCCAAAAGGGGGCCTTGATGGTGGCCGTTTTTGACACTGAAACGGCCTATGCGGGCGACGGCCAACCCATAGCCCAGTTGAAGCTCGACATTGCCAGCGACACCCTGGCCGTTGTGGTTCCGGGCCTCGCCCCCGGCCGGTATGGCATCAAGCTGTTCCACGACCTGAACGGCACAGGAAAGCTGACATTCAACATGTTCGGCATCCCCACCGAACCCGTCGCCTTTTCAAACAATGCCAAGATCAATATGCGCGCGCCCACCTGGGCGGAGGTGAGCTTTGAGCTCCCAGCCTCTGGTGGCGCCCAGACCATAGACATTGACTGATGACACAGCTGATCAGGACCCTGGCCATGACCTCCGATTTCCAACCTCACCGTCGCCACGTCCTGGCGGGCGCAGCGGGCCTGCTGGGCCTCGCCCTAACGCCGGAACAGGCGGCCGCCTCCGCGGCCATAGCAACCGCGGCCGATTGGCAGATCGCCTTCGCCGACCTGGAGGGCGACCTTGCGCCCCGGGTCCTGCAAAAGATCAGGGGCAAGGCGCCTGAGGGCCTTGCGGGCACACTCTATCGCAACGGCGGCGCAAAGTTCAGAAGGACCAAGGGCGCGGCCACCCATTGGTTCGACGGCGACGGCCTGATCCGGGCCTTCCGGGTTACGGGCGATCAGGCGACTCTAGCCGCCCGGTTCGTCGACACCCCCAAGCGCCGGGCAGATACCGCAGCAGACGGCGTGATCAGTGGCGGCTTTGGCACCCGGTCTGGCCCCGGCGCGCATATCGCGTCTCCCGATGATGTCAACGCCGCCAATATCAGCGTCATCCGCCGGGGGGACAAACTCTGGGCCCTGTGGGAAGCCGGGTCGCCGTTTGAAATTGATCCCGCCAGCCTAGCTACCACCGGTATGGTCACCCTGCGGGATGACCTGGCCCACATGCCCTTCCTGGCCCACCCCCGCTTTGAAGCCGACGGTCGTATCTGGAATCTGGGACAGGTGGGCGACAAGGCGGTGATCTGGCAACTCTCACCATCCGGCGCCGTGCAGGCGGCAACGCCGATCGCCCTGCCCCGCGCCAGTTATATCCACGACTTCACCCTCACCGCCCGCCACATCATTATTGTGCTGCAGCCCTGGGTCTATGAAGGCGACTCGCCGGTTCCCATGACCTCTCTGACCTGGCGGCCAGGCCTCGGCACCCAGGTGCTGATCCTCGACAAGGCCGACCTCTCGGCCCGGCGGGTGGTCGAGCTGCCAACCTTCTTCGCCTTCCACATGACCTCGGCCTGGGAGGATGCTTCTGGCGAAATCCGCTTTGAAATCTGCGCCAGCCCTCAGCCTGATTTCGTCAGCCGCACAGCGGTCGACCTGATGGCCGGGACCTACACCCCCTCCAGTGACCCCAAGCTGTCGCTTATTACCCTGCCGACCCAAGGCGCCGCCCGGATCGAATCCACGGGCGTCATCGCGGAGTTTCCCCGCACCGACGGGCGGGGTAGTGGCCCCAACCAGTTTACCCTGCACGCCACCAACCAGGCCAAGGCCCGGCCCCTGTTCCAGGGCGTCGGCGTCTATGACTGGCGCAAGCACCAGGACCTGGTCTTTGACTTCGGCCCCGACCATCTGGTGGAGGAAATGGTCTTCACCCCAAGGCCAGGGGCGGTGGAGGCCTTTGACGGCTGGATCATCGGGCCGACCATCAACCTGCGGGCCGCCCGGACCGAACTGCACGTCTTCGACGCCCGCCACGTAGACGCCGGCCCCCTGGTCACCTGGGCCGCCGATGTGGCGGTCCCGGCCGGTCTGCACGGCATGTTCTGGCGGGGTTGATGGCGGTTGGAGCTGGCTAGG
>CAITHQ010000214.1 GCA_903892305.1 uncultured Alphaproteobacteria bacterium
AGCGCACCGAACTTCAGCGCATTTGTCGCCAGCTCGTGTAAGGCCAGGGCCAGGGCATTTGCAGCCCTTGGGGTCAGAAACAGTTCAGGTCCATCGGCGCGGGTCTGACCTGGCGCAATTCCGCTCAGCTCTGCAGCGGCCAGGTGGGAGATCGCCGCACCACGCCACCGTGCGGCGGTCAGCAATTCATTGGCCGCGGCCAT
This sequence comes from uncultured Alphaproteobacteria bacterium, assembly GCA_903892305.1. Lineage (GTDB taxonomy): Bacteria > Pseudomonadota > Alphaproteobacteria > Caulobacterales > Caulobacteraceae > Phenylobacterium. Next base: position 204 of record CAITHQ010000214.1, read on the forward strand.
GGATTTCAAACGCCCTGCGAAGGTGGACAGAAATCCCTCGAGGGACCGCGTGCGTTTCGCCGTCTGTTGCGCGAGGGCTTGAACCGTTGCCAAGACATTCTTCACCCGATGGTCGAGCTCGGCCATCAGGGTCCTGCGCTGGTCTTCGATCATGCGCTCATGGGTGATATCCCGAATGAGACCACAAAGCGCGATGGCCTTTCCAGCCTCGTCGCGGATCAGCACCCCGGTGGTTCGCACCCAGACTACGTCTTCGGTCTTGAGGTTCCTCAACCTGTATTCGGCTTCGAAAGCGCCAGTCTTAGCGATGGACTCCCGAACCGAACGAAAGTTTGCCTCCCGATCCTCGGAGTGAAGCAGGTCAATCATAGGATTTCCGGTCGCGGTCGACCGCGGCTCATCAGACCATCCGGTAATTGCTGCCGTGCTGGAGCTGATCCGAAAGACCTGCTTAATCATGTCCCATTCGTACTGACCTAGGCCTGACGCTGTCAGAGCCTGATCCAGCCGGTGGGGATCTAGGATGAGATCCACAGAAGTCTGAGTCATACGAATAGCTTATGCCTCAGCTTCGCCAATGACGACAGCGGCTGCGCAAGAGAAATTCACCCTAAGGGGGAAATTTCAGCGGCTTTCCGAAAGGACAAGAAACCGGTAAGCATCTTGATAAAGGCAATACTCATCACGATCTCTTAAAAGCCCATTCCTGATCAGTCCGAATTGGAGACTCACCATGGCCGCCAAAGCCGCAGCTGCTGAAAAAGAGACCGTCGAAACCATTGCCGAGACCGCCGCGGACGTCGCCGCCCAAGCTGAGCGCCGTTTTGAAGAAGCGGCTAAGAAGTTTGAGAAGATTGTCGCCGAAAGCGTCGAACAAATCCGCGCCCACACCCGCACCTATGCTGACACCACGGCAGAGCATTTGGATGAAGCCCAGAAATATGTGACCGAGAAGGTCAAGGAGCGGCCCCTGGCTGCGGCGGGTGCTGCCCTCGGCGTTGGCGTGCTCATCGGCATGCTCTTGGCAGGCGGCCGGAGCCGTTGATTCTCAAGCGTGCCATACTGATCGCTTGCGCCGTCTCCGCCCTGGCGTCGGCGTCGGGCGTCTTCATCTTCGCCTTGGCCTTTGCCCTGTTTGCGGCCCTTGCGCCTGGCGTCGGCCCAGCCCTTGCCGCAGCTGGCGTGGCGGGGGCAACCCTCATCGTCTTTTTGATCGTGGCCCTGGTGGCCGTGCTTACGGCTAAACCCGGGGCAAGGCGCAAGACCTTCGCTGAGCCGGACATGACCACCAAGCTGCTGGCCCTGGCCCGGGATAAGCCGATCATCGCGGCCGCGGCTCTTGTTGCGGCGGGCGTGATTGCCGTCCGCAATCCGAAAATCATGGCCGGGCTTGTTGCCACCTTCATGGCGGCGAAACCGCCGGGGTCGGGGAAGGCTTAGAGCTATCTGGATTTATGCTCAGGTTTGTGGAAATCTGGGCGCTCATTTTCGGAGAGCCCCATGCGTTCGATCATTTTTGCTTCCGCATTCGCCCTGATGCTGTCTGGCGTCGCCGTTTCAGCTGACGCCGCCCCTTGCCGCGACGCCAAGGGCAAGTTCATTGCATGTGCCGCTGCCCCCCTGGTCAAGCCGACCAAGTGCAAGGACGCCAAGGGCAAGTTCGCTAAGTGCAGTGCACCGGGCGCTGTTCCCGTAAAATAAGCGGACTGGGGCTCAGGGCCGAGCCTTCAGCCAGTCATGGATTGTCTGGTTGACCAGTCCTGCTGCGTCATGCTGCACGTCATGACCCGCAGATGGGATCATGAGTAAGGTCGTGTCTGCGGTCACATGGTCCCATGTGCCGGCATGTCCTGCTGCCTGAAGGGCGCTGTCCTTGAGGCCATGTATGACCAGAACGGGGGCCGCGATTGCCGGCATGGGTGATGTGGTGGCCAGGGCAGAGGTGTCGCCCACGGTCTTTGGATAGTTCGCCCGGTAATAGTTGAGCAGGCTGGTGAAGTCAGACCTACGCAGGGCCTCTGTCCACTCTGCCTTGATTTCGGCTGGCGCATTTCGGGTAAAGAGTTCCGGCGTCAGGTTCTTTTCAAATCCGGGGATCTGGAAGTTCCTGGCGTATTGGCTGTTCTTTTGCTGAACAGGATCTGTCGCCAGTTCCCGTGCAAAGCCCGAAGGATGGGGTACCGACATGGCGACCAGTCTTGTGACAAGGTCAGGCCGGGTCATGGCGACCTGCCAGGCGATCGCCGCACCCCAATCGTGTCCGATAATGATCGCTTTCTGGCCGCCTTCTGCGCGGATCACGGCCTCCACATCGCCGACCAGCAGCCGCATGGCATAGGCGGCCTCTCCGACGGGCTTGTCTGAAAGGTTGTACCCGCGAAGATCGATGGCTGCGACCCGGTACTGCCCTTTCAGCTCTTCCATGAGCCCCCGGTAGAAACCCCAGTATTCGGGAAATCCATGGAGCATGATGACCAATGGCCCCTTGCCCGTGGCCACATAGTGCAGCCGTACACCCCCATTGACCGCATAGTGATCTTCATAAGGGACCGATGAGGCGGCCGCTGCGCCACCGGCCGTTGCGCTGAGCATCAGTCCACATGCGATGATGCCAGCAAGTTGCTTGAGATATATGCGCAAAACGACCTCCCCGGCGGCTTTTCCGGTGGAGGGTAGATCAGTTTGACGGACTTCGGAAGCTGCGGATCCTGCCCTAGTTTTCCAGATCAACCACGGGCATGGCATCAAACTCTGCCTTGGTGATCGGTGCCTTGAGGCCTTCTGGTGAGTCTGTCAGGCTTTTCACCGACAGACTGTGGGGTGCCAGGGTTCGCGCGCCCTTGGGTTGGACCAGCACCTGGGTCGGGCGACCGGCGGAGTCGGTAACCACCTGCGTGACCTGGCCAAGCACAGCACCGTCAACGGCGCGCACGATCTGGCCGACCATCGGCTTGACCTGAGCCAAGGCGGTTGTTGCAACAAGCAGGGCGGCAAACAGGGCCGTCGCCGGCAGGGAAAAGGAGGCTTTCATAATCTTAATATGGCGACTCGATTGTGGCGGCGCCAGGGCCAAGCCTGAAACTCTAGGCCGCAAGCCGAAAGGCCGGGTTTCGGGCGTAGAGGCCTGGGCGGTCTGCGACCGCGTGAAAGGCCCCCCCCAAGGCCTGAGGGCTTTCGCCGTCTCCTAAAAACAGGAAACCATCTGCACTCAGCGCATGGGCCAAGCCCTCTAAGGTCTTCTGCCGAGCAACCGGGGTCATGTTGCAAATGACATTGCGACAGAAGATGACGTCAAAGCCGCCAGGGGCGGTCTGATCCACGATCAGGTTCAGGCGTCGCCACCGCACCATTTCGCGAATGTGAGCGCGCAGGACCCACATATCGTCGGACTTCTGAAAATTCCGAACCAGCTGACGGATCGGCAGACCCCGCTGGACCTCGAAGTGATTGTAGTAACCGCTCTGCGCCTTCTCCATCGCCCGATCTGACAGGTCCGATCCGAAGAGCTGGATTTGTGCTCCCGGTGGCAGCTTGGCGAAAACGTCGTCGACAATCATGGCCAAGGAGTAAATTTCCTGGCCGGTGCCACAACCTGCGCTCCAGACGCGCAGCGGACTGTGTCCACGGGCCTGAATCAGCGCGGGTAATATCTCGTTTTTGAAGCACTCAAAGGGTGTGCGATCCCGAAAGAAGCTTGATTCGTTTGCAGCCATTGCCTCGATGATGGCCCAGCCCATGCGGTCATCATTGGTTCTGCGGACAAAGGTGATCAGGTCCTCAACTGACGAAAAATTCTCTCGCCGCGCCGCGGGGGCCAGTCGGCTCTCGATGAAATAGGTCTTCTCTGGGTCCACCCTCAGTCCGACCCGTGTGGCGCAAATCTCGGCCACCCATTCGCAGTCTTCCCGGGTCATACGAGCTCAGCCTCGATGAATTTCCGGGTGATGATGTCGCTGTCGAAGGGTTTCATAATGTATTCGCTGGCCCCAGCGTCCAGGGCTTCCTGAATCTTTTCAACGTCCGTCTCGACCGTGCAGAAGACAACGGTCGGCTTTTCGCCGCCTGGCTCCATGCGTAGGTGTCTTAGGAACTCGATGCCGTTCATAACCGGCATATTCCAGTCCAGTAGAATGGCTTCGGGCATGGCGGACCGGCACCAGGCGAGCGCCTCCACACCGTCGGACGCTTCGGCAATATCAAAGCCGATGTCCTCAAGTATGCGGCGGGCCACCTTTCGGATCACCCGACTGTCATCGACCACCAAACAGGTCTTCACGGAATAGCGCCTCCAAGACGCCCCGTTTTTGCGACCATGATGGTTAAGGACAGGTATGAGCCTGACGATTTCTCAGAATCGAACAGCCCCCTAGGCGATGGCCAAGGTTGCGGCGAAGACCACGGCATCCTCTTCGACCTTTGAAAAGATCTTGCCGCCTGCGTCTTCGATGAATCGATGCATGTAATAGGCCTGCACCCAGTGTCCATGGAGCCCTTCGCCCATGGGCTGGCCCTCTAGACCCGCCGCGACTTCAGCGCGCAGACGCGCCTTCGGTCCCTTGGCCTCTACAGCGATAGCCACATTGCCCCCCTGTTCGACAGCGCGGATTGAGGCGGTCCCACCCATGGGCAAGGCTGCGCCTGCCAGCTGAGCTAGGTTTAAGATCGTCCGGGCGGCCGATTTGTTCAGCGTGGGGGCTTCAATCTGCCAATCTAATTCGGCGCGCATATGCCGGAATAAACCCAAGGCCAGCTTATGAAGTTCGCGGGGATCAAAGGTCTCTGATGAGGCTGAAGCTCCAAATGCCACTCGCGTGAAGGCCAGGAGGTCGGCCAATTTACGTGCCGATCCAGCGATCAGGTTCATGGCGTCTTCCCGCATGTCTTCTGCAGTGGGATCATCCAGCAGGTCGAGGCCAGAGACGATGGCGCTGGCGGGGCTGATGAAGTCATGACACATGCGCGCCGCAAGATAGGCCGCGACCTCCGCGGTCTTAGGCGTCATGACTGCCGGGGCGTCCGGCACGGTTTCGGTCGGGAGGGCGTCTTCGGTCATGGTTTGGAATCTGACCTGATTTGGCGCTTTGGCAAACGGGCCGATACGGCTAGATCGAGGAAACTTGGGTGCAAACCTAGCCTTTGTCGCCCTCATCGTCTGGTCTTACCTGTCGCGGCCTGCGCCGGGTAAGCCAATCCAAAGGATGGCGCATGCCCCTCGACCTCACCGACGTCGGATCGATCCTCGCCGATATCTGCGAAGAAGCCGGGCGTTTGGTCCTGCCGCTATGGAAATCGGGTCTGACTGTGCACACCAAGGCCGATTCGAGCCCAGTTACAGAAGCTGACCGGCGCGGCGAAGCGCTGATCTTGGAGCGCCTAGGTGCTGCTTTTCCCGGCATACCGGTGATTTCAGAAGAGGACGCCAGCGAGTTCGGGACCCCCGACGCCATTGGCCGGCAATTCTTCCTGGTGGACCCCGTTGATGGCACCAAGGCCTTTGTCCGGGGCGATCCGAACTTTACGGTCAATATTGCCCTTGTCGAGGACGGTCGTCCCATCGCCGGGGCCGTTACCGCCCCCGCCACAGACGAGACCTGGTTCACAAGTGGCGGCGCGGCCTGGAAGCGGGCGAGTGGCGGCTCAGCAGTCATGGCCCTGGCTCGGCCTTGGCCAGACGGCGCGGCGATTGCTCTGGTCAGTCACACCATGAAGCCTGAAACGGTCCAGGCCCTGGCGGACAAGTACGGCTTTGCCACCCCAGAGCCGATGGATTCCTCCATCAAATTCTGTCGGATCGCCGAAGGCTCGGCCGACATCTATCCCCGGCACGGACCCACTATGGAGTGGGATATCGCTGCTGGTCATGCGGTCTTGATTCAAGCCGGCGGCAGCGTGGTTGCAGAGGATGGATCGACCTTTGTCTATGGCAAGGCCGATAAGGGGTTCCGCAATGGCTGGTTCATCGCCCGCGGGGCGTAGATGCCAGGGCTTATGGTCCGGCGGCCCATGGCCCCGTGGGTTGACTTGAAGACGACAGTGCCAAACGCCCCAAGGGCGAAGCTACCAATGACCACCCAGATCAAAGGCTTGAACAGGCTCATGGGATCAGCGGCGGTGGAGGACATGGACATGGCGGCAGCAGCTCAAACTCCGTTCGCATAGGGCTATGACGCGAATCACATGGGAAGCGTTCCATAGAGATTGGAGTCGATAAGCCCGGCGAATTGTCGCGGGAGTGCTTGCGTGAAGGTCTTCATCCGATCAGGTTTGCTAAAATTCTGGGGAGGGATCTTGCATGACCCAATCAACTGCGACCTCTGAGCGGCGGGGCCATGTGGCGATCGTCACCCTAAACCGTCCTGAAAAGCTGAACGCCATCAATGAAGACCTGCGGCGTGATCTGGCCGCCGCTCTTGGCGCAGCGCGGGAGGACGATGAGGTTCGCGCCGTCGTCCTGACGGGGGCTGGGCGGGGCTTCTGCTCTGGGGCCGACCTCACTGGTGTGCCACCGACCCCGCAGAATGACCAGAACACCAAGCTGGATGAAGTGGGCTGGGTGGGGCCCTGGGCCCGTCTCTTCCATGACTTCGATAAACCCCTGATCGGGGCCATTAATGGCGTCTGCGCTGGGGCAGGTATGAGCGCTGCCCTGGGCTGCGATGTGCGCATCGGCGCTGCGGGTGCCCGTTTCAAGACCACCTTTGTGGAACGCAATCTGTCGCCAGATTCCGGTATGAGCTGGCTGCTGCCGCGGATTGTCGGCTATGCCAAGGCCGCCGACCTGATCTTTACCAGTCGTATGGTGGAGGCGGAGGAGGCCTTATCCCTTGGCCTGCTCAACCGCCTGGTTGAGGGCGATCTGATTGAGGCGGCTGTGGCCTATGCCGATCAGATGACTCAGTGGCCGCCCCTTGCCGTGCGCATGGCCAAGAAGGTGCTGCAAAACAACCAGGACGCCGACCTTGAGCACGCCTTGAAATACGAGTCGGTGGGGCTGGGGATCTCCCGTCGCGCAGTGAACGATTCGCGGGAATCTGCGGCTTCTTTCGCGGAGAAACGCAAAGGCATCTACACGGGAACCTAATTTGCGATCATAAGGCCCCAAAATCCTGAAGGAGTTACGGCCATGGCCCTCGACAGTGCCCAAGACACCAAGACATTTGACTGGGTCGACCCTCTCGACATGGCGTCGCGCCTTTCTGAGGACGAACGCATGGTTTGGGACGCGGCCCGGGCCTATTCCCGGGAAAAGCTGCTGCCCCGAGTGGTCTCGGCCTATGCCGAAGAGCGGTTCGACCGGGAGATCATGACGGAGATGGGCGCCTTGGGCTTCCTCGGCCCGACGCTTCCAGAAGACTACGGCTGTGCCGGGGTCAACCACGTGGCCTACGGCCTGATCGCCCGGGAGATCGAAGCTATCGACAGCGGTTACCGCTCGGCCATGAGCGTACAGTCCTCCCTGGTCATGTATCCGATCTTCGCCTTCGGGTCAGAAGAGCAGAGGCAGAAGTATCTGCCCGGCATGGCCAAGGGCGAGATCATCGGCTGCTTTGGCCTGACTGAGGCCGATGGTGGCTCGGACCCGGCCAGCATGCGCACCACGGCACGCAAGGCCCCGGGGGGCTACACCCTGTCGGGTGCTAAGATGTGGATCACCAATTCGCCGATTTCCGACGTCGCCCTGGTCTGGGCCAAGCTAGATGGGGTGATCCGCGGCTTCTTGGTGGATCGTGGGTCCAAGGGTTTTGAAACCCCGCAGATCAAGAACAAGCTGTCCCTGCGCGCCTCCATCACGGGTGAGATCGCCCTGGACGAGGTGTTTGTTCCCGAAAACCAGATGCTGCCCAATGTCTCAGGCCTGCGCGGGCCGTTTTCCTGCCTCAACAAGGCCCGTTACGGCATTGCCTGGGGTGCCATGGGGGCGGCTGACTTCTGCCTGCATGCCAGCCGCGACTACACTAAGACCCGCTCAGTGTTCGGCAAGCCGCTGGCGGCCCGTCAGCTGATCCAGAAGAAACTAGCGGACATGCAGACCGAAATTGCCCTGGGCTTTGAAGGGGCCCTGGCCCTGGGCCGTCTGATTGATCAGGGCGCCTGGGTGCCCGAAGCCATCAGCCTCATGAAGCGCAACAACTGCGGCAAGGCCCTGGCCATTGCCCGCGAAGCCCGCGACATCCATGGTGGCAACGGGATTAGCGGCGAATATCACGTCATGCGTCACGCCTCGAACCTCGAGACCGTCAATACCTATGAAGGCGCTCACGACGTCCATGCCCTGATCCTTGGGCGGGCGATCACCGGCGAAAATGCGTTCTAGACCACGTCGAATTAGGGTCGGGTCTTCCGCCCGGCCCTACCCTGGTGATAGACCTTTCCGAAATTCCGGGAGGGAACATCATGACGACCACGACAGACCAGGCTGAAGTGCCTCTGCAAGGGGCGTCCCTGCGCACCGTCGTGGCCGCCTCTGCGGCCGGCACCACCTTCGAGTGGTACGACTTTTTTGTGTTCGGCAGTTTGACCACGGTCATTTCCAAGACCTTCTTCACGGGCCTTACCGATACGGCGGGCTATATCGCCGCCCTGGCCCTGTTCGGTGCTGGTTTTGCCTTCCGGCCTATCGGCGCCTTGGTCTTTGGCCGCATAGGTGACAAGGCGGGCCGCAAGGGGGCCTTTCTGGTGACGGTCATGCTGATGGGCGGGGCCACAGTCGCAATCGGTCTCCTACCCACCTATTCCCAGGCCGGAATCATTTCACCGGCACTTCTGGTGCTTATGCGGATCCTGCAGGGCTTCGCCCTTGGCGGGGAGTATGGTGGCGCGGCGATCTATGTGGCCGAACACGCGCCGGCCAACGCCCGGGGCCGGTCCACCAGCTGGATCCAGACCTCGGCAGCCTTTGGTCTGTTCGGGGCCCTGCTGGTTATTTTGGCGACCCGTCTGGTCCTCAAGCAGAATTTCGGGCCCGACGCCTTCGACGCCTGGGGCTGGCGCATACCCTTCCTGTTTTCTGCGGGGCTGTTGCTCGTCTCGATCTTCATGCGCATGAAGCTCACAGAGAGCCCGGCCTTCGCCAAGATGAAGGCTGAAGGCGGTGGTTCGGCGGCCCCCTATACCGAGGCCTTCGGCCAGTGGAAGAATCTCAAGCTGGTCCTCCTGGCCCTGGCGGCGATCATGTCAGCCCAGGGGGCTGTCTGGTACACTGCTTTCTTCTACACCCAGACCTTCCTGGACAAGTTTCTCAAGGTCGCCCCTGAAACCATCAATCTGGTGATGATGGCCGCCACGGCGGTCAGCGCCATCTTCTATGTGCTGTTCGGGGCACTGTCAGACCGGATCGGCCGCAAGCCCGTCATGCTGTTTGGCATGACCCTGATGCTTGTGGCTTACTTCCCGGGCTTCCATATGCTGACCCAAATGGCCAATCCTGCCCTGGCTGAAGCCCAGGCGCGCACCCCTGTGGTGGTGATGGCTAATCCTGCAGATTGCTCCTTGCAGTTCGACCCGGTGGGCAAGGCAAGCTTCGTCACCTCCTGCGACATCGCCAAGAGCGTCCTGGCCAATGCCGGGGTGTCCTATGACAATCAGGTCGGTCCGGCAGGATCAACGGCCCTGGTCAAGATCGGCGGCGTCGCTGTTGGGTCAAGGTCAGCCGTGGGTCTGGGCAAGGCAGACGCCAAGGCCCTGAAGACCAGTGTTGAGGGTCAAATCAAGACCGCCCTGGCCGCGGCGGGCTATCCGGCCAAGGCTGACCCAAAGCGGATCAACTATCCGGGACTTGCGGGTGTATTGTTTGTCTTCGTCATCGCTGCCACAGCCCTGTTCGGACCCATCGCGGCCTGCCTGGTGGAGCTCTTCCCGACCCGCATCCGCTATACGGCAATGTCCTTACCCTATCACATTGGCACGGGCTGGATCGGCGGCTTCGTGCCCTTCACCGCCTTCGCCATCGTGGCGGCGGTGGGCAATATCTATTCAGGCCTCTGGTATCCCTTCGCCTTCACCGCCCTGTCAGTGACGACCTGCCTGCTCTTCCTGCCGGAAACCAAGGATCGCAGCCTTCATTAGCTGATTTTGGCCGCCTGGAGCTGGTTCACCAGACCCAGGCGGTCGACGGCTTGCCAATGTCCCCGGATAAGGCCGTCCTCGAAGACATAGTGGGTCATGCCCTTCATAGAATGCGCCCGGCCCGTCGCCGGAAAGCCAGGGATGTCTCCCAGGTGGGTTCCTGTCCAGGTCCAGCTGACCATCAGGTCTGATCCGGCCTCCACCAGGGCGACAATCTCAAAGGCCTGCTTGGGGAAGGGCGTTCGCGATTGGGTCATCCTGGCTTTGAACCCCTCAATGGATAGGGTCTGGCCATCCCAGGGATCACCTGGGTCGCTCCAGATGGAATACTGGGGCGCCAGATAGTGGTCGCAGGCTTCTACATCGCCCTGGTTCCAAACCTCGTTGAAGAAGGCGCGAAGGGTTGTGGAGTGGGGCATGACGGGCCTCTGGCTTTGCAGTCTGGCCGCCCTATGAACCTCTTTTTGGAACCTGTCTATATTATCCGGGTAAAATACCCGGATGGGGTAGGATCTCGACCGCGATCCCAGCATCCTTGACGGCGGCAATCTCAAGCGCTGCGTTGCCGCAGATCAGCCGAATGACAGTCTGACCTTCTCCTGCCCATTCGATCAGGTGCTCCAGAAGCGCTGCATCAACCTCTCGTCGCTCAGCGTCCCGGCGAACCATGCCCATCACGCCCGGATCAACTAAGGGGTCGGCCACCACAATATCGGCCGCCGCCAAGGCTCGGGAGGCCCGCAAGGTCAAGAGGTCGGAGGGGCCCTCGGCGCGGATGTACTGAACCAGCCCCCGCCGCTTGGCGCCTGGATCGGCGAGATCCTGCTCGAAGAGCCGCTTTGCCAGGGCCATGTCCCCGTCCAAGGCTGCCTTGACGGCTGGTCCGTCCAGAGCCTTGCGCAGAAAGCTTCGACGCTCGCCTAGGTCTGGGAACCTGGCCTTCACCTCGGCCTGGAAACTGGCCAGCAGGGCGGCGGCGCGGCCAGCGCCCTCAGGCACCTTCTGCTCAATGTCATTGCGCAGGCGGGCGGCCAGGGTCGGTGAGCCCCCGCCTGTACCCACCGCCGCCACCACGCCGCCGCGATCAATCACCGCCGGAGTGGTGAAGTCGCACATGGCCGGGCGGTCGGTGACATTGACCAGGGCGCCGGCGGCGCGTGCTGCCTGAGCCGCTTCCGCGAGGACGCTGTCCTCAGCATCTGCAATAAAGGCGAAGAGTGCGCCTTCGTAAGTCTCGGATTTAAGCGTCGCGTCACCGGAGAACCGACGGACTTCGGCCGGGGAGCCTTCGAACAGCCGGGCCTTGGCCTCAGCACCTTCACCATCGCCCACAATGACGACCACGGCACCCTTGAGCGGAAAGAAGGCAGGAAAGACGTCCAAGGTTAGGCCTCTGGTTCAGTTCAGGGTCTTCATATAGGCGATCAGCGCCGCACGGTCTGCCGCTACGGGCCAGGTGCCTGGCATACGGGTTCCTGGGGCGAACTTTTTCGGGGCGGCCATAAAGGCGTCGAGGTTTTCGTCTGTCCAGGTCCCGCCCTTGCTCTTCAAGCCCTCAGAGAAAGCATAGTCAGGCAGGGCAGCAATAGACCGCTTAGAGACCCCGATCAGGCTTGGCCCGCTGAGGCTGCTCTTGGCCAAATGGCAGGTCCTGCACTGAAGCTGAAAAATCTTCTGGCCGTCTGCTGCAGCCACGGGTGTGGTAAGGGCGAATAAAATGGCTAGGCCGATGGCGAGGCGGCGAAACATGGCGATCTCCAGTCTACTTGGCGGCGTAAACTAGGTGTCTAACCTCGAAACTGCGACGGAAATCCATCCCGTCGAAGCAAACACAGGCCTCGTCGCCAAATTTTCACACCCCAGCCCCTAGCCCTTTAAGACTAAACACCGTTAGGATTGATCCATCTATTAAATCCGGGAGGGATGATAGGATGGCGACGACGCTCGATATCAACGGAAAGTCGGTCGCGGTCAGCGCCGCGCCGGAAACCCCCTTGCTTTGGGTCCTGCGGGATGAAGCGGGCCTGACCGGCTCAAAGTTCGGCTGCGGCATTGGCCAATGCGGTGCCTGTACCGTGCTCGCCGATGGTACGCCCATACGGTCTTGCTCGATCCCCATAGCCAGCTTGGCGGGTGTGAAGATCGCCACCATTGAAAGCCTGGGCGGCTCCCACGCCCTGCAGCAGGCCTGGGTCAAGCACGACGTGCCCCAGTGCGGATACTGCCAGTCTGGCCAGCTGATGAGTGCCACTGCCCTGCTGGCCAAAACGCCCAAGCCTACCGATGCTGACATTGATGCTGCCATGGATGGCAATATCTGTCGCTGCGGTGCCTATCAGCGCATTCGCGCTGCCATCAAGGACGCCGCCGGTCTCGGTGACGCCGCTGAAACCGCCAAGGCTTAGGGGAGGTCACCATGAACGCACCTGTAAAGTCTCAAGAGCTCAAATCCGGCTCCACCCGTCGCGAACTGGTGGTCGGCGCGACCCTGGTGGGCGGGGCCCTGTTGGTGGGCTGTTCCCCCGGTGATATCTTGGCCATGGGAGCCAAGTCTGATTTCGGGGCCTTTGGGCCCTTCATCAAGATCGGTGCTGACGGCGCGGTCACGGTCATTTCCAAGCACATCGAGTTTGGCCAGGGCAATCATGCCGGCCTCGCCGCTATTGTCGCGGAAGAGCTGGATGCCGACTGGAGCAAGGTTAAGGTCGAACAGGCAGCCGCCAATGCCAAGATCTACGCCAATATCGGTATTGGCGTGCAGGGCACCGGCGGCTCCACCGCCATCGCTAACAGTTGGATGCAGCTGCGTAATGCTGGTGCCTCAGCCAGGGCCATGTTCGTTGACGCCGCCGCTGCCAAGTGGAGTCTTCCGGCCGCTGAAATCACCGTCAAGGACGGGGTGGTCTCCCACGCCAAGAGCGGTAAGTCTGCTGGCTTTGGCGACCTGCTGGCTGAAGCCGCCAAGATTACCCCGCCCAAGACCCCGGTTCTGAAGGCCCCTAAGGCCTTTACCCTGATCGGCACCGACCGGGTCCGCCGCAAGGACTCCCAGGCCAAAAGCGATGGCACGGCCCGCTTCACCCAGGACGTTCAGCTTCCCAACATGCTCACCGCCATGGTCGCCCACGCACCCCGGTTCGGTGCGACAGTAGCCAGTTTTGACGCCACCGAGGCTAAGAAGGTCGCTGGCGTGGTCGACGTCTTCCAGATTCCCACCGGCGTCGCCGTGGTCGCCCAGAATACCTGGGCCGCCAAGGCAGGTCGCGAGGCCCTTAAGGTCACTTGGGACGAAAGCAAATGCCAGAAGCACAGCTCCGACAAGCTGACCGCCGACTATACCGACTGGGCTGCCGGCAAGGGTACCCTGCCCGAAAAGACACCTTGGCAGGTCTTCCAGACCCAGGGCGACGCCACAAAGCCGGCGCAAGGCCAGATCTTCGAAGCTGCCTATGACTTCCCCTTCTTGGCCCATGCCACCATGGAGCCCATGAATTGTGTGGCCGAGATCGGCGGCGGCAAGAACAAGCTGACCTTCGGCTCGCAAATCCCGACGGTGGACCAGCTCAACACCGCCAAGATTGTCATGACCCTGCCTGGCAAGGTCGAGATCGAAACCCTGTTCGCCGGGGGCTCCTTCGGTCGACGGGGCAACTACCAGTCCGACTATGCGGTAGAGTGTGTGCACATTGCCAAGAAGGTCGGCGGCGGGCGGCCGGTCAAGCTGGTCTGGACCCGCGAGGATGACATGACCGCTGGCTATTTCCGGCCCCTGACCCACCACCGCCTGAAGATCGTGACGGACAAGGATGGCTATCCCATGTCCTGGACCCACCGCGTGGTCACCCAGTCTCTGATGAAGGGCTCACCCACACCCACCAAGGGTATCGATGAGACGACGGTAGAGGGCACCAAGGGTTCGCCATATCTCAAGGCCACCCCGGTGGTGGATGCCCAGGTTCTCATGCCCGACCTGGACGTGCCGGTCCTATGGTGGCGCTCGGTGGGCGCGACCCACACAGCCTTTGTCATGGAGCACACCATTGACCAGCTAGCCCGCAAGGCCGGCAAGGACCCCGTGGCCTATCGTCTGGCCCTGTATGAAAAGGCCGGTGCCAAACGCCACATCGCTGTCCTCAACCTCGCCCTTGAAAAGGCTGGGGCTGTGACGCCAGGCTGGTCCCGCGGCGTGGCTGTCCACGAAAGCTTTGGCACAGTGGTGGCTCAGGTGGCAGAGGTGCAGTTGGTGGACGGGGTGCCCAAGGTTGGTCGGGTGGTTGCTGCCGTGGACTGCGGCATCGCCATCGCCCCCAACCAGATCGCCGCCCAGATGGAAGGCGGCATCTGCTATGGCCTGTCAGCGGGCCTGTTCGGTCGGGTCAGCGTTAAGGATGGTGCGGTCGAGCAAACCAATTTCGACACCTACCGCGTCCTGCGCAACTCCGAAGCCCCCCATGTGGAAACCCACATTCTGCCGTCGGGCAATGCGCCGTCAGGTGTGGGCGAGCCTGGCGTTCCGGTGATCGCACCGGCGGTGGCCAATGCCATCCTGGCGCTGAACGGTCAGGCGACCAACAGCTTGCCGATGGTCAAGGGGTAGGGTCGGGGGCTGAGCGATCAGCCCCTTCCCGCAATATCTGGATTTTGCCGGCGGTCTCTGCTACATGACCAACTAAATGGTCAGGAGAAAGCTGTGGACGCCGTCAACCTTGCGGACGCCAAGGCCCACTTGAGCGAGTTGGTCGATCGGGTCGTTCAGGGGGATTCCATCGAGATTACCCGGCGCGGCCGTCCTGTCGCGAAACTCACTGCCGCCAAAGCGCCTCGCAAATCCATCGATCCTTTGGCGCTTGCCGCCTTCACCTCGACTCTGCCGCCGCAGGCGCAAAGCGCTGAGGACCTGGTTCGGTCCCTCCGTGATGGTGACCGCTACTAGTGTTTTATCTCGACACCTCGGTGATCGTTGCTGCCCTATCCAATGAAGCCATGACGCCCAAGGTTCAGATGTGGCTCGGCCTGCAGGATCCGTCGAACCTGCTGATCAGCGACTGGACACTTACCGAAATGTCCTCAGCCTTGGCCTTAAAGGTTCGGACCGGCCAGATGACCTTGGACCAGCGCGCCATGGCCTTGGGTCATTTCAACCGTCTGGTGGCCGAGAGTTTCAATATGGTGCCGGTGCAAGGCTCGCAATTTCGGACGGCGGCGCGCTTTATCGATCAGCATGCGCTTGGGTTGCGAGCTGGCGACGCCCTCCACCTTGCGGTAGCAGCTGAAAACGGCGCGGTCTTGATCACCCTAGATCAAAGGCTGGCCCTAGCGGGCCCAGAACTGGGGACGCCGGTTGATTTGTTGCGACCTTAACCCAGGGGCTAGGCCCCCAAATCTCCCCGTACATCCACGTCGAATAGCACCCCGCCATCGAGCGCCTCAATCTGCTCAAGCCGGTCGCCTAGCTCCTTCAGCACGGCCCTAGCGCCTGCATCGCCCGTGAGGGTCAGAAGGCTGGGGATCAGATCGCGGCCGATCAGGGCGGGGTGACCGCGCTGGCCCTGAAAGGATGCGGCGGCGGCGGGGGCTCCCCCTTCGACGGCGTCTATCAAGGGCTGGAAGATTGTCGGCGGTATCCTCGGCATGTCGCCCAGCAGGACGAAGACGGCCTTCGTGTCTGCAGGCAGGGCGGCGGCGGCGGTTCGCAGGGAGACCCCCATGCCCTGCGCATAATCCTTGGCTTCGACAATCTTGACGCGGTCAGCAGCGCCAAGACGTTCGGCGCAGGCACGGACAGCAGCGGCGACCTTCTCGCTGTCGGCCCCTGTGGCAACCGTTACAGAGCGAACCGGCGCAGCCAGGGCCGTGATCAGGGCAGCCTCAATCAGCAGGCCATCACCCCAGG
>CAITHQ010000215.1 GCA_903892305.1 uncultured Alphaproteobacteria bacterium
TGCCCCGGGGCCATTTCTTCCCTCAACATGCCGAAAAAGGGGAGCAAGACATGACGCAAACGGCTAATTTTTCCACCCTGCGCTATGAGGTGGCCGACCATATCGCGGTCATCACTCTTAACCGCCCAGAACGCCGCAACGCCCTCAACCCCACCGCCTATGCCGAGATTGAAGCCGCCTTCCGGGAGGCGAGCCGTGATCCGGAGGTCCGCTGCTGTGTGGTGACCGGCGCCGACCCGGCCTTCTGCTCAGGCGAAGACGTCAAGGAGATGATGACTGGCGAGCCGGCCAAGCCTCGCCCCCCCGCCGTGCGCCAGCCGCCCACCCCCGCCGCCATGGCCGCTCTGGAGTGCGAGAAGCCTGTGATCGCTGCGGTCAATGGCGCAGCCGTCGGCTGGGGCATGGAGCTGGCCCTTTATGCCGACATCCGCATCGCCTCGGAGCGCGCGCGGTTTGCTGAGCTCTTCATCAAGCGTGCCCTGATTTGCGATGTGGGCGGCCTGCTGCGCCTACCGGCCATTGTCGGCCCAGCCAAGGCGGCGGAACTGCTGTTCACCGGTGACGCCATTGACGCCGCCGACGCCCTACGGATCGGCCTGGTCACCCAGGTGACCGCCCATGAAGACCTCATGCCCACCGCCATGGCCATGGCCCGCCGCATCGCCGTCAACTCCCCCCTCGCCCTACGCTATATGAAGGAAGGCCTCCGCAAGACCGCCTATGGCGACCCGCGGGAAGTGGGCGGCTGGGCCATTGAGGTGATCTACAAACTCTTCGCCACAGAAGATCACCGAGAAGGCGTTCGCAGCTTCCTGGAAAAGCGGGAACCGGTGTTTACGGGGCGGTAGCCCCGTTAGTTCAGCTTAGGAGTCTTGGCCGGGTCACCCGGCAGGGGCGCTACGGGTACGCCATCCTCCGCCAGCTTCTTCACCTCTTGCGGCGTCGCCTCGCCATAGATGCCGCGTTCTTCGGACTTGCCCTCGTGAATGGCGCGGGCCTCCTTGGCGAAGGAGTCGCCCACATAGTCGAAATTGTCTTCCACGTGTTGCCGGACCTGGGACATGGCTTGCGCCAGCATGGCGCGGGTTTCGGACGAGCCTTCGAGGCTGCGGTTCTTGGTGCCCGCCACCGCCGGGCCATGATCTGTTTGCGCACGGACTTAGAGGCGCAAACCGGGCATTCCACCAGACCCTTGGCCTGCTGATCGTCATAGTCCGCCGAGGCGCCGAACCAGCCTTCAAATTCGTGACCTGCGTCACAGGCCAGGGCATAGCGGATCATGCCAGGACCTGCGGGGGTGCGAAGGCGCGGGCGTTGGCGAGGGCGGGAATGGCGGCGCGGGACTTGGCCACGGCGGCCAGATCAAGATCGACGACCAGCACGCCGGGCTCATCATGGTCGAGCTGACCCAGGATCTCGCCCCAGGGCCCGACCGCCAGGGTGTGGCCATAGGTGCCCCGGCCATCCTCATGAAAACCGCCCTGGGCCGCCGCGAGCACGAAGCTGCCCGTCTCAATGGCTCGGGCCCGCAGCAGGATTTCCCAGTGCGCTTGGCCCGTCGGCCGGGTGAAGGCGGCGGGCACGGTGATGATCTCAGCGCCCGCCACGGCCAGAGCGCGGTAGACCGCCGGAAAGCGCATGTCATAGCAGATGGTGAGGCCCAGCTTGGCGTCCCCGGCCATCGCGGTGACGGCGCGGTCGCCGGGCTCATAGGCCTCGCTCTCCCGAGCCGTCTCGCCGGTGGGCAGGTCCACATCGAACATGTGCAGCTTGTCGTAGGTGGCCGTGATCTCGCCCTCAGGAGACATCAGGAAGGACCGGTTGGCGGCCTTGCCGTCTTCCCGCAGAACCAGGGCCGAGCCGATCAAGAGGGTGATCCCCAGCTCCTTCGCCAGGGCCCGCCCGCCTTGAACCACAGGGTCGTGCTCAGGCAGGGTCAATAGCGGCAGTAGCTTCTCGCGGTTCTTTTCCAGAAGGTTCGAGCCCTCCGGCGTGACGATGAAGGTCGCGCCTTGAGCCGCAGCATCGCGGATCAGGGGCTCCACATGCGCAAGGCCCGCTGCCGCCGTCGCGGGTGTGCGGGTCTGGATCAGGCCAAAGCGGAGGGTGGTCATTAGGCGGCGAGCAGGGGATCGAGCTTCCCGGCCTGTTCCA
>CAITHQ010000216.1 GCA_903892305.1 uncultured Alphaproteobacteria bacterium
CAGGACACGGGGGACGGCTTCTTGCGGGGCCGTCCCTTCATTTTACGTTGCAACTCATGTCTCGAGCTAAACATTATGACTGACACTGCCCCCGCCTGGCCCGTCATGACGGTCGCCCAAGCCCATGACGTCCTGACCGTGCCCGGTGCCCGGTTCGAGATGGAAGATAAGGTGATCCGCGGCGTCCTCACCCGGACCTGGAAACACGCACCACCGACCCTGAGGGATATTTTCCTCAGCGGCCAGACCTTCCCCGATCGGGAATTCCTGGTTTACGAGGATGACCGCGCCACCTACGCCGCTTATGGCAAGGCGACACTGACACTGGCCCATCAGTTGCTAGCTGATGGCGTAAAGAAGGGCGACCGGATCGCCGTCATCATGCGAAACCTGCCGGAATGGCCTGTAGCCTTCTGGGCGGGCATTCTGGTGGGTGCCATTGTCACACCCCTCAATGCCTGGTGGACTGGACCAGAACTGGAATACGGCCTCGCCGACTCCGGAACCAAGATCGCCATTGTCGATGATGAGCGGCTGGAAAGGATCACCGAGTCCCTGGACGCCCTGCCGGATCTGGAAAAGATCTATGTAGCCCGGTTTGCCGGCGCGCCCCTGCATTCCCGGGCTCACCTGCTGGAAGGCGTGATCGGCAGGGTCAATGACTGGAACAAACTGCCAGATCTTCCGCTCCCCGATGTTGCTTTGGAACCCGAAGATGACGCGACGATCCTCTACACTTCGGGGACGACTGGGCGACCCAAGGGGGCCTTGGGCACCCATCGCAACATGACCTCTAACGTGATGGCCGGCGGCATTAGCGCAGCACGGAACTTCCTGCGCGCAGGACAGCCCCTGCCAGAGAGTGACCCACACAAGCTGCCGCCTAGGGTCGGGCTCCTCGTCGTCCCCATGTTTCACGCCACCGGCCTGTCTGCGAATATGGGCCCGACCATGAATGCCGGGGGCAAGATCGTCATCATGCGCCGCTGGGAACCGGAACAGGCCATGCAGCTGATCGAGCGCGAAAAGGTCAGCTCAACCGGCGGCGTTCCAACCATTGCCTGGCAGCTGATCGAGCACCCTGCCCGGGAAAAATACGACCTGTCATCCCTGGTCGCCGTGGCCTATGGCGGCGCGCCCTCTGCGCCGGAATTGGTGCGCAAAATCGTCGAAGTATTCCCAGCATCACAGCCTGGAAATGGCTGGGGCATGACCGAAACCACCGCCACCTTCACCGGCCACTCCGGCAAGGACTATGAGGTCCGCCCAGAAAGTGCCGGGCCAGCCGCCCCTGTCGGCGAAATGCAGATCCGCGACCCGGCCGATGGCAGGACCCTCCTGCCGGTCAACGCCCTGGGTGAACTCTGGGTCAAGGGTCCGCAGGTGGTAAAGCTCTATTGGAACAAGCCCGAAGCCACGGCTGAGACCTTCCAGGATGGTTGGCTCCGCACAGGCGATCTCGCCCGCGTTGATGAGGAAGGCTTCCTCTTCATCGTCGACCGCGCCAAAGACATGCTGATCCGCGGTGGCGAAAACATCTACTGCGTCGAAGTCGAGAACGTGCTTTACGAGCATCCTGCGGTGATGGACGCGGCCTTGGTCGGCATTCCGCACAAGACGCTTGGTGAAGAACCGGCGGCGGTCGTGCATCTGAAGCCCGAAAGCCAGGCCACCGAGGCCGAACTTAGGGACTGGGTTCGCAGCCGTCTCGCGGCGTTCAAGGTTCCGGTTGAGGTCCGCTTCTGGCCCGAAACCCTGCCGCGAAACGCCAACGGCAAGATCCTCAAGACGGAATTGAAAAAGGTTTTTGAGGCGCGTGGATGAGTCTTGAGTCAGCAAAACCCCTGATCGTCGGAATCGGCGGCACAGTTCGCGAAGGATCTTCGACGGAGAGGGCTTTGCTGGCTGCACTTCGGGCGGCGGAGGCAGGCGGTGCCCGAACCCAGCTCCTGGGCGGGGCCTTCCTGGCGAACCTCCCCATCTATAATCCTCTGCCCGGTGGACCGACCCCAGAGCAGGTTGCCCTGGCAGAGGCTGTCCGATTGGCCGACGGTGTGATTATCGCAACGCCGGGCTATCACGGCTCGCTCTCTGGGGTCATGAAGAACGCCCTCGATACCCTGGAACTGCTGCGGGGAGATTCCCGACCCTATCTAACCGGGCGGGCCGTGGGGGTCATTGTCACCGCTGAAGGATCCCAGGCGGGTGGCACAACATTGACGGCCGTCAGATCGATCATACATGCCTTAAGAGGCTGGCCGACCCCGTTCGGCGCAGCACTGAATGTCAATTCCGGGTCTTTCGACGCTGAAGGCGCTCTAAAGGATCCGAAAGAAACTTGGCAGTTGAACACCGTCGCCGAGCAGGTGCTGGAGTTCACCCAAAGGAGTACACGTCCATGAAGCGTCCCTATCTGGTCACCCCTGGCGAAGACGCCAAGACGCGCAGCGACGACTCGACGTCTAACGCCATCTCGCCCATCGAAGAGATTATCGAAGATGCCCGCAATGGCCGTCCCTACATCTTGGTTGACGCCGAAGATCGCGAGAATGAAGGCGATGTCATCATCCCGGCACAGTTCGCAACGCCCGATCAGATCAATTTCATGGCCCGGTTCGCCCGCGGCCTGATCTGTCTGTCCATCACCTCAGAGCGGGCGCGCCAGCTGCGCCTACCGCCTATGGCTGCTGAAAACCGCGAGGGCATGGGTACGGCCTTCACGGTGTCGATTGAGGCCAAGGAAGGCGTGACCACAGGCATTTCAGCCCATGATCGCTCTCACACCATCGCGGTTGCCGTAGATCCCACCAAGGGCCCTGATGACATCGTCTCCCCAGGGCATGTCTTTCCCTTGGTGGCGCGTGACGGTGGTGTCCTGGTTCGGGCGGGCCATACGGAAGCCGCTGTCGATATTTCCCGTCTGGCCGGCCTCAACCCCGCAGGGGTGATTTGCGAAATCATGAAGGATGATGGGTCCATGGCCCGCCTTCCCGACCTGGTGGGCTTTGCCCAATTGCATGGGCTGAAGATCGGCACCATCGCCGACCTCATCGCCTATCGCCGCCGGACAGAGCGCCAGGTCGAACGGGTCCTGGAAACCCCCTTCGAAAGTGGGTTTGGCGGCAAGTTCAGAATGCTGATCTATCGCAACATCCTCGACAAGACCGAGCATGTGGTTCTCAGCAAGGGCCGTATCGACTCTGAAAAGCCAACCCTGGTGCGCATGCATAGGGTGGATTTCGCCGCCGACATGCTGGGCGGGGCAGCCGAGCGACGGGACTATGTCCAGAAATCCCTTGCCGCCATCTCAGACTATGATGGCGCAGGCATTGCCGTCTTTATCCGCGACTCTAATCCCTCCTGGTTGTCGGAGCGGTATGGTGCAGAGACCAATGTCGACCATGGGGCCAATGTGGTTCGGGACTATGGAGTGGGTGCGCAGATCCTTCTGGACCTTGGGGTGCGAGACATGATCGTGCTCAGCAACAGTTCAACGGTTCTGCCGGGCTATGGCGGCTATGGCTTAAAGATCATCGGTCGCCAGGATCTTAATTGAGCCCTGAGGTCAAGGTTCTACGCGCCACCGCCGCCGAGACCTCGGTGGTGGCCAATATGATGCAGCTCTACATCCACGACTTTTCAGAGTTTTGGTTCGATCAGCCCCAGGGTGACGTGGAGGCCAATGGCCTCTACGCCTTGCCTGACAATTTGCAGTCCTATTGGGACGATCCTGATCTTGTGGCCCTGCTGGTCAAACTGACCGGGACTATTGTCGGGTTCGCCCTAATCAATGTTCACGCCCATAGCGGCAGGCCCGTCGACTGGAACATGGGCGAGTTCTTTATCCTTCGAAAGTACCGACGGGCCGGCATAGGTACCGCAGCTGCACAGGCGATTTTCGCCGATTTTCCGGGTCGATGGGAAACTGCCGTCGCCCGGCGCAATGTCGGCGCACAGATATTCTGGCAGCGACTGGCAGAGGACTACGGGGCGTTTGAGGGCTTGGACCTTAGGACAACAGAGTGGAACGGCCCCATATTCAGGTTCACCGTCGCACCTGCCAAAGGTCCTTCCTCCTAAAAAGACGGATTGTCGTTTTCTTACAGCGAATTTCGGCCTATACAGAGCCCCGCAGTCTTGCACCGCCCGGCCGAAAGGTCGGGCGCCGTCATTTTAGGAAACTGTCATGACCGACATTCTGATGCCGAAGGCGACCGCCGTCTGGCTGGTGGACAACACCTCTCTGACCTTCGACCAGATCGCCGATTTTTGCGGCCTGCACCCCTTGGAAGTCCGCGGCATCGCAGACGGCGAAGTGGCGCGCGATATTCGCGGTGCCGACCCGATTGCCAATGGACAGCTCTCCCGAGAACAGCTCGATGCGGCCCAGGCCAATGACGCATACCGCATGGTCGCCCAAAAGAGCCGCCACGCCGAGCTGTTGAAGCCGGTCAAAAAGGCACCGCGCTATACGCCTGTGTCCCGCCGTCAGGATCGCCCGGACGCTATCGCCTGGTTCCTACGCAATCACCCTGAAGTGACCGACGCCCAAATCTCACGTCTGCTGGGAACGACAAAGGCCACAATCGATCAGGTCCGCAATCGCGCGCACTGGAATTCCACCAATATCAAGCCGGTGGATCCGGTGACCTTGGGCCTCTCGACCCAGATGGAACTGGACGCCGTGGTCCGCAAGGCTGCTGACAAGCGCGCTAAGGATGACGCGAAGCGCGGCATCGTAGAGCCAGACGGCCCCACCCTGGAGCCTGCTTCCGCAACCGGCGTCATCACCCATGAGGACCATGACCTGGACGCACAGGTCGATCATCACGATATCGACGACGGCGACGAAGACTAGGTCATCGCCGTCGACCTGGGCTGAAACCGGCGAGACCGGGGTTTAGTGGGCGGTCGCCCGCAAGGCCTCGATCTGCTCTTTCAGCTTGAGCTTTTTTCGCTTGAGGTCCTTGAGCTTCAAATCATTGGCGGCAGGACGAGACATTTCGTCGTGTATCGCCTGATCAAGGCTCTTGTGACGGGTTCCAAGTTCACGAATGCGGGCATCTACAGCCATATCGGCGTATCCTTCCAGTGAGCGAACACTCAGAGTGAACACCCGCTGACGCCGCGTGTCAGATCACATATGATTGCGATGCTGAACTTTTTGTCGGCGCCCAATTTGCAGGCTTAGGACCCAAATCGGTGACAGACTCCGCCCGCTCACGTCTTATCGTTGGCATATCTGGGGCCAGTGGGGTGGCCTATGGCCTTCGCGCCCTGGACGCCTGCCGGGACCTCGGCGTTGAAAGCCACCTGATCCTATCCAAGGCTGCGGCCCTGACCATTGCTCAGGAAACCAATCTTAGCCTGTCCGACGTCCAATCCCGGGCGGACGTCAATTACAAAGTCGGCGACGTAGGCGCTGCCGTCGCCTCTGGGTCGTTCAAGACCCTGGGCATGATTATCGCGCCCTGCTCCGTGCGGACCATGAGTGAAATTGCCTCTGGGGTGACCTCTTCACTGCTCACCCGAGCCGCCGACGTAACCCTGAAGGAGCGCCGCACTCTGGTACTTATGGTACGGGAAACGCCGCTGCACCTGGGGCACCTGCGCACCATGGTCCAGCTCTCTGAAATGGGGGCCGTGATCGCCCCGCCGCTCCCGGCGTTTTATGCAATGCCAGCGACACTAGACGACATGGTGGATCAGTCCGTGGGCCGTGTCCTTGACCTGTTTGGACAGTCATGGGCACCGGTACGGCGTTGGGGCGAAGATGTCGGCCCCATTGCAGGAGACGACTAAATGTCGCTTTGGGAGTGGACCCTGGAAGCCTACAGCCAGCCCGGCGTCCCTGAGGCCTGCCTGACCCTTCAGGATGAACACGGTTTGAATACAGCCTACCTCCTGTGGGCCGTCTGGGCAGAAGGGGCCTCCGACATCCAGCTAAACGAGGCCATCGGGCTGACCAAATCCTGGGACGAGGCGGTGCTAAAGCCTATTCGCGCAATCCGCAGACGATTGAAGCCAACCTTTCCCGGCGTGGAAGACGACGCGCGCGAGGGACTGCGGGAGGATGTAAAGGCCGCGGAATTGCGGGCTGAACGGGTGCTTATGGAAACCCTGGAGACCTTGGCCAAGAACGCCAGCGGGGGAAGACCCGCCCTAGATGCTCTGATCATTGCTTGTCAGGCCTGGGGCATCAAGCCGCCAGAAGATGCGCTTTCGGCCCTCGCCTCTGCTCTAAGATGACCAGACGGACTTGCACTCATCATCGGGTGGATTCATCATGGCTGACACCAGAGGGCCGGGCCCGACATGAACGATGATACTGGCGAGGCAGAAGCCGAAGCCCTCATTTTGGCCAGGCTCGCCCTAGCGCAACAAGATCATGCCGATCTTGATGTCGCTATTCAGGCCATAGCCGCGGCACCGGTGCCAAACATGATGGTCATCAGTCGGCTGAAGCGGAAAAAGCTGCTGCTCAAAGACGAAATTGAGCGCCTAAAGGACCAGCTGACCCCAGACATCATTGCCTAGAGACGAAGCTCCGATGTCCTAGGGCTCGGCCGATACGCCTTTAGCGATCAGCTCATTGATGGTGCCTTCAGGGAGCCCCGCTTCGGTCAGAATAGCACGACTATGTTCGCCCAGGCTTGGGCCAGGCCAGCGAACAGACCCCGGCGTCTCTGACATTTTAGGAAAGGCATTCTGCATCTTCACCTTACCGAAGACCGGGTGGTCGGTTTCGACAATGGCGTTGCGGGCAGCATATTGCGGGTCCAAGAGCATGTCGGGAGCGCGGAAGACACGCCCAGAAGGAATGCCCTTGTCTTCAAGGAGCGCCAGCAGGTCCTCCAAATCCCAGGTTAGGGTCCAGGCGGCAATAGTCTCATCCAGCTCGGTCTGGTTTGCACCGCGCGCTGCGTGACTGGAGAACTTTGGATCGGTCGCGAGATCGGCACGGCCCATGGTCTCCGACAGACGGGCAAATACGGTGTCACCATTGCCGCCAATCAGAATCATCTCCCCCTTCAGACAGGGATAGACATTGGATGGCGCAATGCCGGGTAGGATGGCACCCGCACGCTCTCGGACATACCCGGTCAGATCGTATTCCGTGACCAGGTTTTCCATGACCGAAAGCACGCTTTCATAAAGGGCGGCATCGATCATCTGTCCACGACCTGTGCGGCTGCGATGATGCAGGGCCATGGTTATGCCCATCACCGCATGCATAGCGGTCAGGCTGTCGCCAATGGAAATGCCCGCCCGGGCCGGGGGGCGGTCAGGTTCGCCGGTCACATAGCGCAGGCCACCCATAGCCTCACCGATCAGGCCATAGCCTGCCCGCTCAGCATAGGGGCCGGTCTGGCCAAATCCCGAAACCCTGGCCATGATCAGACCTGGATTGCGCGAAGACAGGGTTTCATACCCCATGCCCCATTTCTCCAGGGTACCGGGCCTGAAATTCTCAATCAGAATATCAGCTTGATCGATCAATGTGATGGCGATGGCCCGGCCTTCGCTCGTGCGAAGGTCAAGGGCCAGGGAGCGCTTATTGCGACCAATCACCGGCCACCAGGGCGATAGACCCTTCGGCAAGGACCGTCCCCACTGCCGCATAGGATCCCCCGCTTTAGGGTCCTCGATCTTGACCACATCGGCACCAAAATCTCCCAGGATTTGACCGCAAAACGGCCCTGCGATCAAAGTGCCCATCTCGACAACCTTTAGATCGCTTAAGGGCCCAACCGGGGGTGAGGTCATGACAAGTCTCCCACATTTCGGGCGCTTTGGACGCGCGCCGGTCTCTCCTGTCAATCCGCTGCTTTCCAAGTGCGCCGTGCGGGCGTATTTCCAGCCCCATGATCAGCTATATCTTTCCCCCGCCTGCACAAACCGCTGTGCCGATTGAAAACTCTGACGCGCTCTTTCCCGTGCGCCGCATTCTTTGCGTCGGGCGAAACTATGCAGCGCACCGTGCCGAAATGGGCGGCGATGACCGCGAACCACCGTTCTTCTTCTCCAAGCCCGCAGATGCGATCCGCAATCAGGGTGATAATCCGGCCTATCCGACCGTCACAAAGAACCTCCATCACGAGATTGAGCTTGTGGTCGCGCTGAAGTCAGGCGGTGCTAACATCCCTGTATCAGAAGCGCTGGACCACGTTTTGGGCTATGCCGTCGGGGTTGATCTAACGCGTCGAGACCTGCAAAATTCCGCCAAGGACAAGGGCCATCCCTGGGATGCGGGAAAGGCCTTTGATGGGTCTGCGCCGATCTCGGCCATTCGGCCCTGGACTGGCAGCCCGCCACAGGGCCGCATCGCTATCGCGGTCAACAGTCAGGTCAAGCAAGCCTCGACCATCGACAACATGATCTGGAGCGTCGCTGAAGTGATCGCTGAGGCGTCCAAGCTGTGGACCCTGGCACCGGGCGACCTGATCTATACGGGGACACCCGAAGGGGTTGGGCCACTGGTCAAGGGCGACAAGGTCGAAGGCGAGATTGATGGCGTTGGCACCCTGACCTTCACGGTCGCCTGATATGACGATGACCCTTTACAGCGCCTGGCGGGCGACCGCGCCCTATCGTGTGCGCATCGGCTTGAAACTCAAGGGCCTGGACTATGACTATGTCGGCGTGGACCTTCTGGGCGGAGAACAGCACAAACCCGCCTACCGAGCGATCAATCGCCAGCGCCTGACCCCCGCCCTTGACCTAGGCGACGGCGACGTCATGACCCAGAGCTTGGCCATTCTGGAGTGGTTGGACGAAACCCACCCAGAGCCTTCGATCCTGCCGGGAGACGCCAGGGCCCGGGCCCGTATTCGCACCATGGCCCTTGTGATCGCCTGTGACGTGCACCCGCTGAATAATACCCGAGTCGGGCGGGCGCTAGAGGCCATGGATGTCTCGCCAGTGCGGCGCGCCAAGTGGACAGAGCGGTGGATCCTTGATGGATTTCAGACCTTGGAACCCATGGTGGCTGAATATGGACAGGGCTTTGCCTTTGGCGACACACCGACCCTTGCAGATTGCTGCCTGATTCCCCAGATCTATTCAGCGACACGGTTCGGGATCTCCCTTGAACCCTTCCCCGCAATCTTAGCGGTGGCGACCCGCGCCGCCGCCCACCCGGCCTTCATGGCCGCCCACCCTGACCTGCAGCCGGATGCCGTGCATGCTTGAAGACCTGAAGGCCAATAACCGGCGGTGGGCCGCCGCCAAACTTGCGGTTGATCCCGGCTTTTTCCAACGGCTAGCGGGTCAGCAGTCCCCGGAATTTCTCTGGATTGGCTGCGCAGACAGCCGGGTGCCAGCCAATGACATTGTGGGCCTGGATCCTGGCGAGTTGTTCGTTCACCGCAATGTGGCCAATCTCGCGCCACCCCAGGACGCCAACTATCTTTCCGTCCTGCAGTTTGCCGTGGATGTCCTGAAGGTCAAACACATCATGGTGGTGGGACATTATGGTTGTGGGGGGGTTGCAGCCGCCGTAGATGGCAAACGGCGCGGTCTGGTCGACCATTGGCTGCATCCCATTCGCGAAATCGCGACCCGTTGCAAACATGAACTCGAGGCTATTGATAGCGATGTTGATCGGCTGAACCGACTTTGCGAACTCAACGTCATCGCACAGGTGAAGAATGTGGCGTCTGATGTCTTTGTTCAGGACGCCTGGGCCCGGGGCCAGGACATCAGCGTGCACGGCTGGATCTACACCATCGCCGACGGCCTCGTGACGGATCTTGGGGTGACCACCAGCAATGTCGCCGAACTGGAGCGGCTGGACTAGACCAGCGCCATGGCGACGTCAGACCCCATCAAAGGTAAGGTCGCACGCTTCCTATTTGCCGTATCTCAAAGCCATGATTTCGCCGATCACTGAGACGGCAACCTCCCATGGGGCCTTGCCACCAATGTCGAGGCCGATGGGGGCCTTGACCCGCGACAAAAGGTCCTCAGACAAGCCAGCAGCCCTCAGCGGGGCGAGCCGTTCGGCGAGACGCTTTCGGGCACCTAATAATCCCACATATCCGGCTGCAGAGGGCAGAGCCGCCGCCAGGGCATCTCGGTCTGTCTCAAGATTGTGAGTGGCGACGGCGATGGCGGTCCAGGCGTCGGTACCGATCGCCGCCAAAGCCGACTGCGGATCATCCCGGCGGTAGGCTATGCCCGCTATGGGCGGTGGAGCTTCTGGCCCCTTTGGGCGGACAAAGGTGGTCTGGAAGCCGCTCTGAGCGCCCAAGTGCGCAATGGCCATGGCTGTCGGGTCCGATCCAAACACCACCAATTTTTGCGGCGGATCATAGTCGCGCTGAATGGAACCAGGCCAAGGCACAACCGAGTCTTTCTCAACGCAGGTCTGTTTGAAGCCATCGCTGAGCCAGGTCATTGGATGGCGGTCTGTCTCTGCCGCCAGGAGCGTCCCCAAGGCTGGAGCATCAGGGGCCAACCGCTCTAAGAAGATTTCAATGCCAGCACCGCACAAAAGCTGAATGTCTGGCCAGGGGCTACCCTGTCCATAAACCAACCGGCGGGGTTGACCATCTGCAAGACAGGCAAAGGCGTGATCGGCGACGTCGGCCTCTACGCAGCCCCCAGAAAAGTAGCCCGCAACTATGTCCTCAGCGAACACCATCTGCGTCCCGACCGGGCGCGGTCCGCCGCCCTCAACCCTCACCAGGGTCGCGAGAATCATTGGCCGTCCGGCGGACTGAGCCTGCCGCAAGGCGGGGCGGGCATCATCGATAAGGCCGAAGATCGGCCAGTCAGGAAGCGGGTCTCTCATGGCCTCTGACCTTAACCCCTCAGAAGGGTTTCAGACACCGGTTCTTTAGGCATTTATCCTAAATTGGAACCTCGACAGTTTCTCGTTAGGGCGAATTTTTGAGTTCATGACCGGTTTGCTGACCAAGTTGGGCCTCTCTTCTGGCCAGTTCGCCCTGGACCAAAGCGCCGTTCGCGGTCGTCCGCCCCAGGCCGAAGTTCGCGACATTCTCGATATTGCGGCGCGCTCAGGATTAAAGGCCTTTGACCTAGCTGGGCGCTCGCCTCAGGCGGAACTGGATATCGGTGCGGCCCTGCCGCGACCGAATCCCTTCAACGTCACCATTTCAACAGTAAGGGCCGACCGCGGGCCAGATCTGGTGGAGGCCGAAGCTCGCGCTGTCCTGCGCCGCCTGGGCGTCGACCAGGCAGACTGTTTGTTGGTACCCTCTGCTTCAGAGCTGTTCGGGCCGCACGGTCCTGCCCTTTGGGACCGCTTGAAATCCCTTAAGGACCAGGGCCTGACCCGCAAGATTGGGATTTCGGTCTTCGCCTCTGATGACCCCTTGGGTCTGGCTCGTCGATTCCGGCCAGATGTTGTGCAGGCTCCGGCCAGCCTTCTGGATCAAAGGCTTCTGATCGACGGCACATTGGCCGCGATCGCCGGCATGGGCCTGGAGGTCCAACTTCGGTCAATCTTCTTAAACGGCCTCTTACTCTTGCCGCCAGAGCGGGCGCCCAGCCATTTGAAGGCGGCCACTAATCGTATTCACCGAGCGCGCCGTCTGATCGCCGAAGGGCGGTCCGATCCCTTGCAGGCAGCTCTTGGCTTTGCGCTATCCAGGCCAGAAGCCAGCACGGTTTTAATTGGTGTTGGATCGGTCGGCGAATTGAGCGCCGTCATCGCCGCCGCATCCCGCCCGATTCCGGATCTGGACTGGGATGACATGGCCCTGGATGACCCTGTGGCACTGGACACCCGGTCCTGGGCTGCAGCCTAAACCCTTAGTCGACGCAGTCGTCCATGCCGTCCCGACGGACCGTCCCTGCAGCTGCGCCGATCTTACCCGATCGCTTACGGACGTAAGGCCCTGGCTTAGCGGCCCGCCACTTTAGCGGACTTGGCAGAATTGCGGCGAGTCGGGCCGACTGGTTCGGGGTAAGCTTGTCGGCACCAACGCCAAAATTCTTTCGCGCGGCGGCGTCTGCTCCATAAATGCCCGGGCCCCATTCGACGCTATTCAGATAGACCTCCATGATCCGCTTCTTGCCCCATAAGAGCTCGATCAAGACTGTGAAATAGGCCTCCAGGCCTTTCCTAACATAGGACCGATCTGGCCATAGAAAGACGTTCTTGGCGGTTTGTTGGCTGATGGTTGAGCCACCTCGAATGCGCTTTGAGGTCTCGTTGTGTGCGAGGGCTTTTTCCATGGCTGAGAAGTCAAAGCCGTGATGCTGGCAAAACTTGGCGTCCTCGGCGGCGATCACCGCCCTGGGCAAGGCGTTGGACATGTCATCAATGGGCCGCCAGCGCCGAGCAAAGCCCTGGCCCTCCACCGTCCTCTGTACCATGAGAAAGGTTACGGGCGGTGGAATGAAGCGATAAACCAGGACAGCTAAAACAGGGCCCACCAGGCCGACAATGAGCACAAGACTCAGTAAGGTTCGAAAAAACCTGGCCATCTGACGGGTGGATTTGGATCGAGGCATTTGGCCACTGCAAAACTGGGGCCTTGCCTTGCCCCCTAGGGCAAGTGCTAACGAGCTCCTTAGCTGCGTCAAGCCGAGACGCCATCGTCTAGAGAGAATCCTATGAATGTGAGCGAAGCCGTCCTCCGTCGAACATCCGTTCGCGCCTTCAAGTCAGAAATCCCGTCACAAGACTTGGTGCGAAACATCCTTGACGCTGCGGCGCGCTCGCCCTCTGGCGGCAACCTTCAGCCCTGGAGGGTCTATGGTCTCGCTGGATCGGCCCTCACTGAACTCAAAGACGTGGTTGCGGCCAATCCCAATGGGGAAGAGCCAGAATATGACGTCTATCCCGCAAACCTCTGGGACCCCTTCCGCACGCGGCGGTTCCAGAATGGTGAAGAGCTCTACGCGTCCATTTCAATCCCTCGGGAGGATAAGCCTGCCCGTCTGCGCCAGCTGGCCAAGAATGGCGAATTCTTTGGAGCGCCGGTGGGCTTGTTCTTCTGCTTGGACCGCAAGCTGGGCCCGCCTCAGTGGTCAGACCTTGGCATGTACATGCAGACCGTCATGTTGCTGGCGGTTGAGGCAGGCCTGTCGACCTGTGCCCAGGAATACTGGGCGCGGTACCCAAAGACCCTCGCCAAGATCTTGGGTCTTCCGGAAGACCATATGGTGTTCTCGGGCATGGCCCTGGGCTATGCCGACGAGACCGCGCCGATCAACAATTGGCGCTCAGCCCGCGATCCCTTCAGCGTCTGGGGCGACCTGCGCGGTTGGGGCTAGCTTAAGTCGACGACAGCGGCGGCCCCACCTTCGTCCCCCCAGGCCAGCCGCTTGCCGTCTGCGCTGATCGCAAGGGCGCTGATGGGCTCGCCTTTGTCAGCCTTTACCGGCTGAATCTTTTGGTCGGTGAGATCACACACCCAGACACGGCCATCATCCAGACCGGCGGCGACGCGATTGCTATTGGGTGTCGCGGCAACACGGATAACCATGGCGCTTTCGTCATAGCCGATTTCTGCGGCCTGCTTCCCCAGCGGGCCTGTCGCACCGGCAAAGGGCCAGATCACTACGCCATTGGCACCAGACGTGGCCAGCATGAGGCCCTTGGCGAGGAAGGCCATGCTTTTCACCTTGCCGGGATAGCCACCCATTTTCAGGTTTTTATCATCCGCCACCCGCCAGCCGTGAAGCTGGTTTTCCTGCATGGCGCTCATCAGGAATTTTCCATCCGGGCTCCAGGCCAGACCTACATGGCTGCCCGCCCACTTGAGCAATTGCGGCTTTTGCTCGGCGATTTTAGCGTACCAGAGCCAGGCCCCGCCATAGGTGGCCACCGCGAGACGGCGCCCCTTTGGATCAAAGGCAATGTCAGCCACGGACTTATCATGCTGAAAAATTCTGGAAAAATCCGGATCAGCGCTGTCACGAACATGCAGGTCCTTGCCTGCACTAAAGGCAATCAGGCGGGACTCAGGACTTGCAGCCACCGCATCGATCCATCGCCCTGGGATTCTTGCAAGTTCGAGGCAAGCCTCTTTTTTGGTCCAGACCACCCGTCCGTCGTCGCCGCCTGTTAGCAAGCCAATTCCGCTCGGATGCAAAGCCGCGGAAAGTACCACGCCATTGTGGGCGGTTTGGGTTTCTCCGGTTTCAAAGGCGATTGAGCCATCACCAAGGGCAAAACCAGCGATTCCTGCCCTGTCGAACACGGCGGCGGTCACATAAGCGTCGAAAGAATGGGTCATGCTGTTTCATAGAGTGTGATGGGGCATTGGAAAACGCCCTGACTGCGAAATAGGCGACTCGCAACACTTGTTGAGAAAGGCTGACGGTAGGGGCTTTACAAGGCGCTTGCGATTGGCGATGGGTGTCTGGACAGACGGACGGGCGTTTTTTCACACGCCCTCAGAGGAAGGATTTTCTTATGGGAGCCAAGCTGGGCGGTGGCGGCGGCGGCCGTTTCAACCTCGGCCAGAACAGCGACATTAACGTCACGCCATTCGTGGACGTTATGCTGGTTCTGCTCATTATCTTCATGGTGGCCATTCCGGCCGCGACGGTTTCTATCAAGCTCGATTTGCCACCGGCCATTCCGCCGCCGCCGAACGCTGAGAAGCCGCCGGAGCCGACGGTGATCAATATTCAGGCCAATGGCGGCGTGTATATTGGCGAAGCTCCGACGTCGATCGACAACCTTTCTGCGGACTTGGCACGCAAGCTGAATAAGCCTGAGCCGACTAAGGAGCGGGTTTATATCCGCGCCGATCGGACGGTCCGCTACGGCCAGTTCATGGAAGTGATGAACACGCTGCAAGGCAATGGCTACTTCCAGGTCGCGCTGATCAACGAAGAGCTCTAGCCATAGGCAAGACAAGAATTAGCCCGCCGCGGGAAACCGGGCGGGCTTTTTCATGTCTAAACTTCGGTCAGGCCGCGCAGGATTCGAAACCGGCCTTGAGCGCGGCTTCATCGAGGTTGCGCCCGATAAACACCATGCGCGAAGAACGGGTCTCGCCAGGCCTCCAATCGCGCTGAAAGTCGCCTTCCAGAATCATGTGAACCGCCTGGAAGACCAGACGGCGATCTTCCCCGGCGACATCTAATATGCCCTTGGCCCGCAGGATGTCTGGGCCCTGTGTCTGCAAGACACCATTGAGCCAGGCTGTTACCCGATTGGCGTTCAGTGGCTTATCAAACACCAGAGATATCCCGCGAATGCCGGCCTCTGCGGCATGATCATGATGCGCGTGAGCGTGGTCATTGTGGCCATGATCATGGTGATCGTGGTCGTGATGATCGCAATCTTCGTCATGAACATGCCCCGCCTCGCCATGGGCGGGGTTAAGGAAATCTGGCTGAAGGTCCGTAATACGCTCCAGGTCAAAACCACCACGCCCTAAGATCAGGTCCAGGGGGACGTTTGACCTCTCGGCCCGATGGATCGGAGCCAAGGGGTTGAGCCGCCGAATACGCGCCTCAACATCCCGCAGCTGGGCTTCGCTCACCAGATCCGTCTTGTTCAGAATAATCTGGTCGGCAAAGGCAATCTGCTCCACCGCTTCCTTGGAATCCGCAAGCCTGAGGGGCAGATACATGGCGTCCACAACGGTGGTGACGCTGTCGAGTTGGGTCTTGGCCCTGACATCATCATCGACAAAGAAGGTCTGAGCCACAGGACCGGGATCGGCGAGGCCGGTCGTCTCAATAATGATGGCGTCGAACCCGCCCTTGCGTTTCATCAGGCCTGAGAGAACTCGGATCAGGTCGCCGCGTACCGTGCAGCAGACACAGCCATTGTTCATTTCAAAGACCTCTTCGTCAGCGCCGACGATAAGATCGTTATCAATGCCGATCTCTCCGAACTCATTGACGATGACGGCGTATTTTTTGCCGTGGTCTTCGGAAAGGATCCGGTTGAGCAGTGTGGTTTTGCCGGCGCCGAGATAGCCAGTCAGGACGGTAACAGGTGTCTTTTGGGTCATAGGGCACATGTAATGCCTCTCGGCCTCGGAGGGAACAGCCTCCGCAAGGGCAGACTTGACCGAAGCTTGGTGTTATATAATAACATTTCCGTGACGCCGTCCGTTGATGGCCTTTAGAGACCTCCGTGACAAGCCCCTTGGCGACCACACCTCCCCTGGACACCTATCGCGGCGACCGCGCCTATTTGGGTGCAGACCATGAGCGTAATGAGCGGCGAACTTGGCTTGTCGTCGCCATCTGCCTCGTGACAATGGCCGTCCAGGTTGGTGGCGGGATTTGGGTACATTCCATGGCCCTGATTGCCAACGGCTTGCATCTGGCCGCCCATATTGTCGTGCTGGGGGCCGCCGCCGGAGCGTACGGAATTTCACGGACTTATGCCCGCGACCCTCGACTGGCCTTCGGAACCGGTAAGCTTGGCTATTTAGTGGGCTTCGCCAATGGCGTGATTTTGGCGATCACTGGGGCCTTGATTGGGATTGAAAGCCTCCAGCGTCTTCTGAAGCCCGAGGCCGTCGCCTATTCTGGGGCCTTGGAACTGGCCGCCTTCGCCTTGGCCGTGAATCTGGTCTGCGTCTGGCTCTTGAGGCCTCGCGCGCCCGCCGGACCAGATGCGGACGGCGACCTAAACCTCTCGGCGGCACACCTTCACCTTTCGGCGGATGCTGTCGTCTCTGCCTTGGCACTCCTCAGTCTCTTGGCGGGAAAGATCTGGCATCTAAGCTGGGCCGACCCCCTCGCCGCCGTTGTAGGGGCCGTACTTGTCTGTCATTTCGCCTGGCGCCTTCTGCTCAGAACGGGGGCAGCCCTGCTGGACGCCATACCGTCACAAGACTTGATGAGGGCGATTCGCCATCGCTTAGAGGCAGATGGCACAGAGGTTATCGATCTCCATGTCTGGCGACTCGGCCCAGGACACCTGGCGGCGATCATCGTCCTCGGGGCGACCACACCCGAGGCGCCAACTGCCTATCGTAAGCGCTTGGAAGGCCTTGGCGGCCTAAGTCACATAACAATTGAAGTTAGGCGTGCAGGCGAGACTTGACGCCCCGCCCCGGATCAAGACTCAAGAGACCTCATGAGTCGCCAGACCAAACCTCAGATATCGTCGGCCCGCCCGGCTCAGAGACGTTTGAAACATGACGCCCTGAGTCTTGTGGCGAAGGTGTTTTGGGGCCTAACGGACAGCAGCTGGCTGTTTATAGCCGGAATGGGGCGCGCGCTTAAGCTGGGCGTCAAGTGGGTCCGACGCCTGCCAAACGTCCTCATCACGAAGATCAAAGCTTTTCCTGATGACGCCGCAGACTTCGCCATCGGCGCGGCGTTGAAAGTTTTCGAATTACGCTGGCCGATTGTGACCTTGACCAGTCTGGCTGGGGCGACCGCCATTGCCGGACAGTGGCCACCAGCACTCAATACCGTTGAAGCTGGACACGCGCCGCAGACGGGCATGGTCGGCATTGCCCCTTCCTCGGCTCACCCACCCCGCCTTGCCCTCAAATCTGGGCCAACCGATCTGCAGCACACCGTGGACACCCTGGCGCAAGATTTTGGGGAAACGGTCGGCATCGCGATCATCGATACGTCTGACAATTGGATTGTCGATGTACGCGGGGATATGGCGTTTCCGCAGCAGAGTGTCTCGAAACTTTGGGTAGCGCTGACAACCCTCGAAGCCATTGACCGGGGCGCTTCGGCCTTGGATCGACAGGTGATCCTGACAGACGCCGACCGAAGCGTTTTCAACCAGCCCATCTCCTACCGAATTACGCCCGAAGGCTTCCCCACGACCGTCGCTGACCTCTTAAAGCGTGCCCTGGTCGAGAGTGATAATGCGGCCAATGACAAGCTCCTGGGCTTGGCTGGGGGCCCAGATGCTGTTCGTCGTCTCCTAAGGGAAAAAGGCCTGGACGGCATCGCCCTCGCCGAGGATGAGCGCCACCTTCAGGCGCACATAGCGGGCCTGACATGGACCCCCGACCTTGCCCCTTATGGAGCGTTTAATACAGCCAGGGCCCGTCTTCCGCAGGCGGCGCGTGAGGCGGCTTTAGACGCCTATATCGCCAATCCCTATGACGGGGCGCGGCCAGCCGCAGTCGCCGAGGCCCTGGCCCAACTGCAAATGGGAAAGTTATTGTCTCCCGAGTCCAGCCGCTGGATGTTGGCGACCATGGCCAAGGCCAGAACGGGGCCTGCACGGCTGAAAGGGGGTTTGCCTGAAGGATGGCAGATCGCTCATAAGACCGGCACAGGGCAGGATTATCGCGGTGCCTCTATCGGAATCAATGATGTTGGCCTGATCACAGCTCCCGATGGAAAAACCTATGCCGTCGCGGTTTTCTTGCAGAAGACGAAACATCCGGTCTCTGAGCGACTGGCCTTTCTCCAATCCATCAGTAAGGCCATCGTCGCCCAATGGGATAGGGAGTCTGACCAAGGCCGGTCAGTGGCGGCAAAAGAGTCCAGATCTGCCGACTGAATCGGACCGGCCCGCGTTGACTCGGCTCGGGTGGTCTGTATAACACCGCGCTTCTCGCTCGCGGGCCAACTCGCGTGCGTAATCCTTTTTGCATTGTATCCAAGGCGCGAATTATATGTACGCGGTGATCAAGACCGGCGGAAAGCAATACCGGGTCCAACCTGGTGATGTGATGGTCGTCGAAAAGCTCGACGGCGAGCCCGGTGCCAATGTGGCGTTCGGCGATGTGCTCATGCTGGGCGATGGCGACGCGATCACCCTTGGCGAGCCCACCGTGGCCGGCGCCAGTGTCAGCGCGACCCTGGTGGAAACCCGCAAGGGTGAGAAGGTAAAGATCTTTAAGAAGATCCGCCGTCAGGGCTACCGCCGTACCAAGGGCCATCGTCAGATCGAAACAGTCCTGCGCGTCACCGCCATCGAAGGCGCTGGCAAGAGCGAGACCTGGGACGGCGTGGTCGACATGACCACCAAGGCCATGATGAACGCCCGCGCACGGAACCTGACCCACGTGGTTGCGGCTCTGGAAGCTGCCGCAGCTCCGGTCGTCGCGGCCCAGGCTGCCGCCGCCGAAGGCGCAGCCGCTCCCGCCAAGAAGGCGGCGCCGAAGAAGGCCGCTGCTAAAAAATCCGACGCTGAATAAGCGCCGGTCTCGTCGAATTTAGGAGGCCAAGATGGCACACAAGAAATCTGGCGGTTCGTCTCGTAACGGTCGCGACTCAGCGGGTCGTCGCCTTGGCGTTAAGAAGTTCGGTGGCGAAGCCGTGATCTCGGGCAATATTATCGTGCGCCAGCGCGGTACCAAGTTCTTCCCGGGCGACAATGTCGGCATGGGCGTGGATCACACCCTCTTCGCGACCGCTCATGGTGCCGTGAAATTCGTGACCAAGCGTGACGACCGCACCTACGTGAATGTGGTCACCGCAGAGATCGCAGCAAACTAGGCGAACCTGCACTTCAGGTCCGCCAGCCAGGCGGACCGAATAGACCTCCCAAAACGGGGAGTCCGGACCGCCGGGCTCCCCGTTTTTCATTGTCCAAGGCCTAGATAGAGGACCGGGAGGTTGAGATGAAACCCTTGGAGATACAGAGCGTCATCGAGACGCCAAGCCTGCGCCTCAGGCCGCCCCATCTGAATGACGCCGGTCGCCTGGCGAAACTTCTAAATGACTTCGAAGTGGCCAGGATGACTACGTCGATCCCGCACCCCTACGGGATTGAGGATGCAGAGCGGTTTGTATGCGACGCGACGCCTGAGACCTTTGTGGTCGAACACATGGACCATGGTCCTATTGGAACGGTGGGCTTCTCCGAGGGGGAAGGTCGGCGGGCGGAATTGGGCTATTGGATAGGTAAGCCCTACTGGGGCAGTGGCTATGCGACGGAAGCCGCCAGAGGTGCCATGGGTTGGGCGAAATCGGTCTGGAACCGTCGTCATGTGGCAGCCCGGCACTTCGTCGACAACCCCGCCTCAGGCGAGGTCCTGTGCAAATCTGGCTTCCTCTATACCGGTCAGGTGACGCCTTCGATCAGCAAGGCCCGAAACCAGATCGTGCCCTCCCGCTGGATGGTCTGGCTGGCATGACCTTCGCCCTCTCCTGTGTTATGGCCTGACCATGAAATTTCTCGACCAGTGCAAGGTGTATATTCGTTCTGGAAACGGCGGCGGCGGTGCCGTGTCCTTTCGCCGGGAAAAGTACATCGAGTATGGTGGCCCAGACGGTGGCGACGGCGGGAATGGCGGCAGCATCTGGATGGAGGCTGTCGAAGGCTTAAACACCCTCATCGACTATCGCTATCAACAGCACTTCAAGGCCGACACTGGCATTCATGGCATGGGTCGCAATCGACATGGTGCCAATGGCGAGGACATCGTCCTGAAGGTGCCGGTGGGAACCCAGGTCCTGGAAGAGGACAAGGAAACCCTTATTATTGATCTGGACACGGCGGGACAGAAGATCCTGCTGGCTAAGGGCGGCAATGGCGGCTGGGGCAATGATCGCTTCAAAGGGCCGATCAACCAGGCCCCTTATCACGCAAATCCAGGTCAGGAGGGCGAGGAAAAACTCATTTGGCTTCGGCTGAAGCTGATTGCCGACGTGGGCCTTGCCGGACTTCCCAATGCCGGGAAGTCCACCTTCCTGGCCGCAGCCAGTGCGGCTAAGCCGAAAATCGCCGACTACCCGTTCACAACCCTCGCCCCCAATCTCGGCATTGTTGATCTGTCATCGGAAGAGCGCTTCGTCATGGCTGATATTCCGGGCCTGATTGAAGGTGCCTCTGAAGGCGCTGGCCTGGGAGTTCGCTTCCTCGGCCATGTGGAGCGCACAGCTGTCCTGATACATCTGGTCGACTGCACCCAGACCGATGTGGTCCAAGCTTGGCAGACGGTGCGGACCGAACTGGAGGCCTATGCTGAAGAGCTCGGCGATAAGGTCGAAATCGTCGCCCTGAGCAAGATCGACGCCCTTGATCCTGACACCCTGGAAATGCAGCGAGAAGCCCTGGCAGAAGCTGTCGGGCACCCTGTACGTCTTGTGTCTGGGGTTTCAGGTCAGGGTGTAAAAGAACTCCTGCGGGAGGCCTATAGCCTTGTGCGGACGCGCAAGGCTGAAGCTGCGGCTGCGGCCGAGGCCAAATCGGGCCATGCGCCGCCGGACTGGACTCCATGAGTGAGCTTACCGCCGCACGACGGATCGTCGTCAAGGTTGGGTCGTCCCTGCTGGTCGGTCCAGATGGGGCACCCGATGGTGCTTGGCTGACCGCCTTGGCGGCGGATCTAGGGCGGCTTCGGGATCGTGGGCAGCAGGTGCTTGTGGTCTCCTCCGGGGCCGTCGCCCTCGGCCGCAAGCGTCTATCCTTAGGCAAGCGCGCCCTGACTCTGCCGGAAAAACAAGCCGCCGCTGCGGCAGGGCAATCGGCCTTGATGCGGGCTTGGGAACTGGCCCTGGAGCCCTTTGGCCTGCCGGTCGCACAAATCCTCTTAACCCGCGACGACACAGAGGTGCGCAAACGTTGGCTGAATGCCAGGGCGACAACTGAAACCTTGATGACCCTTGGGGTCATTCCCATCGTCAACGAGAACGATACCGTCGTGACGGAAGAAATCCGTTATGGCGACAATGACCGTCTGGCCGCCCGGGTCGCTCAGATGATCGGCGCCGATGTGCTTGTCCTACTGTCCGACATAGACGGTCTGTATTCAGCCGATCCGCGCAGCAACCCCAATGCTGTCCACATCCCACGCCTGACCCACCTGACCGCCGAAATCGAAGCCATGGCGGGCGGTGCCAACCAGGGCGCTGGGGTGGGAACCGGCGGCATGGCAACCAAGATTCTCGCCGCCCGCATTGCGCAACAGGCTGGATGCGCCACAATTATTACCTTGGGATCTCGTCCCGCGCCCCTTGCCGCTGTCGAGGCGGGCGAACTTGCAACCTTGATTGAGCCGGCGCTATCGGCAAAGGCAGCTTACAAGGCCTGGATCGCAGGTTCACTCAGTCCAACCGGCGGGCTGATTATAGACCATGG
>CAITHQ010000217.1 GCA_903892305.1 uncultured Alphaproteobacteria bacterium
CATTCTGTTGAGATTGCCAAGAAATGAAAACAAATCATTTCCGGTCATATTCATAACGGACCTGTAATCACCCTTATATGCAAATTCGATCCAGTATTTTCCGAATTCATTTAGTACAAAAGTCACAGATTCATTTGCAAAAGCAGAAATTGCTCCAAGTAAAACCATCGTTACATGATCGCTATAAACGTTAGCGCTAATGAAAGAGTCATCTCCGAGGCCTGAATTAGCGAGAATTTGTGCCCAGCTGGCTTCGCCGTGATTCTCAATGATCATTTGGCGTGCGGCGCGGTGGACCATTCCGTACATCTGAGCTGTCCTCTGAACTAGGATGAGGATCCTAAAATTTATCCTTGGTGGCACCGTTTGGTGCTGAAAAAATGTCTAGGACAGCCTTCCTTACCGTAACGTGAAAATGGCCTCGGTTAGGCTTCACACTTTCTGACCGGGTCTAAAGTCACAGGTGAATCCCACTCGCGGGAGGGGCGTAGTCAGTTTCGCTATTTGCGCGTTCGCCTTAGAGGCTGGGCGATGACTTCTATTCTCGATCCCCAGAACAGGCGCCCGCGCCGACGCCCACAGCATGTGGACCCGTTGGTTGCAGAAATTTGTGATGTCCTGCTTCGCTTTGGGGGAAGTGCGCCCCGCGACCAGGTCATTGCAGCCCTTGGTGAAAATCGGTCCGCGCCGGTAGACAATGCGCTGCGTGCCAGGGCGGTTGCTGTTTTCGACGCACATTCAAGCCCGGAAGCTCTGCCAACTGGGGTCCAACCCCTGTTCAAGCGCCCTTTCGGGCCGGGCCATCACCGCTGGGGCCTTACGGTTGAAGCCGAAGCTTTTCTTAGGGCTGGGGCTGCGCGTCGGGCTCGGTTGAAGGGTGTTTCCCTCGACCCATAGGATACAAAAGAAAACGGCGGCCTGACCCTCATCGGATCAAGCCGCCGAAAATCTTGCGATTTAGACGTTCGTCTTAGATACGCACGCCCGACAGCGGGGCATTGCCAAAAGCACCCAGCTTTACATTGCCGCTCAGGGTGTCGCCGCTGACAGTTGCGACGAATTCCAGGGTCATAGGCATGGGCGAGGTGATGGCTGCCGACCAGGTCAGGGTATCGCCGTCGACCTTGCCTTCAACAGATTGTTCGCCCATCGGACCCTTGGTCGAACCGGTGAAGGTGTCGCCATTGGTGGTCAGGCTGGCTTCGATGGTTTGCGCGCCCATGGGCGAATTGATGGTGATCTTCCAGTTGCCGTCTGCGGACATGGTGTCCTCCTTGGTTGAGGCGCGCAACTAACCAATCTCAGGGGTATTCCGCAAGGGGTGACGCCCACGTCATTTTTGTGACCTCAGCTCAGGAGGAGGGAGTGAGTTCCCTGGCACGGGCTTCGACCAACTCAACAATGTGGTCCACCATATGGGCGTTATCCATTTTGTGGTCAGGTTTGCCCGCCACATAGATCATGCCAGATCCCTTGCCGCCGCCGGTAAATCCCAGATCTGTCATCAGGGCCTCGCCCGGTCCATTCACGACGCATCCAATGATAGACAGGCTCATGGGAATGGCGATGTGCGCCAATCTTTGCTCAAGAATTTCAACGGTCTCAATGACGTTAAAGCCCTGCCTTGCGCAGGAAGGGCAGGCGATAATATTGACCCCACGATGACGCAGGCCCAGGGACTTCAGCAGGTCGAAGCCAACCTTAATTTCCTCGACGGGATCAGCCGCGAGACTGACTCGAATGGTGTCGCCAATCCCCGCCCAAAGCAAATTGCCCATGCCGATGGAGGATTTCACGGTCCCCACCCGGGTCCCGCCCGCTTCGGTGACTCCCACATGCAAGGGACAATCTATGGCCTCAGCCAACATTTGATATGCCGCAACCGTCATGAAGATGTCGGAGGCTTTGACGCTGATCTTGAACTCATGAAAGTCGTGGTCCTGGAGGATCCGCGCGTGGTCAAGAGCGCTCTCGACCATGGCTTGAGGACAAGGCTCACCGTATTTTTCCAAAAGGTGGGGCTCTAACGACCCGGCATTCACCCCAATGCGCATGGAGCAGCCATAGTCGCGGGCCGCTTGGATCACATCACGCACACGGTCAGGTCGTCCGATATTCCCCGGATTTATCCGAAGGCACGCCGCCCCAGCTTTGGCAGCCTCAATGCCGCGCTTATAGTGAAAATGTATGTCCGCAACGATGGGGACCTTTGAGGCTTTTACAATGGTTGAAAGGGCCGCTGTCGACGCTTCATCTGGGCAGGATACCCGAACGATATCAGCGCCGGCCTCTTCTAACCGTCTGATCTGATCAATTGTCGCCCCCGCGTCTGAGGTGAGGGTATTGGTCATGGACTGGACGGTGATTGGGGCATCGCCGCCGACCTCAACCGTGCCAACGCGGATCTTGCGGGAAACGCGCCGTTCGATGGTGCGCCAGGGCCGAAGGTGTGTGTGATCGTTTGAGTTCATGACGTGCACTATCTAGGGGCTTGGGGCCAGTTGCGCCACTGTGCTCTTTCCGACCGGGACGAGGCCATGGCTCTCACCGGCGACAAATAGTTGTATGGCATCTGCATCAAATACCTCAACGGAAAGGCCTGAAATACTTGGCGCACGATAGGCCTGCCCTGTGGCCAATTGGCGGGCAAAATATGTGACACCGTCTGGGCCTCTGACAATCAGAGACGACGATTTTCTGGCCTGCACAATAATCTGCGACTCTGCGGCCGAGGCACCGAAAATGGGACCCTTCGCGACGAACTTATCCATCAGCGGACGTAAGGTTGTGTCGTCTGCTGGGGTTTCCGACTCCGACGAACTTAAACCGCTCATGGCCTTAGCCAAGCCAGGGGTTTCATAGGGTGCTGGCGCGCTCGATTCTACCGGGGCTGGCAGGGGCGAGCCAAGCTCAAAATAGCCCTTAGTCCCCGTTGATTGGGCCTGGGCGATCGCTGTGGCGGGCGCTGAAGGCGGAACCGGCGCATCGACCTTTGTGCTGCGCTGGGCGATGTTCCAGGCCAAAATTCCAATGACCATTATGACCGCAATGAAGACGATGGTGCCGAGGCCTCGGTCAGAATTATCGACTCCGATGGGGGCTGCTAGGCCATCATATAAGAGCGGATCATCGTCCCTAAATCGTGCGACGGCGGCTTCCCCGTCAAGACCAAGGGCCTGTGCGTACGCGCGGACATAGCCGACTGTAAACGGCCGAGATGGCAGTAGATCCAGGCGGAAGTTTTCGATCGCTGCCAGATAAGCTCCGCGAACCCGGGTCATCTCCCCAACCTGTTCCAAGGTGAGCCCCTTGGATAGCCGCGCGGCTTTCAAAGCGGCACCCACATTGGGGCCACTCATTAGGATGTGACCTGACGGGGGTTCTGGTGCGGTGTGGCTGAACACGGTCGAACTAGATGGCGAGATAAAGTTTACGCGCGAGGGTCTCGACCTCGTTGCGAATTGAGCCAGCGGTGCTGCGCAAGAGGGCCGTTATCCCGCGGTTGGCGGCTTCGCGGTCGCAAGACAGCACCATCTGTTTGACAGGTCCGATGCCCGCGGGTGGCATGGACAGGGCCTCGAATCCCAGGGCGACGAGCACAAAGGCCTCTAGGGGCCGGCCCGCCATTTCGCCGCATACAGAGACGGGCGTGCCGGTTTCCGCGCAGGCTTTTTGAATGGTCTCAAGGGCGCGCAGGGCGGGCGGGGATAGGAAGTCGTAGCGGTCCGAGACCCTCGGATTTCCGCGGTCAGCGGCGAACATATACTGCATCAGGTCGTTGGTACCGACACTGACGAAATCCGTCATCGGCAGAAGGGCGTCCAAGTGCCAGACCAGAGATGGGGCTTCAATCATGGCCCCGACGTCCAAGCGCACTGGGGCAGGACGCCCGCGCTTTTGCGCCCAGGCAATCTCGTGGTCGACCAAGGCCCGGGCGGCGCGGAATTCATCAACGCTGGCCACGAGGGGGAACATGATTTTCAGGGCCCGGCCTTTGGATGCGGCAATCAAGGCCCGAAGTTGCAGGCGTAGCAAGGCTGGCCGGTCCAGCCCCATGCGAATGGCGCGCCAGCCAAGGGCTGGATTGTCCTCCCGCTCGGCTTCCAAGTAAGGCAGGACCTTGTCGCCCCCTAGGTCGAGGGTGCGGAAGGTAACCGGCCGATCGCCTGCCGCGTCCATGACTCGCTCATACAGAGCCGCCTGGGCGTTGAACCGGGGCATTTCCTCGGCCACCATGAACTGGAATTCTGTTCGAAACAGACCAATCCCTTCAGCTCCGGTTTCCTCAAGAATATCGAGGTCGACATCGAGACCTGCATTCATCAACAGGCTGACCTTGGCCCCGTCGCGGGTAAAAGCTGGGGTGTCGCGCAGTTTGGCGAATTCCGCCCGCCTTTGCAGGCGGACCTCGATCCGGGCCTGGAGGGCCTTGATAACGTCGGGGCGCGGCCGAAGGTAGGCTTCACCTGTTTCGGCATCGACAATGACCTGATCATTCTCCGAGACCCTGTCCCGCAGACCGGCAAGGCGACCAACGCAGGGAATGTCCAGGGCCCGGGCAACAATCGCCGCATGACTTGCCGCCGATCCCTCTTCCAGCAATAGGCCCTTAAGCTTGGTCCGGTCATATTCCAACAAGTCCGCTGGACCGAGATTTCGAGCGATCAGAATGGCGTTGTCTGGGAGTTCCCGCGCCTTCGCACCTTCCCCGGAAAGGTGGCGC
The DNA here is from genome assembly GCA_903892305.1 of uncultured Alphaproteobacteria bacterium. Taxonomy (GTDB): domain Bacteria; phylum Pseudomonadota; class Alphaproteobacteria; order Caulobacterales; family Caulobacteraceae; genus Phenylobacterium. The sequence goes on from CAITHQ010000217.1 coordinate 4,724, forward strand.
AGCAAGCGATCTGCCAAATCTTCGAAATCGTGTAGCCTTTCCCTAAGATAGGGATCGCGCGCTTGGCCAAGGCGCGCCCGGTGTTCTGACCGGACACGTTCAACCGCAGCTTCAGCCGTCAGACCATTACGAACGGCGTCCTCGAGACTCCGGTTCCAGCCACGGTCGTGGGCGAACATGCGATAGGTTTCCAGTACCTCATAGCTGGCTTCGACAAGTCCGTGCTGGCCCTCCAGCATGAAATCGATCTGAGCCTGAAGTTCCGAAATCGCGGTCTTCAATCGCGCATCTTCTGCGCCAACGTCTTCAGCCAAAAGCTGAGACGGGGCCACTGGGGGTTCATGCAGGACGGCGACGCCAAGTGCCAAGCCCTCAGCAAATCGCGTCCCCTTGAGGCGCTCGGGCTTTTGCGGAACCAGATCAATTCCGCTCAAGGGCCCTGCTTGTGCGATCTCGCCGCCGATAACCATTTCCGTCAGGACCATGGCAACGATTTGCAGGTCTTCGACATCATCGTCGGAATAGACCCGCTCAGTGCGGTTCTGGACGACAAGAACGCCGATCGCACGACCGCCCCTCAGGAGGGGAACGCCCATAAAGGCGTGGAAGGGATCCTCACCCGTTTCGGGTCTATAGGAGAAGGCAGGATGGCTGGGTGCGTCAGAGAGGTTCAGCGGTCTGCCCAGGCGCATGATTTCGCCAACCAAGCCTTCCCCAGGCTTCATCCTTGTGACGTGCACGGCGTTTGGATCGAGGCCCTGGGTTGCGAACAACTCCATGTCGCCAATCGCCCGCCGCATATAGAGCGAGCAAACTTCCGCCACCATGGATTGGGCGATGATCCGCACGACCATGTCCAGACGTGACTGAGCTGGTCCACCGGAGGCCAAGGCCTCGCGGATCTGTTTCAACAGGCTTCGCTGACCGCGAATTCCAGCTGTCGGTGACGGCGTCAAGACCGAGGTCTCCTCTCCTTACGACAGGTTTAGCAGGTTTGCTGCCAGAGACGGAGATGGAAATGCAGGTCGGATCGTCAGATTTCTGGAGCTTGCAGACAACTGAGGCGTGAAAATCTTTGCTCCGATCACAATCCGTCCCTCATAGTCATGTCAAAGATAACGCGGGAGGCTGAAGTGATGAGACGGTTCGGGCTTTTTGGTCTGGGATGGCTGCTGATTCTGGCGGGGGCATTCCTCGCCCATGTGATTCAGACCTCCGGCGGAACCAAGGTGACCGACGTCCGGTTCCCGGGCCCAAAGGGCGTGGTCATGTCGGGCCTGCTTTACACTCCAGCTGGCGTGAACGCCGCTCATCCGGCTCCGGCGGTCCTCGTCAGCCACGGCTATATAAACACCCGCGAAATGCAGAGCCCATTTGCCATTGAGCTGTCTCGCCGTGGGTTTGTCGTCTTGGCCATGGACATGACAGGGCACGGCTATTCAACGGGCAATGTCGGTGCCAATGGGTTCGGTGGCCCTGCAGCCCTGGCCTATCTCCAAACCCTCCCTGGTGTGGACCGCGCAAACATCGGGCTCGAAGGTCATAGTCTCGGCGGTGCCCCTGTTTACATGGCGGCGCTTTCCCAACCTCAAGGTTATAAATCCACCGTCCTAGAGGGATCCTCCCCGGGTCTTCTTGGGCCCGCAGTTCCTGTGAACACCCAGCTACCGCGAAACCTTGCCCTGGTTTTTGGCCAATATGATGAGTTCGCAGGGCTCATGTGGAAGTCGCCCAAGGGCTCAGATGTCGCAAAATCGCAGGGCATCCAAGCGCTCTTTGGAACCGACAAGCCGGTGGTTGAAGGCCAAGTCTATGGAGACCTTACGGCCGGTACCGCCCGTGTTTTCTACAATCCTCCTGTGACACACCCCTGGGAGCATTTCTCCAAGGCGGGTGTGGGGCGTGCCGTCGACTGGTTCCAAAACACACTATCGGGCGCGGGCACGCCGCGGGATCCCTCAGACCAAATCTGGATTTGGAAAGAGGTGGGCACTCTTACCGCCTTTATGGGCTTCGTGGTCCTGATGCTGGGCACATTTCAAATCCTCTCCCAGCCTTTAGTCACAAGGTTCCTGGCCATGGAAGAACCGGAAGGGGGTCAGCAGGGCCTATCTCGCTGGCTGGGTCTTAGCATTACCGCTGCCCTTCCTGCCGTGACCTTTTTCCCGTTCATGAAACTGGGTGGGCTCTTTGTACCGATGCAGCAATTTCCCCAGTACATCCAAAATCAGCTGGTGGTCTGGGCCTTGCTCAATGCAGGTCTAGCCCTCGTCCTGTCCTGGATCATGCGGACCAAGATCTCCAAACGCCCCCAGGCCTGGCTCCGCGTCAGCTTGATGGCGGTGGTGACTGTGGCGGTCGGCTATCTCTCTCTGGTGTTGTCTGACCGAATCTTCAAGGTCGATTTTCGATTTTGGGTCCTGGGATTGAAGCCACTCGATCAGGCGCATTTTGCGATCTTCTTGGCCTATTTGGTGCCGTGGATTGTCTATTTCTGGGTGACCTTAAGAGCGCTGACAGCGGCCCTGCCGCCTCGGTCAGCAGGGGCTTTGACGCAATATGCCTACGCCATCTTCGCTATGGCTGGGGGTTTTGTTGCCCTGCTGCTGGTTCAGTATGGATATCTGTTCGAGACGGGCATGCTCCTGACCCCGACCGAGCCGCTAAACGTCATTGTGGCCATTCAATTTGTGCCTCTGATGACCGCCTTGGCGATCCTGACCGTCTTCACCTATCGACGGACAAGGACCCACCTCGCAGCAGCGATAATCTGTGCCTTGATCGTCAGTTGGTACATTTCCGGCGGGACCGCCATCCACTGGTCGAAGGATTTCCCCATGGCCATTCCTGGCGCCGCAAAGGCCAAGACATAGGGGGCTAAGGAAAGCTTACTAGGCTCAACCCTGATCTGCCTGGCGACAGGGCAAGACCTGATCGCTCCCTAGCTGGGGAATCGCGCCTTAACGACTGCGTCATTGCGTGCCTTGGCATGCTCAGTAGGCGGAGGGCCCTCTGCAAGGGATGGAAATATACCGGACTCAATCACCTCAATGACCACAACGTCCGGATGGTACTGATTGATAAGGTCTTCTCGCCAGGCACCGTCCTGATTGTGGGCCAGGATCAGTCGGCTGAAATGGCCGTATAGAAAGGGCATTAAGGCATTTGAGAATGAGTCCCGTGTCATCAAGAGCACGGGTTTGCCAACCAGGCCAGTGTCGATGACTTGCGGGCCGGTCCAGCTATGATCTGTCCCTAGATAGGTGGTTGTGAGCTGCCCCTCTATCGGCCTGTCACTGTATTCCTGGTATTCAAACCTGACAAAGCTCGAGACCCCCAGCATTAGGGAAAGATCTCTGGGGCCCCAGGGAACTATGGGTTTCGGCTGAAAGTCAGACAACGGGCGGGGGCCATCGCCAATGCCCATGGATTCCAGCCGGTTCATCATGCCCACATAGCCATAATAGGCTCCCAACCCTGACC
>CAITHQ010000218.1 GCA_903892305.1 uncultured Alphaproteobacteria bacterium
CATGCTTCCTCTTAGCGGAAACCTGGGCGGACGAAAGGATCGTGCTAACAAGGAGGTCATGGGTTTGATGAATTTCTTCGCTGCGCTCGATTTGGCCGCCCGCCTTTCCGCCTGGAGCCGGGGATGGCGTGGGCCGACCTTGGCCGCCCTCATGGCTTTGATTGCCGGCCTGCCTGGCCTGATCTCCATGCCACCCCTGGATCGGGACGAAAGCCGCTTCACCCAAGCCACTACCCAGATGCTGGAACAGAGCGACTATGTGGTCATCCGCTATCAGGATCAGCCTCGCTTCAAAAAGCCCGTCGGCATTTATTGGCTGCAGTCGGCAAGCGTCTCTCTGCTGTCATCGCCCGAGGCGCGGCAGATTTGGGTCTATCGGATTCCCTCTCTCTTGGGGGCCATGCTTGCCGCGGCGGCCTGCGCCTGGGGTGCCGCAGCCTTTTTTGGCGACCGAACGGGTTTGATCGCTGGTGCGATCCTGGGGTCGAGCTTTCTGCTTTCAACAGAGGCCTTCATCGCCAAGACCGACGCGGTCTTGGCAGGTACCACAACCCTGGCCATGGCCTGTCTGGCGAGGCTTTACGCCGCTGAACATGGAGGTCCAGCTGCAGGACGCGGGGTTAGGCTGATGTTCTGGGCGGCCATGGGTATTGGTACCCTGGTCAAGGGCCCGATCACGCCCATGGTGGTCGGCTTGACCTTGCTTGCCCTTTGGCTTTGGGATCGCAAGGGCGGGTGGATTGCGAAATTGGGGTGGGCTTGGGGTCTGATCCTCGTCTTCGCCATAGTCGGGCCCTGGGCATGGGCGGTAACCGTGGCGACGGACGGTGGCTTTTGGAACGCCGCCATTGCCGGAGATCTGGCACCGAAACTCGCCGGAGGTCAGGAAAGTCATGGGGGACCTCCCGGCTATCACACCCTGGTGGCCCTGGTGCAAAATTTTCCGGCGACCTGTTGCTGCCCGCTGGCCTGGCACTCGGCTGGCGAAACCGTAAGGAGCCCGGCGTCCGTTTTGCCCTTTGCTGGTTGATTCCGGCCTGGCTGGTGTTTGAAATCACGCCCACCAAACTCTCCCACTACGCCCTACCCTGTTACGGGGCCTTGGCCTGGCTGTCGGCGGCGGCAGTTTCGCAGCCCATGGGCCGTATCGCCCAGCGGCTGGGTGCAGGCCTTCAGGCCTTTGTCGGGCTCGTGCTGGCTTGCGGCGCCCTCTATCTGGGCAAACTTTATGGGGACGTTTCCGATATTCCCCTGATCATCGTCACAGCTTTATTGCTTGGCGCGGCCGGTGTTTTAGGGTGCTGGACGCTTCTGCGTGGCTCAGCCCTTGGGGCCCTGGCCATCTCACTGCCCCTTGGACTTGTCGGCCATGGGGTCCTGGTGGGCGGCTTGGCACCACACCTTGAACCCCTCCTGCTATCTCAGCGGACACAGGCCATGCTGGCACAGGCCAATTTGTTACCGCGACAGGGTGTCTATCCCGGTCCCGTGGCCGTGGCCGGCTATGCGGAGCCTAGCCTTGTCTTCGCCTTGGGAACGCAAACCCAATTGGGCGACGCCAAGGATGCGGCGGCGGCGCTGGCAGAAGACCGCCCCGCCGTGGTGGAGGCCAGGGAGAAACCCGCCTTTGACGCCCTGATCAAGGCGGCTGGCCTTTCGCCCATACGGGTCGGCGAGGTCAAGGGGCTGGACTATTCCAATGGCGATGACATGACCTTGACCGTCTATGCGCCCCAACCGGAGCCTGCCTCATGAGCCGTTTCATCGAGATTGTCGAAGTTGGGGCCCGGGATGGCCTGCAGAATGAGAAGACTACCTTAAGCCCAGAGCAGAGGGTGGTCTTCATCCAACGCTTGGAAGCAGCAGGGGCGAGGCGATTGGAAACCGTATCCTTCGTAAACCCCAAGCGCGTGCCGCAAATGGCCGGTGCAGAAGAGGTGTCCGCCGCCCTTCCTCAGGATGCAAACCGCAGCCGGATTGGATTGGTCTTGAACATGCGCGGCTGGGAGCGGGCGGTGGCGGCCGGCTGTGACGAAGCCAATGTGGTGGTCTGCGCCACAGACGGTTTTGGCATACGCAACCAAGGGGCCTCCACCGCAGAGCAGATGACGACCCTGGCCGAGATCGCGGGGCGTCGGGCAAGCGAAGGCGGGCCACCGATTACCGCAACCTTCTCCGTCGCGTTCGGCTGCCCATTTGACGGTGAAGTCAGGGAGGATCATCTGGTCGCCTTGGCCCGGGAGGCCGCATCTGCGGGCATTGCCGAGATCGCCTTGGCTGATACGATTGGTGTCGCCGACCCTTGGACGGTGCGCCGGCGCGTCGAAGCGGTAGGCAAGGTCATTGGCGACATCCCCTTGCGCCTACACTTCCACGACACCCGCAATACCGGTCTCGCCAATGCCTTCGCAGGGATCGAAGCCGGGGTCTCCATTCTTGATGCCAGCTGCGGCGGCTTAGGCGGTTGCCCGTTTGCCCCGGACGCCACGGGTAATATCGGGACAGAAGATCTGGTTTACATGCTGGAGCGGGCTGGATTTTCCACCAGCTATGATCTTTCGGCCCTGATCAGCACCGCCAAGTGGATGGCCGAAATCCTCGGCAAGCCACCGGCTGCTGCTGTCAGTCGCGCTGGGGTATTCCCGCTTTAGAGCAGGGTCAGATAAGCGGAAACCAGTTACTGGATCTAACCCTGGCAGGTCGTCACACTTGGTCGTCGGCGCGCCTTAGTCGCCACAAAGGCCAAGCCAAGGACGCGCCGCCGGCCAAGATCCACACATCGCCCAACAGATGGTTGAGATGCATAGAGTCATGCAAGGCGTGGAACAGCATGACAGCGCCGTGGGTGAAGCTCGAGATCGCGACAAACCAAAGAAAACTGCTGTGTCGAACCGGATCTTTGATGGCGCGCACTGCGCAAATACCGAGCGCGAAATAAACGCTGACGATCATTTGATCGTAGATTGCGTTGTATGGGGGCCAGCGCCAACCCCCTAGCAGGTCAAAATAGACAGCGGCAGGGATGCCGACGAGGCCGGAAAAAGCCCACAGGGCAACTGCGGGGCGTAGGGCGCGATTGGCTTGGTCGCCTGTCATAACTTGCTGGACCGTTAGCTCTTCAATGTTCCAATGCCACCATAAGTGTATCTTAATACCGCAAATGTCGATGAACGACATCCTCAGAGGGGATGTCTCAGGCGGTCCGGCCTCGGACACGCCACATCAGGGGCCGGATAACGGCCGTAAAAACGATCACCGGTGAGAGCAGCCAGGCGGCTAGGGTTTGGCTTGCGGTCTTGGCCCGCTTGCGGAAGAACCGGGCAAGACCGACCCCCTTGTGGAACTCCACCCGCAGGGGGCTGGCCCGGCTGGTATGACCCAGATGGATCACTTCAGCCTTGGGTTGGAACAGGACGACGCCCCCAGCCTGACGCACCCGCCAGCACAGGTCGACATCTTCGACGTGCAGGAAATAGCTTTCGTCGAAGCCCTGGACGGCCTCGAAGTCTTCCCGGCGCATACAGAAACAGGCGCCGGATATGGTGGGTATGGCAGTGACGCCTTCGGGCGGCTGCTCATCCTCCCAGTGGACCTCATAGCGACGCCAAGCGGGAATCGTCTTGGCAAGATGGCTGAGGCTTAAGAGGGCACTCATCAAGGTAATATCACCGCGCCGCGCGCCGCGCTGTTCAGAGCCGTCAGCATTCATCACCCGGCCACCGACAATACAGGGCACAGGGCGTCCTTCGATCGCCTTCAGCAGTTCACCTACACAGCCGGGCTGCAGGAAGGCATCTGGATTTAAAAAAACCATCACATCGCCTGTCGCCCGCCGGGCACCAAGGTTCGCACCCTTGGCAAAGCCGACATTGCCCTGACCATTGACCAGAACCACCCGGCGATCCCGCTCCGCAAAGCCACGCAACCGGGCCGCCTCGATCAGAGACGACCCGTTGTCGACAATCACCAGTTCGTCCACCCGCGGATCGGCCAGGACGCAGGTCAAGCTCTCGGCCATGGCGTCGCCGGTCATGTAAATGACCATGACCACCGAGACCTTGGGCTTGGACCGCGCAGTCTCCTGGACGATGTCGGCGACGATTGGTGCGGCTATGCCGGTCATCAGGCCTCCTCAGTGACCGCCTCAGTTGTGGCGGACCCTGAAATGATCGCGTTGCGCGCAAGATCAGGCGGCAAGGCTTCGCTGGCAAGAGCCTTCACAGCCTCTGCCAAGGAAAGGATGGTTTGACCATCTGAGCCTAGGCGGCGCAAGGCCAGCTTGCCCTCCTCGGCTTCCCGGCGCCCGACCACGGCGATGACCGGGGCCTTTGCCAGAGAATGCTCGCGGATCTTGTAGTTGATCTTCTCATTACGAAGATCAACCTCGACGCGCAGACCCGCCGCGCGAAGTTCCGCCGCCGCCTGTTGCGCGAACTCAGCCGCGTCAGACGTGATGGTCGCCACGACCACCTGGGTCGGGGCCAGCCACAGGGGGAAGGCCCCGGCATAGTTCTCGATCAGCACGCCGATGAACCGCTCCAGCGACCCACAGATCGCTCGGTGCAGCATGACCGGCCGGTGCTTGGCCCCGTCCTCGCCGATATAGGTCGCGTCCAGCCGCTCTGGCAGGACATAATCCAACTGGATCGTGCCACAGGTCCACATCCGACCGATGGCGTCCTTCAGAATGAAGTCGAGCTTGGGGGCATAGAAGGCACCATCGCCCTCGTAGATCACCGGCTCGACCCCAGCCTTGCGGGCCGCCGCCAGCATTTGCGACTCAGCCTTGTCCCAGAATTCATCGCTGCCGGCCCTCACCTCTGGCCGGGTGGCCAGGGCGATATGGTCCCGCTGAAGACCAAAGTCTGAATGGATGGAACTGGCCAGTGCGATGAACTGCGCCGTTTCCTCTTCAATCTGGTCTTCGCGGCAGAAGATGTGGGCATCGTCTTGGGTAAAGGCCCGCACCCGCATCAGACCATGCAGGGCACCAGACGGCTCATACCGGTGGCAGGCGCCGAACTCGGCCATGCGCATGGGCAGGTCGCGATAGGACCTCTGGCCGAAATTAAAGATCTGCACGTGGCCGGGGCAGTTCATCGGCTTGAGGGACAGCTCTTCGCCCTCCTCGGTTTCGCAGACGAACATGTTGGGCCGGTATTTTTCCCAGTGCCCGGACTTCTCCCAGAATACCCGATCGAGGACCTGGGGCGTACGAACCTCGATATAGCCAGCTGCGTCCAGCCGGCGACGGACATAGCTCTCGACAATGCGCCAGAGCGTCAGGCCCTTGTCGTGCCAGAACACCATGCCCTTGCCCTCTTCCTGCATGTGGAAAAGGTTCATGGCCCGACCGATCTTGCGGTGGTCGCGCTTCTCGGCCTCCTCCAGACGATGGAGATAGGCCTCCAGGTCAGCTTCCGAAGCCCAGGCCGTACCGTATATCCGCTGGAGCTGGGCATTGCGGTGATCGCCGCGCCAATAGGCACCGGCCAGCTTGGTCAGCTTGAAGGCCTTGCCCACATGCTTGGTGGACGGCAGGTGCGGGCCTAGGCACAGGTCCTTCCACTGGCCCTGGCGATAAACCGTGATCACCTCATCGCCGGGCAGGTCAGTGATGATTTCGGCCTTGTAGTCTTCGCCGATGGACTTGAAGTGGGCGATGGCCTCCTTGCGGTCCCAGACCTCGCGGACGATCTTCTCGTCCCGGTCGACAATCTCCTTCATACGCTGCTCGATCTTGGCCAGATCATCCAGGCTGAAAGGGGTTTCGCGGGCGAAGTCGTAATAGAAGCCGTCCTCGATAGCTGGGCCAATGGTCACCTGGGTGCCGGGGAACAGCTCCTGCACCGCCTGCGCCATCACATGGCTGGCGTCATGGCGGATGGTGTCGAGGGCCTCAGGGCTGTCCCGCGTCAGGATTTCAAAGGCCCCACCGCCGGGCAGAGCCCGATCGAGGTCATAGAGGGCTCCGTCCAGCTTGATCAGCAGGGCGCGCTTTTCGAGGGATTTGGCGATGGAGGCCGCCACGTCCCGGCCAGAAACGCCGTCTTCAAACTGGCGCTTGGAGCCGTCGGGAAAAATCAGATCAATCATGTTTCACATGTCCATATCCGGGCGGAGGTCCCATCAGGAGTCTCACCGCGCGGCGGGGGAACCGGATCATAGCCCGATCCTCCCCAGGGATTACAGCGGCACAACCGCCCCGCCGCGAGCATGGAGCCACGCCAGGGGCCGTGCCGGATCAGGGCCTGCTCCGCATATTCCGAACAGGTCGGAAGATAGCGGCACTGGCGCCCGATCAGGGGCGAGAGCGTCAGTTTGTAGGCGCGAATGGCACCCCTGACGCAGAGTTCATAGAGTTTCATGCCGGCTCGCGCTTATCTCGGGGACAGCCCCTGATCAAGCGGTGCCAGCGCGGCGAGTTCGCGTGCTGGCCTGACGAACAGCGTCCACCGCCGCCTCGAACGCCAGAAGGGTCGAAGCGTGTCGGGCGGGATAGTCCTTCACTGGGGCGAGCATTGCGAGATCCGAAAAACGTCCATTGGGCGGAGAGCCACTGTCCTTGAGCATAGCGGAAAACTGCTCGCGGGCCAACTCCAGCTCCGCCAGACTGCTGCCCAAAATGTTTGTTCCTAGAATCGAGGCTGAAGCCTGACCCAGGGCGCAGGCCTTCACATCCTGGGCAAAGGCGCTAACGACGCCGTCCTGCAGGGCGACATCCACCACCACCCGGCTGCCACAGAGCTTAGCGATCTTCTCAGACGTGCCCTGCGGCGCCTCCAGGCGGCCAAGATGCGGCAGGTTCGCCGCCAGCTTCAACAGCTTGGCCGAATAGAGGTCGTCGATCATTTGCTGCCGCTGCCCTGCCACTGGGCTTCGGCCCGGGCGGCCAGGGCCTCGCTCATGGCTATAAAGCCCTGGCGGATGGCGTGGCGCTTCGACCGGGCGGCAGTGGGGCCCAACAGGCCCTCGAAGATCTCGCCATTGGAGACGATACAGCTGGCCTCGTTGAGGGCCTCGATCTCGATATAGCGCACGGTCCGCACCAGCCCCCGGGCCAGGGTCAGGGACCAGTGGATTTGCTCTAAGGGCACCCATTCTATCAGGACAGGATTGATCACCTGAGGTGCCTCACCCGGCAGCTCAAGGGTGAATTCCAGGGGCGCGCCGATCCGCAATTCCCCTGCACCCTTGGTATAGGTCGGGTTCCAGAAGGACCACGATTTGAAATCAGAGGCGATCTCCCAGATCACCTCAGCCGGGGCCTTAATGCCGATCCTGCTTTCGATCTTCATGGGGCCAGCCCCAGCCTTGCCACCAAACACGAAGCCCGCTCCCACCTTAAACATCTGCGGAGGATTGAACGCCATCAGCCTTCCCCTAAAGACGGCGCCTTAATGCGCCAAGTTGCGCCCGTCGGATTATCCATGACCTCTACGTTGAGATCGGTGAGATCGTTACGGATGCGATCCGCCGCCGCCCAGTCCTTGGCCGCCCGGGCCGCGACACGCTCGGCGATCAGGCCGTCAATCTTGGTCCGCAGGGCCTCGTCCACCCCGGCTTGGAACCAGGTTTCGGGCTCAGCGAACAAAAAGCCCAGCAGATTGGCCGAGGCCAGTAGCTCGCCCTTGGCATAGGCGCGGTCTTCGCCCTTGGAGGTTTCCAAGGCCGTGGCCATGGCAAACAGCTCGGCCATGGCCGCTGGCGTATTAAGGTCATCCTCAAGCGCCGCCAGGAAGTCCACATTTGGCCCGGTTGACTCTGCCGGAACATCAGCCGCCCGACGCAGGGCCCCATAGAGCCGGTCCAGGGCCTTTTTGGACTGGGCGATCAGGTCTGCGGTCCACTCCAGCGGCGCGCGATAATGCCCCACCAGCAGGGCCCAGCGCAGGGCTTCCCCCGGAACCTGGTCGATAAGCTCATGCACCAGAACCACATTGCCCAGGCTCTTGGACATTTTCTCATCGCCAAAGTTCAGGAAGCCATTGTGCATCCAGTATTTGGCATAGCCCACCGAGTGGTCGCCGTGGGCGCAAAGCCCCTGGGCCATTTCGTTCTCATGGTGCGGGAACAACAGGTCGATGCCGCCCCCATGAATGTCGATGGGTAGACCCAGCGTCTGCTCGATCATGGCCGAGCATTCGATATGCCAGCCAGGTCGCCCAGGGCCCCAGGGGCTGTCCCACACCGGCTCGCCGGGCTTGGAGGGTTTCCACAGCACGAAGTCAGCGGGGTGCTGCTTGTAGGGGGCTACATCCACCCGAGCCCCGGCGATCATATCATCCATGGGGTGCCCCGATAGCTTGCCATAGTCGGCAAAGGTCTGGGTGTTGAACAGCACATGGCCCTCGGCGGCATAGGCCGACTTATTGTCCACCAGCCGCCCGATCATGGCGATGATGGCGTCCATAGTCTCAGTGGCCCGGGGCTGATGGGTGGGAGCCAGGGCCCCAAGGGTCGCCATGTCTTGGTTATATATGGCCAGATAGCGGTCGGTGATGGTGGAAATCGGCACGCCCTCGGCCACGGCCTTGGCGTTGATCTTGTCATCCACGTCGGTGACATTGGCCGCATAGATCACGGCATCCTGGCCATAGGTGCGCTGCAACAGGCGAAACAGAACGTCGAAGGCCACCACTGGCCGGGCATTGCCGATATGGGCATAGTTATAGACTGTGGGCCCGCAGACATACATC
>CAITHQ010000219.1 GCA_903892305.1 uncultured Alphaproteobacteria bacterium
GACCCTGACGCCCAAGGGCGAACTCAAGGTCGAGGGCTGCGTGTCGGTGATTTGCCAGGGCCAGACCTGGTCGACAGCAGATTAGGCCATCGCAGTTTCCGCTAGTGCTTTGACACTTCGATCCGCCAGACCGGGCCTGATGCCACCCCACGGACCTTGGCGTAGTCGCCTTGGTTCAGAGCAACGCTAACCTTCAGCAAGCTGTTGACGTAAACCAGGGGCTGGCCGACCGGCACGCTGCCGAATGTGGTGACAAAGGGTGCCGTGACCTGATCAACCTGACGGTCGCCCTTGAAGATCCGCACATCCACCAGATCGCCGTCCCTAATGGAGATCTGCTTGAGGAAGTCCTTAGGGATGTTCGACCAGACATTCCCGTACTGCACATCTAGCACAGGGATATTGCCTTGAATCTTTTGGCCAATCACCTGCGCCGGGGTGTAGTTGAGGCGAACAAGATTGGCCTTGGCGACCAAGGGCCCGACCTCGGACCAGGTAATCGTGCCGCTGGCCAGTCGGGCACCCACATAGCCAAAGACGTCACGGCCGAAGAAGGTGTTGCTCTCTTCTGAGCCCTTCAGTCGATTACGGGTCTCGTCGATCTGGCGGACCTCATCGACCCCTTCTGTATCAGCGATAAGCGTGATCAGGCCGTTGTCTGGCAGCACATAGAACCGCCCTGGGCAGGTCCGAACCACCAGAGACTTACGCGAAGTGCCCACTCCAGGATCGACGACGGCGACAAATACAGTTGGCGCGCGCCAGTAGGGCGCTGTCTGATAGAGCCAGTAGGCACCCGTCCAGATGTCACCGGCGGGGACCTCATGGGTGAGGTCTGTCACCAGCAGGGTCGGCGAAACCGAATAGGCGACGCCGCGCACCTCTGACACCGCTCCATCCTTGAGCCCGAAGTCCGTCATCAGAACCAGTGGACCTGAGACGCGGTCAGGAAGCGCTGCGCCACAGGACTGAGCCGCCGCTGGCCCAGCTAAGGCCATGACCACCAGAGCCAAGCTTGCAGCCCTCAATCTGCGCATGGTCGTCTCCAAAGGAATTGGCCTCTAGCCCCCCAGTTCCACCGATCTGCGGGTCGCGGCCATGACGGCGTCGCGCAGCAAGGGTTCCAGGCCACCCTCGCCCATCAGAACCTTAAGTGCGGCCTCTGTCGTACCATTGGGCGAGGTGACCTGACGGCGCAGGGCGGCGGGGTCTTCGCCCGATTGGGCCAGCAGAGCCGCAGCACCGATCATGGTGGCCCGCGCCAGATCACGAGACGCCTGGGCGGAAAGGCCTGCTGAGACACCTCCAGCTTCAAGAGCCTCAACAAAGGCGTAGAAATAGGCGGGAGCCGATCCAGAAACTCCGGTGGCCGCATGCAGCAGGTCTTCGACCTCAAGGTCGACCACGACCCCGACGGGGGCAAAAAGTGCATGAGCGCGGGCCCTGGCCTCAGGGACTGAGGCATAGATACTGGCCACGCCCTGACCGATGGCTGCGGCCGTGGTCGGCATGACCCGGGCCACTCGCCGCCCCCCAAAGGCCGAGGAAATGTCGGCAGACCTCACACCCGCCGCCACAGAAACCAAGATCGCATCCTCAGCCAGATGCTCGCTGACCTCTTCGGCTGTTTCGCGCCAGATCTGCGGCTTTACGGCGAGCAGCACGGTCTTTGCAGCGGACAGGTCGGCGAGGGGAGGATTAAGCCTGGCACCAAGATCTCCGACAGCCTCAGCGACGGTCGTCAGGTACGGATCACGAATAATCAGATCCCTAGGCGCGAAGGCACCGCCGCGGCGCCAGCCCTCAATCAGGGCACCGCCCATTCGGCCTGCGCCAAGCATTAGAATGGGCGTGACAGTCATTGAAAACTCAGATCGCGCCCTAGGCTTCGCCAACCGTATCGAACATACAGGCTTCGATCGCCTGGGAGGGGGTCTTGCCCCCCTGTGTCAGGAAATCAAAGGCCGGATAGAAACGATCGGCCGCCTCCATGGCCACATCAATCATGGCCGCAGCCTGGGCAAGGCTTGGACGTTCACCACCGGTCAGGGCCATGGCGTGGCGGAAAACGATCTCGCCATCATCCCAAACCTCGAAGTGACCCAGCCAGACCCGCTGATTGATGGTCGAAGCCAACTCAAAGGCCGCTGGCCTTTGTTTTGCCTTCACTTGCAAATCTACGGAAAGGCAAAGCTGCAGGCAGTCAGCTTCTGGTCGCCATGCAAACCAGAGTTCGAAATCCTTCCAGTCGCCCGACAAGGTGAAGGCAAGATCGCCCTCTTCCGTTCGGTCAAACTGCAGGTTCTCGGCCTGAAGGACATGCTCGACCACATCCAAGGGATCGTGGGCCAGGATGATGTCGTCGTCGGAAAGGGGAGTTTCCATAAGACCGCGGGTCTCCTCGCAAGGGGCGTGGGGGTTCCCACGAATCGCCGTGCGATGGTGAAAGTAATCTGCTTCGTTGACGCTTTGTCACCGGCTTCTTGCATCAAGCGAGCCACAATCGCGTATTTAGGGCGCTGGTCAGTCTGCCTTGGGTGCCTTCTTCGCTGCCGTTTTGGCGGGCGCCTGGGCAGCCTTGAGCTCAGCGACTTCGGCACGAAGCGCGGCAAGCTCGGCCTTGAGGGCATCAAAGTCTTCGCGGCGAATCAGATCGAGTTCGGCCGCCATGCGGTCAGCCTGGGCGCGAAATGCCGCCTTGGCCTCTTCGCCAGCGCTTTGTGCCAGGCCCATAGCTGCGTTGGTTAGCTTGGCCACTTCGTCTAGAAAGGGGTTCTGTGTTTGCATGTCTCTAATATGGCCCTTCGGGGGATGAATGCGAGAGGGTTCTCGTCTAAAGCGCATAGCATCGTGTGGATGGAGAGTGATTGGTGGCCCTGCCCTATCCTGTGATCGACCCTGTCCTGGTCAATATCGGGCCCCTGCCGATCCGATGGTATGCCCTAGCCTACATTTCCGGGATCCTCCTGGGATGGCGATACATCCTCGATCTCCTGAAAACAGAATCCCTCTGGGGCGCGCGCAAGCCCTTGCTGAGCCCAGTTCAGCTCGATGACCTGATCCTCTGGATTACCTTGGGAATCATTGTCGGCGGCCGGATAGGTCATGTCGTTTTCTATACACCCCAAATTCTGCTGGCTGACCCCTTAGAGATTTTCATGGTCTGGCATGGGGGCATGAGTTTCCACGGGGGGACCCTTGGGGTGCTGATCGCCACCCTTGTGTTTGCGCGGCTGAATAAGCTCGACCTATACGAGTTGGGCGATCTGATCTGCGCCGCGGCGCCCCTGGGCCTTTTGTTCGGGCGCTTAGCAAATTTCATCAAGCCAGAGCTCTGGGGTCGGGTGACTGAGGTTCCCTGGGCCATGATCTTTCCGGGTGCAGGTCCCCTGCCCCGGCATCCAAGCCAGCTCTACGAGGCCGCCCTTGAAGGTGTGGTCCTTTTCCTGATCCTGCGTTGGGGAACCCATGGTGCCAAGCTCTTGCAAAAGCGCGGTGTGATCGCGGGCCTCTTCTTCCTGGGCTATGGCCTGATCAGGGTGGCTCTAGAAAATGTCCGGGAGCCTGATGTGGGCATGCCCGACTTCCCGCTAGGTCTCACCATGGGCATGATCCTTAGCCTACCCATGATCCTTGGCGGGTCCTGGCTCATCTGGAGGGGTATCACGGAAGACGCTCCAGCGACGCCTCATGGCCCTGCTTGACCGTCTAAGGGCGCTCATTAAGGCTTCAGGTCCGCTGAGCGTACCCCAGTATATGGAAATATGCCTCCACGACCCCATCGAGGGCTATTACGCCACGCGCCCGGCGCTGGGTCAGGCTGGCGACTTTATCACTGCACCCCTGGTAAGCCAGATGTTCGGCGAGATGATCGGCGTTTGGCTGATCGAAACCTGGCGTCGTCTGGGCAGGCCATCGACCTTCCGCCTAGTGGAAATGGGGCCCGGAGATGGCACACTGATGCTGGACATCCAGCGAACGGTCAAACACGAATCGGCCTTCGTTTCAGCCCAGGATATTTGGCTGGTAGAGACATCACCGCCCCTGCGAGTCCTTCAAAAAGAAAAACTCGGTGACCAAGCGACATGGGTTCAGACCCTGGCAGAGGTCCCGAGCGGCCCGCCACTCCTGTTGGTCGCCAATGAGCTCCTGGACTGCCTGCCCGCCCGCCAGTTTGTTCGTACAGCCGCCGGATGGTCAGAGCGTGGGATAGGATTGGACAACTTCGACAACCTGACCTTCGGATTGATGGGACCCTTGCCAGCCAGCGCTTTTCCTGAAGCCCCTTTGGGAACTGTGGTTGAGGTCTCGGCCGCCCAGGAAAATCTGGCCCGCGCCATAGCCCAGCGCATTTGCTCCGACGGCGGCGCGGCCCTGCTGATCGACTATGGACGATCAGAGCCAGGGTTTGGCGATACGCTTCAGGCCCTATCCAGACACCAGAAAGTTTCGTCCCTCGCAGATCCTGGTGCGGCGGACCTCACTGTCCACGCTGACTTTCCCGCTATTGTTCATGCGGCGGCGGCTGAAGGCGTGCCGCTGCTGCCAATTCTGACTCAAGCAGCTTTCCTTATGACACTTGGCGTGGTCGCAAGAGCCGAGGCCCTTGCTGCTGCCAGTCCCGACAGATTCGAAATCCTGGAGCGCCAATTGAACCGCTTGATATCGCCCTCCGAAATGGGCGACCTTTTCAAGGTGGTCTGTCTGGCGCAATCAGGGCTAACGCCGCCCGCCTTTGAGACACCCTGATGCTACCGGTTCTGACATCCTCGCTGCTAGACCTGCCGGGACTCCGCCACGCCTTTTTCACTCGGCAAGGTGGGGTCTCCCAGGGGATTTATGCGGGCTTGAATGTCGGGCAAGGATCTGGCGACCGTCCTGAAGACGTGGCGGAGAATCGTCGGCTGGCATCAGATCATTTCGGCCTGCCGGTGGCCGCACTTTCCACAGCTTATCAAATCCATTCCAGCAAGGCACTGATCGCGGACGCCTCTTGGGGCACCGTCCGCCCAGAAGGCGACGCTGTGGTGACCGCGACGCCGGGCCTAATTTGCGGAGCCCTGGCCGCGGACTGTGCGCCAATTCTTTTGGCCGACCCGAACGCCCGAATCGTTGCCGCCGCCCATGCGGGCTGGAAGGGCGCGCTGTCTGGAATCGCCGAGGCCACAGTCGAAGCCATGGTTCAAAAAGGCGCAAGGCCAGAACATATCGTCGCTGTCGTCGGCCCCTGCATCAGCCAGGACTCTTACGAGGTGGGGCTTGAGTTCGAGGCGCGATTCTTGGCCGACGAGCATGCCAATGCCGCGTTTTTCAAACCCGGTGAGTCGCCTGAAAAACGCTATTTCGATCTGCCAGGGTTCGTATTAGCCCGGCTACAACGGGCAGGCCTTGAGTCCTGCGCCTGGATTGGGGCCGATACCTGCACAGACGCGCAACGGTTCTATTCCAACCGACGGGCCTTCCGTCGCGGCGAACCCGATTTTGGCCGTCTCCTGTCAGCTATTACGCTTGTTTGAGGTGCTAGGACTTGCCCCTCAGCGAAGGGCTGCTACAAGCCGCGCCATCTGGTGATCTCTAGACCTCGAGGGTTCCATGAAGCTGCTGGCTGGCAACTCCAACCGCACCCTGGCTGAGGCAGTCGCCTCCCATTTGGATCTCCCCCTCACCCGGGCCCAGGTCAAACGCTTCGCCGACAATGAGGTCTTCGTCACCATCGACGAAAATGTCCGCGGCGAGGATGTCTTTGTCATTCAGTCCACCAGCTATCCGGCCAATGACAACCTGATGGAGTTGCTCATCTGCATTGATGCCCTAAAGCGGGCCTCGGCGCGGCGCATTACGGCCGTCATGCCCTATTTCGGCTATGCCCGTCAGGACCGTAAGACCGGCGGGCGGACACCAATCTCAGCCAAGCTGGTGGCGAACTTGATTACGCGGGCAGGTGCCCACCGGGTGCTGACCATGGATCTGCACTCGGGTCAGATCCAGGGCTTCTTCGACATTCCCACCGACAACCTTGCGGCAACCCCCCTGGTGGCCAGCGACATCAAGGCACACTATCAAAATACAAGCGAACTGCTGATCGTCTCTCCCGACGTTGGTGGCGTTGTCCGCGCCCTGGCCGTGGCCAGCCGCCTGAACGCAGACCTCGCCATCGTCGACAAGCGCCGTTCAGGCCCAGGCAAGAGCGAAGTCGCAAATATCATTGGTGACGTCCAAGGACGCCGGTTGATTCTGTTCGATGACATCGTCGACTCCGCTGGGACCCTCTGCAACGCAGCCAAGGCGCTGATGGATGCTGGAGCCGTCGAGGTTTCGGCCTATGTCACCCACGGCGTTCCATCAGGTGCAGCCCATGAACGGGTTGCCAACTCCGTCCTGAAAGAATTGGTGATCACCGATTCAATCGAGGCGTCAGACCTGGTCGCCAAGTGCAGCAAGATCCGTCAAGTGAGCTGCGACACGCTCATCGGTGAAGCCATCCGGCGAATCGCAAACGAAGAATCGGTCTCAAAACTTTTCGACTGAGCCAACTGCGGCCCTAGTTTCGACATGGGTCCAGGGCAGGCTTCGGGGGATTCCGTACCAGATCGAACTGGTCTAGGAATACGCCCTTGTCCGAGACTGTCTGCCGCCGTGGCCGACCCAGATCAAACGGGAAACACGTCGATATGCGTAAATTTCTGAAGGCATGGAGCTTTTCGTCCGCCACACTCGCCCTTGCCTTTCTGGCAGGCTGCGCGTCCGAACCGGCTGCGCCCTTGCCTGTCGCCCCGTCTCCGCCGCCGCCCGTCGTCCGACTTGCCCCCGCCATTCTTGAGCAGGCCAGCGCCTATCGGGCCTACATGGACCGGGCAACATCCATCACTGGAAACTTCCAGTCCGCAGACGATATCGCCAATGCCTTGCAGACAGCAGACGCCTTCGAGCCGACCGCCCTGGTCCGCGGTGCCATGGCCTATGGCGCGATCGCAGCCCTGCAGGACCCCGCTTTTATTGCTGGCATTCGCAGTTTTGGCAGTGGTGCCGAGCAGAGACGCCAGATCGCTTATGAAATTCTGCGCAACCCCACCTATGTCTTGGGACTGCCCGGATCAGCGTCCGCCCAGGCTCTTGTCGTTCAGGCCCTGAATACCGATGGTCTGGCGCTCTACAATGCCGGAAAGACCGTCAAGCAGTCGGCCTATGACCTGCAAAAACAACCCTGGTCAAAAATCGAGGTGACCAATCGTGACGGCCGTCTAGCCCGGGCAAAGACCTTGTCCTCTGCCCTGCCCCCTGGCGAGGCCGCTGTAACAGCCCGTCTTGAGCAGGCATCTATCGGCGCGGTAAGCTTGGGCCTTACGCCTTCGGCAACTCCTGGCGCGAATACAGAGGTCATTGTCCGCAGCCTAGCCGTGGCCGCGCTTGCCGTCCTTAATCAGGCTGACGCAGAAAACATGGCCTCTATCGATGCGGTTATGGCCGACCAGAGCATCGGCTTCTGCATGACAATGGCCAAGCTGAACGTCTATCAGTGCCTCGCCGTCGCGCGCCCCAATTACGAAGACATTTTCTGCCTTGGCCAGCATGTGATGATGGATACGGGTCGCTGCGTTATTAAGGCGTCTGGCCAACAGGAGCCCTTTGAGGCGAAGTTCGTCCCCACAGTGCGTGCCGACATCGGTTATAACCTCCCAAAGAAGCCTATTCGGAAGAAGAGTTCGAAGAGTCGCTAAGAGTCCTCGATTGCGCCCGTTGCCATCTGCGCAGGTTTTGTGTATCAACCGCCACCTTTCGGCCCAAACGGGTCGTCCGCCGCCGCGCGTGACATTCGCGCGGCGACTTCGTTTTGAGGCAAGGCCATGGCCGATATCATTTTGAACGTTGAAGTCCGCGATCGTACCGGCACGGGTGGTGCTCGCGAAACCCGCCGCACCGGCAGGGTCCCAGGCGTGCTTTATGGCGGTGCCAAGGATCCTGTGGCGATTTCCGTCAAGGAAAACGAGTTCCGCAAGGCGCTCCACACCGGCAAGCTGCTGGGCCACCTGGTGACCTTGAAGTACGGCGATGAGACCCAGCCGGTCATCGCCAAGGCTATCGACATGCATCCCGTGACCGATCAGCCTGTCCACTTTGACCTTTATCGGGTTGATGAGCACCAGCAGATTAAGATCTCTGTCCCAGTTCACTTTAAGAACCAGGAAGCGTCGCCGGGCCTGAAGCGCGGTGGCACGCTGAACATCGTGCGTCACGATATCGAACTGAACTGCCCGGCTGATCACATTCCGGAAGACGTGATTTTCGACCTGACCGGCCTGGATATCGGCGACGCGATCCGCGTTTCAGCCTTTACCCTGCCCATAGGGACCAGTGCTGCTCTTCCCGGTGATCTGGTTATCGCCACCGTTGC
>CAITHQ010000220.1 GCA_903892305.1 uncultured Alphaproteobacteria bacterium
CCATGGTCAAAGGGGCGGACCAGCAGGGGCGCTGCCGTATTGTCCATGATCAGGGGGATGCCGAATGCCTTGCCAATGGCTGCGACCTCGGCGATCGGGAAAACCTCCAGCTTCGGATTGGGCAGGGTTTCCGCATAATAGGCGCGGGTCCTGTCATCGGTGGCGCGGCGGAAATTCTCAGGGTCGGCCGGGTCGACGAAGCGGACTTCGATGCCCTGATCCTTCAGCGTGTTGGCAAACAGGTTCCAGGTGCCGCCATAAAGGGCGGTCGAGGAGACGATGTTATCACCGGCCCGCGCCAGGTTCTGGATGGAATAGGCAGACGCTGCCTGTCCCGATGCCACGGCCAGGGCACCAACCCCGCCTTCCAGGGCCGCAACCCGCTTTTCCAGCACATCGGTGGTCGGGTTCATCAGCCGGGTATAGATATTCCCCAGTTCCTGCAGGGCGAACAACGAGGCCGCATGGCTGGTGTCATGGAACTGATAGGAAGTGGTCTGGTGGATAGGCACGGCCACAGACCCCGTCGTGGGGTCGGCGCGCCATCCAGCGTGCAGGGCGATGGTTTCCGGATTCTGGCTGTCTGACATGGCGCGTGTCCTTCCTGATTGGGATTATAGTTGGAGGCGTTAACACTCCAATCGACAGCTTATGGCAAGACATGACCGCAGGTCGGGCGATGAAACCTTGTTTCCGGGGACGCTTCAGGGCCCCTACCGCCAAGCGTAATTAAAGCTCACCGATACCCCGTTCGGTCTTGGCCGCATTGGCGATCACCTCGTGGCGCAACCAACTTTCCCACAGATACACCGTGCCCGGTGCGGGCTTCAGATAGACGAAGGTCTTGGCGGTTTCGTCGCAGTCGTCAAGGCGGGGCGGGGCGGCCATCATCAGGGGCAGGCGAGGGTCTTCCAGCTTGAGCGCCCCGGCGCCAGGTGGGGTTTCCACATAGACTGTGCCAGAGATCACGCTGTGGGGATGGATGTGGCCAGAGTGGGCGGCCCCAGGTTTGAGGATATTGACCCAGAGGCTGTCCAGCTTAAGCCGCCCACTGCCCAGATCTAGCTGCAGGTCCTTGGCGAAGGCGGCCACATGGCGGTCGAGCTTGGTTTTCAGATTGGCAAAGACGCTGGCCCTCTGGGGAAGGTCGTCGAGGGAGGCATAGGAGGTATAGCCGCCATAGGCATTGGCCTTACACCAGGCCCGGCCAGCCTTGTCTTCCGCCGCCAACATGGCGCAGGTGTCAGCCAAATCGCCACGAAAAGCGTCAAATCCGCGATCGGTGGCGAGGGAGGCCTCATAGACCTGGGTAACAAAGAGGGGCCGTGTGACCATGCTAGGGCGCTAATGCTGTCTGGGACTGTTGTCAAAGCTTCGCTGGTTTGGCCTAGACCCGACACTTAAGCCTAATCGGTCTATGGCTAGAGGATTCTCAAGGTACATGTCGCGTTCAGCTTTCGTCGCACTTGGCCTTCTGGCCCTTTCGATCAGCACCGGGGCCTATGGCGGGCCGGCTCCAGCGCCGGTAAAGCCAAAGCTGATCTTGGCCATCAGTGTCGATCAATTCAGCAGCAATCTCTATGACGACTGGCGCAGCCAATATGTAGCGGGTCTCGGGCGGTTGTCGCAGGGGGTGATTTACACCAGCGGCTATCAGACTCACGCGTCCACAGAGACCTGTCCAGGCCATTCGACCCTGTTGACCGGCAAGCACCCTAACAAGACCGGCATTGTCGCCAACGCCTATAAGGATCCGGTCACAGGTAAGCCAGTCTATTGCGTGAACGACCCTTCAGTGGTCCTGGCCCATGATCCCAAGGCCCAGCCCGTCGGTCCTAGGCGTCTTCTGGCCACCACTTTGGGCGACTGGCTGAAGGAGGTCTCGCCGCAGAGTCGCGTCGTTGCCGTGTCGGCCAAGGATCGTGCCGCCATCACCATGGCCGGACACAAGGCTGATGGTGTTTTCTGGCTGGTGGAGGGGAAGGGCTTTTCTACCTTTATGGCGCCGGGCGCAGATGCGACGGAGGCCCTTGCGCCCCTGGCAGGCTATAACGCGGAGCTGACGCCGGTTTGGACTAAGCGTCCGACCTGGACCTATCTGCACGCCGACTGCAAGGCCAAGGCCGCTGACTGGGTGGTAAATGGCCAGAGCTTTCAGTCCCGCCTGCCGCCCACAGGCTGGAGATC
>CAITHQ010000221.1 GCA_903892305.1 uncultured Alphaproteobacteria bacterium
GAACTGGTCAAACGCCTATGAAATTCTCCGGCGGCTGCATGCCTACGAGATTTTGCCGAACATCGGCATGGACCAGGCCGCACTTGCGCGACTTGCTGCGGTCGAAGTCTCCCTGCTGGAATTGGTTCAACGGGGCGCAACCGAGATCGTGGTAAGCGCCAATGTGTCCGACGAAGTCGTTGCAGGTTTCAATGTCGCCGATGGGGTCAGGCTGATCCGTACAGGCGGAGTCAGCCCGGAAGATGAACGGCGAGGCTATCTGCGGCTGGACGAGCCTGAGCCGCCATCCATGCGACCTCAAGACATAAGCTGTGACGTCGTTGCGACCATGGCGCGCTTTCCCGTCTTTGAGACCAGCGTCACCTAGGCAAATACCGGGCTCAAAAGCGGCTCTCCAGCAAAGTGACGGCGCAGGTTCTCAAAGCTTTGGTCAATCATCAGGGGCAAGGAATTGGTGGTGCCCCCCGCCGTGTGCGGGGTGAGGAAGGTGTTGGGCACATCGGCCCAGCGCTCCGGAGGGGTCGGCTCTACAGCAAAGACATCCAGACCAGCCCGGCCCAGCCGCCCAGCCTTGAGGGCGTCGATCAAGGCGTCTTCATCGATCACAGATCCCCGAGCGACGTTGACGATCATGCCTCGGTGACCGACTGCGTCAATAACCGCTGAGGATACAGCTTGGCGGTTTGAGATGTCGGCCTTGCAGGCCACCACCAGAATATCGCTATCGGTGGCCAGTTGCAAAAGGCTGTCGGCCCGGGGCCATTTGGCGGCCGGCTTGGGATTGGGGCCCCACCAAGCGACCTGGATACCAAAAGCCTCGGCCCGAACCGCCACAGCCTGACCGATATGACCCAGGCCCATTATGCCCATCTTCAGGCCACGCAGGCCCCGGGGCGGGCGCATCCGCGCCTCCTGGCTCCACATGCCCGCCCGGAGGGTTCGATCCCCTTCCAAGAGATCACGCCAGCCGCCAATCATAAGCCCTATGGCTTGATCGGCAACATCCTCCGCATTGAGGCCGTCAGCATGGGTCACGGCAATACCTTGCGCCGTGCACCAGGGCACATCGACCCCGTCATAGCCGACGCTGACATTGGCAATCAGTTTCATGGCCGGAAGCGTTGTCAGGAACTCTGGGGTCAGATGGTTCTCGCCCACATGGACAATGGCCTCGACCCGGCCTGCCTGCTCCGAAGTCATATCCCAGCGTCGCGCGACCTCATAACCCTCGGCCTCTAGCCGCCCCTGCAGGCCGCTAAGCATTTCATGGGAAATCAGGATGGTGCGGGTCATAGCGGTCTCCGGAGGAAGGTGCCGGACTATAGCGGGGGAGTCACGAGAATGGGCAAGGGGGCCGATCCATGGTAACCGCCGGGACCACAGCCCCACCGTCTCCCGGAGATACAGTGACATCCTTGCCCCCTCAGCCCCTGAGCCCCCTGGATGGCCGTTACAGCGCGACCGTCACCGCCCTCGGTGACTATCTGTCTGAAGCAGGCCTGAATCGCGCCCGGGTCGAGATCGAGGTTGAGTGGCTGATCGCCTTGACCGACCGGTCCCTGTTCGGAGCCTCGCCGCAGAGCGTGGAGCATAAGGCGAGCCTGCGCGCCCTCTATTCGCAGTTTGGTCAGGCCGAAATCGACTGGCTCGCTGCGCGCGAAGCCATCACCCGCCATGATGTGAAGGCGGTGGAATATCTGGTCCGTGACCGGCTCGAAACACTGGGCCTTAGCTCCATTGCCGAACTGACTCACTTCGCCTGCACCAGTGAGGACATCAATTCCACGGCCTATGCCCTGACTGTCAAGCGGGCGGTCACCCAGGTCTGGCTGCCGAAGCTTCAGGGCGTCATCGCCGTCCTGCGCGCCATGGCCCAAGCCCATCGAGACGTTCCGATGCTCGCCCACACCCATGGGCAACCAGCCACACCCACCACCATGGGCAAGGAGATCGGGGTCTTCGCCTGGCGGCTAAAGCGGATCGTCGCGCAGATCGAGGCGGCGGACTATATGGCTAAGTTTTCCGGTGCGACGGGCACATGGTCCGCCCACCTAGCGGCCGATCCTGATGTAGATTGGATCGCGCTAACCAAAGACTTCATCGAAGGCTTGGGGGTTGGCTTTAATCCGGTCACCACCCAGATCGAGTCCCATGACTGGCAGATAGAACTTTATGACCGCATCCGTCATGCCGGGGGCGTCCTGCACAATCTGGCGACGGATATGTGGACCTATATCTCCATGGGCTATTTCGCCCAGATTCCAGTGGCTGGGGCGACCGGGTCCTCCACCATGCCGCACAAGATCAATCCCATTCGGTTTGAGAATGCTGAGGCGAATCTTGAAATCTCGTCTGGCCTGCTGGCGACCTTGGCTCAGACCTTGGTGACGTCGCGCCTCCAGCGGGACCTCACCGACTCCACCACCCAGCGCAATATCGGGGTTGCCCTGGGACATTCTCTCTTGGCCCTAGACAACCTGCAGCGTGGATTGGGCGAGGTCTCTCTTGCGGCCGATGTTCTGGCTGCTGATCTCGAGGCCAATTGGGAAGTGCTAGCCGAGGCTATTCAGACGGTGATCCGCGCGGAAATCACTGCGGGCCGCTCGAAGATTACCGATCCCTACGCCCTACTCAAGGACCTGACCCGCGGCCATCGGCTGACGCCCACCGATATGGCCGCCTTCGTCCAGGGATTGGATATTGGCCAAGACGCCAAGGCCCGCCTGCTAAACCTGACCCCGGCGGGGTATTCGGGCCTGGCTGCGGAGATCGCCGATCAGGTCTAGCCCCACAACAGGAGCCACAAGCGATGTCAGACATCATTCTGCACCACTACGACACCTCGCCCTTCTCGGAGAAGGTGCGGATCTGCCTTGGCATAAAGAACCTGGCCTGGAGCGCGGTGGACCAACCCACCATTATGCCCAAGCCTGATTTGACTCTGCTGACCGGCGGCTATCGCCGCATTCCGGTCCTGCAGATTGGCGGAGACATTTATTGCGACAGTCAGCTGATCGTTCGTGAACTTGAGCGGCGCTTCCCGCAAAAGCCACTCTATCCAGTCGGCTGCCAGGGCATGGTCAATGCGATTGAACAGTGGTCCGACAAGTCGGTCTTCCAATCGGCCGTCCCAGCGATTTTCGGGTCTATCGGGGATCGGGTAGACCCGGCTTTCGTCAAGGATCGCGAGGCGCTTTCGGGCCAGCCCTTCAACCTTGTAGGCATGAAGGCGGTCGCCCCTTTCGCCCTTGGTCAAATCAAGGCTCACGCCGCCCTACTCGCCCAGCAGCTCGCCGACAGTGGGGCCTTCCTGGCCGGCATCGATCCCTGCCTTGCGGACGCCGCAGCCTACTACAATTTCTGGTTCGTGCGGTCATTTGCGCCGGGCTTGGCTGACCGGTTTGACGACCTTGCCGGGTTTGACGCTTGGTACGACAGAGTAAAGGCGATTGGTCATGGCCAGCGCAAGTCGCTGTCGCGCAGTGAGGCCCTTGATGTCGCCAAGGTTTCAGAACCCGAGGCCTCCACGATCCTGGCGTCCGACATCGACCTGAAGGACAAGACTGTCCGCGTCGCTGCCACCGATTACGGCCGCGACCCCATCATCGGCGTCTTTGTAGGGTCGACCCCCTATAGCTTGACGGTCGCCCGCAATGTTCCAGACCTTGGCCAGATCAATGTCCACGTGCCGCGATTGGGGTATTCGCTTTCTATGGGCTAGAGCCCCGAAACCTAGGCCACCTCGTCCAGCACGCAGCCCAGGATCTCCACGATCTTCCCGATCTCGTCCTCCGAAACGATGAGCGGCGGCGAAAGGGCGATCGTATCTCCGGTATAGCGGACCAGAAGACCTGCCTTCAGGCAAAGGTTCAGCACCTCATAGCCCCTGGCTCCCGGCGTACCGGGACGGGGGGCCAGGTCGAGGGCCCCCATGAGACCCAGATTGCGGATATCGGTGACATGGGGTTTGACGCGCAGGCTGTGTAGGGCCTCTTCCCAGACCGGCGCCAGTTTCGCCACCCGCTCGAAAATCCCCTCCCCCAGATAGATGTCGAGGCAGGCCATGCCTGCCGCGCAGGCCGCCGGGTGGCCGGAATAGGTAAAGCCGTGGAAGAATTCGATGGCAGCTTCAGGTCCCTGGACTATGGCGTCGTGCACCCGGCGATCCACAAAGACCGCGCCCATGGGGATGGCCGCATTGGTCAGCCCCTTGGCCGTGGTCATGATATCTGGAACCACGCCTAAGGCCTGGGCGGCAAAGGGCGCACCCAGACGGCCAAAGCCGGTGATGACCTCGTCAAAGATCAACAAAATGCCGTGCTTGTCGCACAGCTCCCGCAGGCGCTTTAGATAGCCTAAGGGCGGCGGCAGGACGCCGGTTGAGCCCGCCACGGGCTCGACAATCACGGCGGCAATGGTCTCAGCACCATGCAGTGCCACCAGGCGCTCCAGCTCATCGGCCTTTTCAGCGCCATGGGCGGGCATGCCTTTGGAGAAGGCGTTCCTCTCAACATCCCAGGTGTGTGGCAGGTGGCTGACCGCTGGCAGGGTGGCAAAGGTCCGGCGGTTATTGACAAGGCCACCCACAGACAGGCCCCCAAAGCCGACCCCGTGATAGCCCCGCTCCCGACCGATCAGCCGGACCCTTTGCCCTTCTCCCCGGGCCCGGTGATAGGCCATGGCGATCTTCAGGGCCGTATCGACAGATTCCGAACCGGAATTGGTGAAGAAGATGCGATCGAGAGTGGGCGGGGCGATCTTGGTTAGGGCCTGAGCGAATTCAAAAACCAGGGGATGGCCCATCTGGAAGTTGGGGGCGTAATCCAGGGTCATCAGCTGGCGGTGGACCGCGTCGGCGATCTCGACCCGCCCGTGGCCGAGATTGACACACCAGAGGCCTGCGCAGCCGTCCAACACCCTCTCGCCGTCTGGGGTCTTGTAATACATGCCGCTGGCCTCGCTCAGCAGGCGGGGCTGGGCCTTGAACTGCCGGTTGGCCGTAAACGGCATCCAGAAGGCCGACATGTCGGGTTGGTTATCGCCGAAATCAGCAGCCATGATCAGACCTCGCAAAGTTGCAGCCCCCTCACACTAGCCCCTCTTAGAAAATATGGGAGGGGTCAGGTGCCAAGGACGCCTTGCCTTGGAGATTATGCCTGCGTATCAGCCATGCTGCATTTCCGGCCATTTCGCCGCCACGCCAGTTCCGAGGGAATTACGCATGCAAACCAAGCGCCTGGGCCGCAGCCCGATCGTCGTCTCCAAGATCTGCATGGGCACCATGACCTTTGGCTCTGGCGCCGATGAGAAGATGTCTCACCGGATTATGGATCAGTCCCTGGAGGCCGGGATCAACTTCTTCGACACTGCCGAAAACTATCCGGTCCCGCCGCGGGAAGACTGGGCCGGCACCACCGAGGAAATCGTTGGCCGCTGGCTGAAGACTAAGCGCCGGGACGAAGTGATTATTGCCACCAAGGTCAGCGGCCCCAGTCATGGCTGGATCAAGTCCGCCCAGCGGGCAGGTATGACCGCCCTGGACCGCCACAATGTCATGCGGGCTGTCGAGGCAAGCCTCAAGCGCCTGGGCACCGACTATATCGACCTCTACCAGACCCATTGGCCTGACCATGGCACCGGCTATGAGCACGCCCTGGAAGCCCTGGACGACCTGGTCCGTGAGGGCAAGGTGCGCATTCTTGGTTGCTCTAACGAAACCAGCTGGGGCCTAATGAAGTCCCTGTCGGTGTCGGAACAGCGGGGCTTGGCCCGGTTCGAAACCATTCAGAACAATCACAGCCTGAACAATCGCCGCTTTGAGGATGACCTAGCCCAGGTCTGCCGTCAGGAAGGCGTCAGCTCCATCCCCTACTCACCCCTGGCCGGTGGCGTGCTTTCGGGCAAGTACAATGGCGGCGCGACGCCGGATGGCGCCCGCTTCTCCAACTATCTGAAGATCGGCGGGCGTCAGGCGGTGATGGCCAAGCGCTTCGTCAACGACAAGAGCCTGGCAGCCACTGAGCGCTTTGGAGCCATCGCCCAGGAAGCTGGCATGTCCCTGGTGACCATGGCCACGGCCTGGAGCAAGCAGCACGACTTCGTCGCCTCCACCATAGTTGGTGCCACCCACGAGGACCAACTGGCCGATATCTTCGCAGCGGCAGACCTCGACCTGACGCCTGAGGTCATGGCCAAGATCGACGCGGTCTCGAAGGAGATCATGTACCCCATGGGGTAGAGCCATCAGCGCTCAGGTTTCCCGGTCCAGCAGGGTCGGGAATACCTGTGACGAGACAGGCATGGCTG
This sequence comes from uncultured Alphaproteobacteria bacterium, assembly GCA_903892305.1. Taxonomy (GTDB): domain Bacteria; phylum Pseudomonadota; class Alphaproteobacteria; order Caulobacterales; family Caulobacteraceae; genus Phenylobacterium. Next base: position 6,307 of record CAITHQ010000221.1, read on the forward strand.
AGAGGACGTAACGATCTCTTATCCCTTGTTGCCCTAGAAATAGGGTGAACTGGAGGTTTAGGATGCGTCACTCAGCCTGGCTTATCGCTGCATTATGTCTGGGATTGACGGCCTGCGCCTCCCATCGAACAGCGCTGGACCTGCAAAGTCCGCCGGTTCCAAATGCGCTGGTCTTCACCGTGCCCCCAGGCCATCCCTTGTATCATACGGTGGTGATCGAGCACATTTCGGGGATGTCTTATCATTCCTTCTGGTTCTCTGAGGCCAATCAGAACGCCTTCCGACCCCAGGTTCAGAAGGCCCTGGATGACTCCGGCATGGCGGCGTCTACGGCTATCTCTGCCCGCTATGGCCTTGAGATCGAGTTCTCGAAGCTGCGGACATCTCCAGCCGGCGTCACCCTGGAAAGCCGCAGCCGCGCCATCTATCGCATAACCGACCGCCGCACCGGCCGCGTGGTTTTCCAGAGCCCGGTCGAAGCCAACTTCAATGCGAAGTTCATCGGCCTGAACGAGCATGACGCTGTCCTGGCCACCTCGATTATCGGGGCCCCCATCGATGCCGCCCTGTTCGTGTTCCCGACCAACTTCATCGCCCCGGGGAACTTCACCGGGCAAGGGGCAGAGATCCGCGCCCACGCCCGTAATGGCGACCTTGCCAGTTCGGGATATGGGAACCGAGACGGATTTACCCGCGCTAAACAGGCTGACTTCCAGATGATGAAGCAGAGCATTGCGAAGTTCGTGATGGCGCTGGCCAGCGACCAAAAACTGCCCATGACCCAGGTCCTACCCTGCCTCAGCAATTCTGATATTGCCCGTGAGAAGGCTAACATTACGGCCCGTGGCATGCGCTGGGTGCAGGAAGACTGCGGGATCGACAACGTGCGGACCACCGTCATTTACTAGGGCCGTCGGGGATAGGCCCTGACCTCAAACGTCAGGCCTAGATGACCCAACCCCAAGCGCTTTGGCACCACCCCGCCTTTTCCCGGCTCTGGGCGGCTCAGGCCGTCTCAAGCTTTGGCGCTCGGATTACCCGCGAAGGCCTGCCCATATTAGCCGTCACCACTCTGGCGACACCGGCCTCCGGGCTCGGCGTCCTATCGGCCATAGCTGGGGCGGCGGCGGTGCTCACCGGTCTGGTCGGGGGGCGATTTGTCGATAGCCGCGCCCGGCGGCCAATCTTAGTGGGTGCCGACATCTTCCGGACCCTGGTCCTCTTGACCATTCCCCTGGCCGCCGCCCTTGCCCTCCTCGCCCTGCCCCAGGTCCTGATCGCCGCCGCCCTGGTGGGTGCGGCGGGGGTTTTGTTCGACATGGCCAGCCACGCCTATCTGCCCGGCCTGATTGGCCCAGAGCGATTGATGGACGGAAACGCCCGCCTGGCCTCCACCGACGCCGTGGCCGAGATGGGCGGCCCTGCCCTGGCGGGACTGCTGTTTCAATGGCTGAGCGCCCCTTTCGCCCTGGCGGTCAACGCGGGCACCTATCTGGCCTCGGGCCTGATCCTGTTGACCATCGACCAGTCAGAACCGCTGCCGGAAATCCCTGCGCCCCAGCATTGGACCGCTGAGATCAGCGAGGGCCTACGCCTGTCGTGGGGCGAGCCCAGGGTCCGCGCTCTATTGCTCATGGGCCTGATCCAGGGCCTGTTCGGCGGCGTCTTCGGCGCCCTCTACATCCTCTTCGCCCTTAAGACCCTAAACCTGCCCACCAGCCTTTTGGGCCTAGCCATCGCCATGGGCGGGGTCGGCGCCCTGGTCAGCGCCTGGCTGGGGCCTTGGCTCGCCCGCAAGATCGGGGTTGGGCCCGCCATCATCGCCACCATAACCGGGGCCAGCCTTTCAGCCCTGATGATCGCCACCGCCCCGACGGACCGCGCAGGCGCCATGACCGTCATGATCCTCACCCAGATCACCGGAGACGCCTTCGGCGGCGCGGCCTGGATGCTGATGGCCACCCTGCGACAGGGGATCATGCCCCAGGCCGTACTGGGCCGCGTCGCCGGCGCCTTTCAGGCCAGCGCAGGTCTGGTGGCCATACCCGGTGCCCTTTGCGGCGGCTGGCTGGGGTCCGTGCTGGGGGTGAGGGCGACACTGATGATCGCCGCCGCAGGGTTTTTGGTGATCCCGCTGATTGGGGTGTTCTCGCCGCTGAGGGGGTTGCGGGAGATTTAAATCAGGCTGGGATGCAGCCCTTCTTTGTGCAGAACCCCGCAAACCAGATCGAAAAGCCGCCGACACCGGCGATGAACAGAGGAAAGGGCAGAACCTGGCCCCAGCCCTTGTGCGCCACAAGGTCGGTCGCGGCGAAGGCGTAGCCAAACATGACGATGATGGCGACGAAGGAGACCCAGAAGAGCAGGCCTGTCCACTTGTTGCGCAAGACCAAGGCAAGGCCCCCGAGGAGGCCGCCGAAGGTGGCGATGGCGTAGACGCCGTTATACCAGACCGGCAGGGCCGCATAGTATTTGAGCGACCAATCATCCACCGGCCCCATAGCCGCCGCGCCCAGACGGATCTGCTGAACACAGCTGAAGCATCCCATCACGTCCCAAAGCACCAGGACGACGACGACAATCCAGAACCAGGTGGGTGGCGTGGTTTTGTCTGTCATGGGTGAGGCTCCTTATTTCGAAAGGTCTGACGGAACGCCAACGACGGGATGGGTACGACTTCGCAGTAGCCAAGCGCCCGTCTGGCAAACCTTCAGGCACCGGATGGGGTTTGTCGAGGGGGTGGTGCGATGCGGGGCCGATAGGTCAATGAAGAAGGGAATGCTGGCCCTATTCGGGAACAGTGATCTCCGCGCCTGCCGCCTTTAGGCGATCGAGAAGACCGTTCCGCGCGTCGAGGAGTTCGAGGTTAATCAAGGCCACGGTCTTTCCGGGCGTTGCCAGAGCATCCCAAATCGCACGCTCAGCACCGGAAATCTGCCCTTCGTTCAGGGCTGCTAAGTCCAAATTATCACTCAGACAATTCACATCTGTGCCCCGGAACCGGTGTTTCCTCAAACCCGTTATATCGCCCTGGGCCCAGCCTTCCGCAGCCGCCGTACCCTCCTGAGCCTCCCATCTTGCCTCTGCCATGATCACCCTGAAGCACGCGACTTGCTGCGCGTCTGTCATGTCCTTGCCAATTCGAACCAGGGTCTTGACCTTGAGACTGCCCATCTCCCGGACCGGTACACGCGCCCGTTTCGCCAACTGCTTAACCGTCGAGACGGGCTCACCCGTAGAAAGGTGTAAGGTCTGCATTTGCGTCCCCAGCAGGACTGCCGCCGATGCTGAGGGCTTCAGTCTTTCGAACGGAAAGGGCGAAGACCCGGCTATGGAGCCCATCTCTTCAACACCCGCATAGTCTTCCGCTGAGAGCACGTCCCGAAGCGTCTTATTGGGCGGCAGCAGGAAAGCGTGATAATTCAGAGCCAGCCCAAGAATTTGGTCGAAGTTGACCTTGGGCTCAGGTGGAATGAGCAGAGCCTTAGCCCCCTTCAGGGCATGGATGATCCGCCCCGGCTTCCAATCGAGAGCTTCTGGAATGGGTGTGACAAACCCCATAATGACCACGCGGCTGTCGCCCTTGACGACGCTCCACATTGCCGGGCCGGGAAGGACGACCTCAACTGGAGCCAGCTCTGTAACGGTCGCGCTGTCGTCCGCAGGCCGTATTACAGGCGCTGAGCTCAGCGATTGGGCGTAGCCCGGCGAGTTCAAAAGACAGATCGCCATGGCCATCGCCACAGAGCAAAATCGTTTCATGGCAACCCTGGGATATCGCTACGGCGAAATCCTGATCAAAATGCTCGATTGAGGTTTAATTAGGACGCGTTAAACTTTGAGGCACTGAAGCCTCATCGGCTGCAGCAGCGGAATCCGGTGAGAGGTCTTGTCGTCACCGGTCCGGGCTAAGGGCTGAGAGCGTCCTGATCTGAACCCTCTATCTCAAATGCCCCCTACCGCCGTATCCGCGTCGACAAAATAATCGAGCTGGTCGTCCGCTCCACACCGTCGATCATGCCTATGGCGTCGAGCACTCGGTCTAGGTCTTCGATGGAATTGGCGGCCACTTCGACGATCATGTCGTAGGGGCCAGACACGGAGTGCAGGGCTTCGACTTGCGGCAGGGTGCGAAGGGCCGCCTCGATGTGGGCGGCGGCCTTTGGGGCGGCGGTCACCAGGACATGACCACGGACCCGGCGGGCCTGGACGGCTTCGCCGAGGCGGATGGTGAAGGCACCAATGACGCCCCGGCCGACCAGGCGATCTATCCGGGTCTGGACCGTGGTGCGCGAGACCCCAAGCCGCCTCGCCAGGGTCGCTGTTGAGAGGCGGGAGTCGATCTGCAACAGGCGGATCAGATCCAGGTCCCGGCCGTCAATTTGCGTATCGTCGGTAAAATTGGTCATATCGACAGACATAATAGTGCATTTTGGTCAGTCTGTCTGTTCAAATTGACTGGCCCTGGGGTGATGCTGAGCCATCATCATTATGCGAGGCGGGACCATGAAGGACATCGTAGTCATCGGCGGCGGCAAGATCGGTTCGGTCATTGCTGAAATGCTCGCGGATTCTGGCGATTACGCGGTGAAGGTGGTGGACCGCGCCTCTGAGGCCCTGGCCGCCCTGCCTCAGCACCCCAAGGTCTCTGGCGTGGTCGCCGATGTGGCCGATCCGGCCGCCCTGGATGGCGTGCTGAAGGACGTCTTTGCGGTTCTGTCGGCCGCCCCCTTCCACCTGACAGGCAAGGTCGCTGAGAGCGCCGCGCGCAGCGGCTGCCACTATCTGGACCTCACCGAGGACGTGGCCACCACCCGCAAGGTCAAGGCCCTGGCCCAGGGTGCCAAGACCGCCTTCATTCCCCAGTGCGGCCTGGCGCCAGGCTTTATCTCCATCGCCGGGGCCGAAGTCGCCCGGGGCTTTGATCAGGTCGAAGAGCTGCGCCTGCGGGTCGGCGCCCTGCCCCGTTATCCCTCCAACTCGCTCGGCTATAACCTGACCTGGTCCACCGAGGGCGTGATCAACGAATACTGCGAGCCCTGCGAGGCCCTGGTGGACGGCGAGGTCAAGGAGGTCGAGGCCCTGGAGGGTCTGGAGACCTTCAGCCTGGACGGTGTTACCTATGAGGCCTTCAACACCTCTGGCGGTCTGGGCTCCCTGGCCGAAGTGCTGGCGGGCAAGGCCAAGAACCTGAACTATAAGTCCATCCGCTATCCCGGCCACTGCGCCCTGATGCGCACCCTGCTGAACGATCTGGACCTGCGCTCCCGCCGGGGCCTGCTGAAGGACGTGCTGGAGGGTGCCGTACCCGGCACCGAGCAGGACGTGGTGGTATTCTTTGTCACCGCCTCCGGCTGGCGCAATGGGCGGTTGATGCAGGAGAGCTATGCCGGTCGGGTGCTGGGCGAACACCACGGCGCCCATTTTTGGAGCGCCATCCAGATCACGACCGCCGCCGGGATCTGCACGGTTCTGGACCTGCTGGTTCAGGGGCACCTGCCACAGTCGGGCTATGTGCGTCAGGAGGAGATTGCACTGAGCGACTTCCTAGCCAACCGCTTTGGCAAGGCCTATCGCCAGCCCGGCGACGCCGCCCCCCTGGCGAGCCTGTCCGCCGTCGCGTAAGACCGCGCCCTAAAGCCATCTAGCCTGTCGAGAGATTCCATGACCCTGCCCTCCGTTCGCGACGACGCCCTGGCGACCCTGTCTAATCTGGGGGTCAGCTTGAGCGCCTTAGAGGGCGGCGACATTCCGGCCCGTTCGCCGGTGGATGGCTCGGTCCTGACCATCCTGCGCGCCAATACGGTCGCCGAGGCCAACGCCGCCGTTGACGCCGCCCATGAGGCCTTCCTCACCTGGCGCAAGGTTCCAGCCCCCCGTCGCGGGGAGCTGATCCGGCTGTTTGGCGAAGAGCTACGCGCCGCCAAGGCTGACCTGGGCCGCCTTGTGGCCCTGGAGGCCGGCAAGGTGACGTCAGAGGGCCTGGGAGAGGTCCAGGAGATGATCGACATTTGCGACTTCGCCGTCGGCCTGTCGCGGCAGCTGCACGGCCTGACCATCGCCACCGAGCGGCCCGGCCACCGGATGATGGAGACCTGGCACCCCATCGGCGTCTGCGGCGTGATCTCGGCCTTCAACTTCCCCGTGGCGGTGTGGTGCTGGAATGCGGCCCTGGCCCTGGTCTGCGGCGACCCCGTAGTCTGGAAGCCGTCGGAAAAAACCCCGCTGACCGCCGCCGCAGTCCAGTCGATCTTCCTCAAGGCCGCCGCACGGTTCGGCGATGCACCGGCCCATCTCAGCCAGGTCCTGCAAGGGCGCGGAGATGTGGGCGCAGCCCTGGTGGCCCATCCCAAGGTCGCCGTCCTGTCGGCCACTGGCTCGACCCGTATGGGCGCGGCGGTGGGCCCTGTCCTGGCGGCGCGGTTCGCCCGGGCCATCTTGGAGCTTGGCGGTAACAACGCCGCCATTGTTGCCCCCTCGGCGGACCTGGAGCTGACCCTGCGCGGCGTCGCCTTTTCGGCCATGGGAACCGTGGGCCAGAGGTGCACCACCCTGCGCCGGCTGTTCGTCCATGAAGATGTGGCCGACGCCCTGATCACCCGCCTGAAGGCCGCCTATGCCTCGGTACCCGTGGGCGACCCCCGCGCTGAAGGCACCCTGGTCGGGCCGCTGATCGACGAAGACGCCTTTAAGGCCATGCAGACCGCGCTGACCGAGGCCAAAGCCGCCGGCGGCATGGTGCATGGCGGCGAACGGGTCGACCTTCCAGGCGTCTATGTGCGCCCCGCCATTGTGGAAATGCCGGCCCAGACTGGGCCCATGCTGCGGGAAACCTTTGCCCCCATCCTCTATGTGGTGCGCTATCGCGACTTAGAGACGGCCATTGCCCTGCAGAATGCCACGGCGGCGGGATTGGCCTCGTCCATCTTCACCAATGACATTCGCGAGGCCGAGCTCTTCGTCAGCGATGTGGGCTCTGATTGCGGCATAGCCAACGTGAATATCGGCCCCTCGGGCGCCGAGATCGGCGGGGCGTTTGGCGGGGAAAAGGAAACCGGCGGCGGCCGCGAAGCCGGATCCGACTCCTGGAAGGCCTATATGCGCCGGGCGACCAATACGGTGAACTATTCCCGCGACCTGCCCCTGGCCCAGGGCGTCAAGTTCGACGTCTGACCTTAGGGTTTGACGACCATCAGGGACTTGGTGAAGCCTAGCACTTTTTCCTCAACCAGACGGCCGTCGGGAAACAGGTAGCGCATCTGGGCCTTGTCCAGCAGGCGGGCGCTCTGGACCTGACGCATGGCCTCGCCAACATCGGCGCTCTTGGGGGCCCAGCCGTGGGCCCGCCGCATCAGGAGGCCAGCCCGAATACCCTCCGGCAGCCAGTGGAAGAAGGGCGCGGTGAAGTGCGGCTCAATGGGAAACCAGAAATAGGGCGTCTGAACGAAGTAGGACGGCGCGAGGCGCCGGGCCTCGGCGGCGAACCGCTCCATCTGACCCCAATCGCCCACGTGCTCGATGACAGAATTCGAGTGGGCCAGATCAAAAGCCAGGTCAGGAAACTGCGGCAGGTTGAGCGTATCGCCCTGGATTTCGGTGAACATCGGATCGGCTGTTCCCTCGGGCACCTCAAGATTGACCGTGGTGATGTGGACCTTATTGGCCTCCAGAAAGGCGCGGTCAAACAGGTCCCAATACTGAGCCCGGCCACCCAGGTCGATAATCCGGCACTTGCCCGTCCGCTGAAAGGCCGCGGTGATCAGGGGCAGGACCACTGCCACCCTTTGGCGCCGAAAGCTCAAGGACAGGGCCTCTCGGCGCTCAGCTAGGGTCAAGGTCGTCTGGTCCGCTTCCAACTAGGAGTGAAGCGGTATTATCAGCCCTAAGGGTAAACAGGTTCCTCGCCGCGGTGGGAGAGGAACCTGCGGGATTCCGCCCTTAACGTCCGAACTTCTGGAACTTGATCCGGCTGGGGATCAGGCTGTCGGCGCCCAGGCGGCGCTTCTTGTCTTCTTCATAGGCTTCGAAATTGCCTTCGAACCATTCCACATGGCTGTCGCCTTCAAAGGCAAGGATGTGGGTGCAGAGGCGGTCCAGGAACCATCGGTCGTGGCTGATGACCACGGCACAGCCGGCGAATTCGTCCAGGGCCTCTTCCAGGTTCTGCAGGGTCTCGATGTCCAGGTCGTTGGTCGGTTCGTCCAGCAGAATGACATTGCCGCCGGTGGTGAGGGTCTTGGCCAGGTGGACGCGGTTGCGCTCACCGCCTGAGAGCAGGCCGACCTTCTTCTGCTGGTCGCCGCCCTTGAAGTTGAACGAGCCCACATAGGAGCGGGTGTTGATCTCCCGCTTGCCGACGGTGAGAATGTCCAGGCCCTGGCTGACCTCCTGCCAGATGGTCTTGGCGGGATCGAGGGCATCGCGGCTCTGATCCACATAGGAGAGCTTCACCGTCTCGCCCAGGCGGAAGGTGCCGCTATCGGGCTGTTCCTGGCCTGTAATGATCCGGAACAGGGTCGACTTGCCGGCACCATTGGGGCCAATGACGCCGACAATGCCGTTGGGCGGCAGCTTAAAGCTGAGGTTCTCGAACAGCACCTTGTCGCCATAGGACTTGCTGAGCTTGTCGGCTTCTAAAACCACATTACCCAAGCGCGGGCCGGGTGGGATCTGGATGGTGGCAAAGGTCTGAGCGCCCCTAGCCAACTCCTGCTCGCGGACCATTTCATCATAGGCGGCCAGACGAGCCTTAGACTTGGCTTGGCGGGCCTTGGCACCCGACCGAACCCATTCCAGTTCCCGGGTCATGGCGCGCTGGCGGGCCGTGCTTTCCGACTGCTCTTGCACGATCCGCTTGGTCTTCTGTTCCAGCCAGCCGGAGTAATTGCCCTCGTAGGGAATGCCCTTGCCGCGGTCGAGCTCCAGGGTCCACTTGGTCACCTGGTCCAGGAAATAGCGGTCGTGGGTCACCAGGATGACGCAGCCCGGGAAGGCTTCCAGGTGATGCTGTAGCCAGGCCACGCTCTCGGCGTCCAGGTGGTTGGTCGGTTCGTCCAGCAGTAGCATGTCGGGCTTTGAAAGCAGCAGACGCGCCAGAGCCACACGGCGCTTTTCACCGCCAGACAGGTTGTTGACCTTCCAGTCATCGGGCGGACAGCGCAGGGCACCCATGGCCATTTCGACCTTGGAGTCGATGTCCCAAAGGTCGCCAGCGTCGATCTTTTCCTGGAGGGCGGTCATCTCCTCCATCAGCTCGTCGGTATAGTTCTCGCCCAGCTCAGCGGCGATGGCATTGTAGCGATCAACGATCTGCTTTTCTTCGCACCAGGAAATGACATTACCCCAAACGTCGAGGCTCTCGTCCAGGTGGGGCTCCTGCTCCAGATAGCCCATCTTGACGCCGTCGGCGGCCTTGGCCTCGCCGCTAAATTCGGTATCGAGGCCAGCAATGATCTTGAGCAGGGTCGACTTACCCGAGCCGTTAACCCCGACCACACCGATCTTGGCGTCGGAATAGAAGGACAGCCAGATGTTCTCGAACACCTTCTTGCCGCCCGGAAAGGCCTTGGTCAGGCCCTGCATCTGGAAAATGTATTGCTGCGCCATGGGGCGTCGGGCTCGCTGATCTAGGAATTGGGAGTTAGAGGCGGGAGATAGCGGGCGCAGGGCCTTTGCGCAATGTTGCGGATGACCCGAGGCGACTGATCGCGTGACAAAGGTTCACAACACTCGCGCAAAACCGAAGCGAAACCGTCACAAAGCTTCACTACCCCACCCCCACGTGCGGGGATCGCCCGCCGAATGGGGACTTACATGAAAATGAAACTCTTAGGCGGCGTTGCCGCCGCAACTCTGACCTTGGCGATGGGTCCAGCATGGGCCGCAGATGTCGTTGCAGCCGCCGCACCGTCCGCCGAAGTCGAAGAAATCGTCGTTTACGGCAAGGGCGAAAGCCGCCAAGTCCAGGAAATCCCGGTCCAAGACATTGCACAGGCTGCGCCTGGTACAAGTCCAATCAAGCTGGTTGAAAAGCTTCCGGGCGTGAACTTCCAGTCGGCCGATGCCTTCGGTGCCTATGAGTGGTCGACCCGGATTTCCATTCGC
>CAITHQ010000222.1 GCA_903892305.1 uncultured Alphaproteobacteria bacterium
CAGGTCCGTGCCACTGCCCGTCACATTGACGCGATCGGCGCGATTGGCGGGCCCGTATCCGAGGCCAGCTTGAACCTCTTCAACTTCATGGATCGAACAGAAAGGGCCATAGCCAGCGGCGGCGACGCGCCCCAACACGACCTGTGCCCCATTGCCTATCTCCTGGCACCGCAGCTCTTTACCCTGCGGGCGTGCCGCATGGAGGTCGAGACCGCTTCCCCCCTGACATCGGGGCACACTGCAGTCGAGTTCCGACTGAGAGACGGGCCACCACCGCATATCCAATGGGCCGTCAAAGCCGACGCCGACGGAATTTTCGACCTCCTGACCGACTGCCTCAGCCGATGACCCAGGTTGCCTTACAGGTGCTGGGCTCGATCAACCTTGACCTGGTGGCGTCGGGGGTCCCGCTGCCTAAGGCCGGGGAAACGGTTACCGGAGCAAGCCTCGCGCGATACCCTGGAGGCAAGGGCGCAAATCAAGCCTTAGCCGCCCATAGGCTGGGGGCAAAGGTCCGGCTGATTGGAAGGGTTGGTCACGACCCATTTGCCGATGAAGCTCTAGGGCTCCTCCGAACTGAGGGTGTGGATCTCAGCCAATGTTCGGTGGACGCGCGCCTGCCAACCGGAGTCGCCCTCATTGCAGTCTCTCCGGAGGGCGAGAACCAGATCACTGTCGCGTCCGGCGCGAACATGGGCTTAATCAACCTTCCTGAACTCGGTGACGTTGCCCTCCTCTGTCAGCTGGAACTGCCGATAGGCACGGTCGCGAAAGCTGTGAGCGCTGCTAAGGGCTTTGTTGCCATAAACCTCGCCCCCGCCCTGCCCGTCCCAGACAGTCTTCTGATCCGACCAGATCTTCTGGTCGTCAACGAAGGCGAGGCAGCCTCCTACGGCGAAAAACTCCATAAAGGCCAAGGCCTTGTGGCGGTTACCTTAGGTGCCAAGGGGGTCGTGGCCTACCGGCAAGGGATAGAAGTGGCCCGGGCAGCGCCGCCTGTCGTCGCCGCCATTGATACAACTGGGGCCGGAGACTGCTTCTTTGCCGCCCTATGCGTAGGCATTCTAGAGGGACAGTCCTTAGACCAAGCTCTGGCCTTTGCGTGTACCGCTGCAGCCCTGGCCACAACGCGTCCTGGTGCTCAGACCTCAATGCCCCTGAGACAAGAGGTCGAGGATCATCTAGCGAGTCAAAAATCGTAAGATTTCACCAGCAACGATTTGACTGAAATTGTCTTTTTCCGTCAAATTTAAGGACGGCAAGCAAAAGCCCATGCAAAAGCATAAACCTTAGAGCCCCAGCGTCTCACGAACTGGCTCGGGCCAGGCAGCAAGATCAAGGCCATGATGCCTGAGCAGGGCCAAGGCGACACGGTCCATGCCAAATCCCGTGCAAGCGGTCTCTGCAACCCCGCCTTCTGCAGTATGAATGCCCCAGGTCTCACCAAAATGCTCCTGATGGTAATTGAAGCTCATTATGGCCGTCGGCCCAGATGGGTTGGCGATTTGCACAAGCAGCTCGAACTTTAGCTCTTTCTCTCTTTGCCCAGCGCGCATGAGACGTCCGCCACGGCCGAAAAAAGGATCATTCGCCAGGTCAATATCAAGAGGAAGACCAATGGACTTGATCAGATCCCGCCCCCGCTCTAACCAAGCCGTCCTAAAATCAAGGACCTCCTCCTGGGTTCCTGCCCGAACAAATTCGCGAATGCGGAACATTTGCATACGCGCGGGATCTTCAGAGGGTTCGTGACGGAAACAGTAGGATTGCAGGTCAAAGACCTGCCCCCCTGACGGCAGAGGCCCCCGCGCCGCCATAATGGGATAGACGGGATAGCACGTGGCGGGGGTCAGGGCGACTTCGGTACAAACCAGCCCCCGGGTCCAATCTCCGCCCTGGTCAATCTCCCGAAGCAGCTCGATGTGGTCGTGGTCCGTGCCGCAAAAGCTGTGAACCGAGCCAGCCAGCTGAGGAAAGCTCTTGAGATAGCCACTTTTTTCAAGATGGGCGCGGCTCATTCCTGGCGGAAAGGAGATCTTCTCGGCCCCATCGTCTTTTACCAACCGAGAGATTAAGCCATCAAAAGCTGAGACGATCGCCTCATAGGCCTCGCCTCGACCGAACAACCCCGGCACACCCGATGGGATCAGGTAACCCTGATCGAACAGGGCCTGCAGGAAGCTTGGTTGATTGCTCATCAGATCAGGCCGTATTGCTGCTGAGCTTGGCAACGGCTTCGGCGATTGCAGCCAGAGACCCAAATGTCTTGCGCGTCAGCATAACGTCCGGAAACTCTATGGAAAAAGCCTCTTCAAGCCCCAACATCAAATTCACCGACGCGAAAGAGGTCATGCCGGCAGCATAGAGATCCGCCGCATCGTCTAGGCTGGCAACATCTATGGACACCCCACCATAGAGCGCGACAATGTCTCGGACTTTTTCAATCATTACCTTGCGCCCTGGAAATCTACCGTCTCGCAGTCACGATAGAGACGTATCTTCAACTTCGGCTGAGGGAACTTGTCAGGCGGATAAATCTGCATTCGCTCGCCTACCCCGTAGCAATGTCCTCACGAAGCGCCTGGCCCCGGAGTCTTATAATCAGGAAATCATAAATATAGGCTATGACTTCCCGAGCGCTCATATAAATCAAATGCCTCCATGGTATTTCGCCTCGCCCCAGGGCCGATGGCATATTCGCTGACGAAATGCCCAGGCCTGCGAATAACATCCGTACACGTGGCGCGTGATAGTGGTCCGTACACAGCAGAGCACCGTCCAATTTTCGCGCTAGAATGAACCTTGCTGCGGCCACTACGTTCTGCAGTGTGTCGCGACTTTCCTCATCCAAAACGAGGCGGTCTGGAGAAATGCCATGGGCGGCAAGGATTGCCGCCATGACAGAGGCCTCAGAGGAGCCATCGCTTATTCGTCCACCTGAACAGAAGACAGGCGCTTCCAAGTAATGCCGCGCCTGGGAAAGGCCATAATGGATTCGCCTATGAAGGCTGGGACTGGGCGAACCATCGGGGCGCACTGCTGCACCAAATATGACAATCGCAAAGGCCATGAAGTCAGCTTGTCGGGTAAACCGATTTAACGCCAGCCTAAGCAATTGACCGCATATGGGGTGCAACATCTTGTTTCGCCTTTGGCGGAACCGAGGAACACTGTACACCTTGCTTGACCTGAAACCGGCTGGACGACACCTGACCAGCGCATTCTTCGCCAACCCTGCGAGCTGATGGACCAACCCGCCAAATTCCGTATCAGCCAGTCCCCAGAGGGGGCTATCGTCGCCTTGACTGGAAAATGGTCGGGGGTCGGCATTGACCAGGCCGGGCGCGACCTCAAAAGGGATTTGGCAGGCATTGGTGCATTTCGTCTCGACCTCGACGAGGTCGACCGTATGGACACCACGGGAGCCTACCTGCTCCTGCGGGCAGCTGGCGGAGACATGGACCTTTCCAGCGCCAAGGGACGTCCAGAGGTGCTTCGTCTACTGGAACTGGTCTCGAAGGCTGCAAAATCGCGGATTACTGAAAGATACCCACCCCGCGGCTTCCACGAAATGACCATTAGGATTGGTCATGGCGTCATTGAGCTCCGTCGGGAATTCATAGACACCATGGTCTTTGTCGGACACCTCCTGGTGGTCCTCGGCCGAGTCGTTGTTCGACCTCAAAAGGTTAGGTGGGCTGCCTGCTTTTCTTTGGCAGAGCGCGCAGGGCTCGACGCCGTGCCGATCGTCGCGACCACCTCCTTTTTCATTGGCGCGGTGGTCGGATTGCTGGGGGTCAACACCCTTCGCAGATTTGGTGCCGAAGTGTTTTCGGTCGATCTCATAGGGATCGCGGTCCTGAGAGAATTCAACATCGTTATCGCAGCCATTCTTCTGGCAGGGCGATCTGCATCAGCCTTTGCCGCTGAAATCGGCTCAATGAAGATGAACCAGGAAATCGACGCCATGCGGGTCCTTGGCATCGATCCCTTTGAAGCCCTGGTATTTCCACGATTTGCCGCCCTTTTGTTGACGGTACCCCTGCTGACCTTCGTCGCGACCCTCGCCGGATTGTTCGGGGGCTTGCTGATCACATGGATCGTCCTTGGGATTGGGCCAGCCTTTTTTCTGCAACGCATTCTCGACAATGTCGGAGCCACCCACTTCTGGATAGGTATGTCCAAGGCCCCGGTCATGGCTGCGGTTATCGCCGGAATCGGATGCCGTCAGGGCCTTGAGGTGGGTGGGGATGTGGAATCCCTCGGACGCCGGGTGACGGCTGCTGTGGTCCATTCCACCTTTGCCATCATCATGATCGACGCCATGTTTGCCCTACTCTACATGGAGATGGACCTGTGACGGTGGCGTCTGATCCCGTTATCGAAATCAGGAATCTGGTTTCGCGGTTTGGTGACCATATTATCCATGACCACCTAAACCTCACGGTCGAGCGCGGCGAAATTCTCGGGGTTGTGGGCGGTTCTGGGACTGGCAAGTCTGTGCTTCTCAACACGGTGATCGGGCTGAAAAGCCCTGACGGCGGCCAGATCAAGGTCTTTGGTCGGGATATCCATACCGCCAGCCGCAAAGGGTGGAGCGATATAGAACGGCGATGGGGGGTCCTCTTCCAACAGGGTGCCCTCTTCTCAAACCTAACTGTCCGTGAAAACGTCGCAGCCCCCCTATACGAACACACCAACTTGTCGCGCGCGACCATTCACGAATTGGCAGATCTGCGAATTGGGCTGGTCGGCCTTGCCCCAGATGTCGCCCTCCAGAAGCCCTCTGAGCTCTCGGGCGGCATGCGTAAGCGCGTCGGTTTGGCCAGGGCCTTAGTTCTAGATCCAGACCTTTTGTTCCTAGATGAGCCAACGGCAGGTCTTGACCCAATCGCCGCTGCAGCCTTCGATGAGATGATCCTCGACCTCTCCCGCAGCCTTTCATTGACTGTGTTTATGATTACCCACGACCTGGACAGCCTTTATACCATCACAGATCGCGTTGCCGTCCTGGCAGACAAGAAGGTGGTCGCCGTGGCGCCTGTGGAAACGCTGGAAAAATCGAACCATCCCTGGATTCAAGACTATTTTCTGGGTCCCCGCGGTCGCGCAGCGGGCCATAAACAGCGGACACTCGCCTAATGGAAAAAGACGCAAACTACGCCGTCGTAGGTCTCTCAACCCTCCTTTTGTTCTTTGGGGTGGTGATCTTCTCGGTTTGGCTGGCGCGGGTCAGCCTCAATCGCGACTACGACCTGTACGATATCAATTTTCCTGGGCCGATTAATGGTCTCAGCCAGGGCGGTGAGGTCCGTTTTAATGGCATCAAGGTCGGAGAAATCACCAAGATCGAATTGACGAAGGCAAACCCAAAAAACGTAACCGCCCATGTTCGTATGGGATCTGATGTGCCCATTCGTAGTGACTCCTACGCGACGATCGAGCCACTCGGGATTACGGGGGTCAGTTTTATTCAGATCTCTGCAGGGTCGCCAAATCAGCGTCTTCTGAAGGACGAGACCCCTATTGGTAAGATACCGCTGATCCTTTCCCGCAGGAGCGCCCTATCGGACCTTCTGGAAGGCGGCGGCACGGTGCTCGCCCGCACGGTCGAGGCTCTGGATCGCGTCAATCGTGTCCTCTCTGACCAGAATATCAAAACCTTCGGCAAGGCCCTGGGTGAAACACAAACGGTGACGGCGGAACTCGCCAACAAGAAGCAAATGATTGGCGACGCGCAAGTCGCGCTCCAGCACATTGACGCTGCAGCTCAGCAAATCACGGCGCTATCAATCTCAAGTCAGTCCCTAGTGGATGGAGACGGAAAAAGCAGTTTGCGGTCTGTTGCCGAGGCCGCCACTGAGGCACAAAGTGCGGCTAAGGACCTGAGGAGCGTGCTGGGCAAACTGGACGGGCCAACCAGTGAGTTTGCAGCCAATGGCCTGCCGCAACTCACTGCAGCGGTCAGCTCCCTCCAGTCGACGGCGCAATCCTTGGATCGGCTGGTTCGGGAATTGGAGTCTAACCCCCAGGCACTGGTCGCCAAATCAGCGGCGGCCGAGAAAGAGGTCAAGCCATGAACCGGATTGCGAAGGCCCTTTTTGTCCTGCTGGCCCTCGGCCTCAGCGGTTGCATCACCGTTTTTCCGAAGACCAAACCGTCGCAGCTCTATCGGTTTGACGGACGCCAGACCGTCATCGCTGCCGCAAACCCCGCTGGAACTCGGGTCGGCGTGGTGCGCGCAGGCGGTAGCTTCAACGCCGCCGCCGCCGGGGATCGGATCCTTACCGTTACGGGGTCTCAGGTCGCCTATCTTGCCCAATCCCGCTGGGCTGAGCCAGCAGACACGCTGTTCAATGAGGCCCTTCTAGGGGCATTCAATGCTGGGCCAGGTCCTGCCCGCCTCGTCATTCGCGGTGAACCGGCCAGAGCAGACTATACCCTGCGGCTCGATGTACAGAGATTTGAGGCCGTCTATGATCACGGGCCACGCTCTGCGCCAGATGTGCGCATTGAGGTCCACATGGTCCTGATCCGGGCATCAGATCGGGTGCTGGTGAAAGACGAAACGATCGCCGTTCAGGCGCGAGCAACCGATAATCGTGTCTCTGCCATTGTCGCCGCCTTTGACAAGGCTGTTGGCGAGGCCTTGGCAGCGATTGTCACCAACACAAACTCCAGTTTGACAGCGACCTAGACCACATTCTGGTGCGTAGAAGTGGCCACTAGGCCGCCAGCCCAGCAATGCGCTTGGCGGCCGTCACAGTATTGACCAGGAGGCAGGCCACGGTCATCGGTCCGACGCCCCCAGGAACTGGCGTAATGGCATAGGCGACTTCGCGGGCAGCCTTATAGTCGACATCGCCCACTAACTTGGTCTTGCCCTCGGCAGCCTTCACGGGATCTCTAAACGGCACTGGGTTCGTGCCCACATCGATCACCGTGACTCCTGGCTTGAGCCAATCGGCTTTGATGAACTGCGGCCGTCCTGCAGCAGCCACAAGGATATCGGCCTCCCGACACACTGCCGCCAGATCCTTTGTCCGCGAATGAGCGACCGTGACGGTGCAATCAGCGTGAATTAGCAATTGCGCGACCGGACGCCCCACCAAAGCTGAGCGACCCACCACAACAGCCCGCTTGCCCGCAAGATCTTGACCCAGGATCTCTCGGATTAGAATCATGCAGCCTACCGGCGTGCAGGGTGCCAAACAGGGTAGCCCCTGGGCAAGCCGCCCAGCATTGATCACATGGAGGCCGTCGACGTCCTTGTCAGGGTCAATAGCTTGAATAATGGCCTTCTCGTCCAGGCCCTTGGGCAGGGGCAACTGCACGAGTATGCCGTGAATGGCAGGGTCACCGTTAAGGTGACGGACCAGGGCCAAGAGCTCAGTCTGCGAGGTATCCGCTGGCAGGATATGAGTCACCGAATGCATGCCTGCGGCTTTGGATTGCTCGCCCTTAGAGCGGACATAGACCTGGCTCGCACCATCGTCGCCGACCAGGATAACAGCTAGGCCCGGCGTAATGCCGTGTTCGGCCTTCAGTCGTGCCACATCGGCTGCAACATCAATGCGCAGGCGCTCGGCCGTGGCGCGGCCGTCGATCAGTTGTGCTTGCGGCATGACACCTAGTCCTTGCTGTAGAGAGAGAGATAGGCATCGACCCGTCCAGCCTCGACGTCGGCGAGGCTTATGGCCGGCCACCCAACTGTGACCTTAGGTGAAACCCTCCAGGCCTCGACGATCAGATCGCGAAACTCGCTCGCGCCTACCGCTACGCGCTCTAGGGCAAAGGCAAGGCCTTTGGCATTGTCGCCCTCAAACCCACCCTGCTTTTCAAGATCATACAAGGGAACAACAGCCTGGCCCGTCGTTACAAGAAAGGCCGCGACCCGCATATCAAGCGGACCATTCGGCGGGGTCAAAGGCGACATGGCCTGGCGAACCTGATCCTTGTGAATATTGGCTGCGACAAAATCACTTTCGAAGGGGCCGTGCACTCGTGCGGTGGTGTAGCCCTTGGGATTGGGAAATTCCCCCCAGCCGTTATAATGGATCGTCACATGCAGGGGCTGCGAACCGTCCCCAACATAGTGTGCAAGCTGGCCAAGGGTCGCGAGGATCAGATACTCCCGCCGCAGACGGTCTGCAGCCAGCCAAGCCCGACGGCTGGCACTGCGCTCAAGGCGCTCAGCGGCAGACGTCACCCGCCAATAGGCAAGATCTTTGGTCAACTGCTGTTGGGTCTCGAGGATGGAATAGGGCAAATAGCCGGCCTCCCAGCTATTGGTTCCCACCGCTTTCAACGCCGCTTCATAGTCTTTTCGCGTGGTGGGCAGGGTCTCGAGCCGAGGACCTCCTAGGATGGTCCCGTCATCTGACAGGTCAACAAAATGTCCAGGATCGCGGTTCTGGTCATGAACCTTGCCAGCACCTTTCCAGCGGTCGGGCTCCCTTGCCAATTCTCCGACGTCAGCCGCTGCCTTTGGCGTTCGCAAGAAAGCAGGCAGGTCCGACGGCAGGGACTCCATGGCCGCCTGGCCAATCATACGGTGTCCTGAACCACCCCAAGCCAGAGCGGTGGCCGGCGCAAGACAGATGAAGAGGCTAAGAACAAGGGCGATAGGTTTCATGCCCTGCGGTGTGCTGGCGAATCCACCCGAAGGCAAGCGCCTCAGAGAGACGGAAGCGCTAGTTTTGATTCAACACGCCGAATCCAGGCCTGAATCAGCGGGTAGTCCGCAAGGTTAAAACCACCCTCTCCCGCCATGCGCGTATAGGCGACGAGCGCAATGTCAGCCAGTGTCAGTGTCTCGCCCACTAAGAAGGAGGACCCTGCCAAGGCGTCCTCCATCAGGGCTAGGGCCGCTTTTCCGCGCTCAATCAGCCTGGGCTCAAGATCTGAAACCGGTTTACCCAGATATCGCATCTGAAATCTGGCAACCGCCACATAAGGCTCGTGGCTGTATTGCTCCCAGAACAACCACTCCAGCACCTTTGCGCGGTCATAGCTGTCCATAGGGATCAGGTCAGACCCCTCCGCAAGATGCAGGATAATTGCGTTA
The DNA here is from genome assembly GCA_903892305.1 of uncultured Alphaproteobacteria bacterium. Classification (GTDB taxonomy): domain Bacteria; phylum Pseudomonadota; class Alphaproteobacteria; order Caulobacterales; family Caulobacteraceae; genus Phenylobacterium. The sequence continues at coordinate 9,068 of CAITHQ010000222.1, forward strand.
GATTGCGCGAGGGGTCGTCCGTCATCGAGAATGACCAGGGGCACTTGGCCCGCGGGATTAAGCGCCAAAAACGAACCTGTCCGCGTTTCTTGCTTCAGGATGTCCGTTTCAACCCACTCATAGGGCAAAGCCAGATAATCAGCCGTCCATTGGACTTTTTGGCAGTTCCCTGAAATTGAATCGCCATATACGCGCAATTTTAGACCCTCTAACGCATTACGATCCTAAATGATGAACTCCAAAAAGCCAGACATAGGAATGTGACAAGGTGTCCGGTTTCACCAGATGAGTTGTGAGCCTAACCCTGGCCCGCTAGACAGGGTTGCCGACAAGAGTGTCACGAAGGAGGACGGCGATTTGAGACGCTGCCTCGCCACCCTGGCCGCACTGACCGTTGTCCTTTTGGCAAGCCTAGCGCATGCGCAGCCGATACAAGATGATCCTATAGGCAATGTCCTGTTAGGTCTGCTCGACGAAAACTCGCCCGGATCGGCCACCTATCAAATGAAGGCCAGCCTCTATCACGCTGGTGCTAGGGGTGTTGGTGCCCTGGATTCCCTAGGGTGCCGCGTCGTGGCTATGCGGACCGCAGCCATCGATGCCCACGTCATCCCAAAGCGTACAGTGCTCTTCATCAAGGAGACCGTTGGTCTGCCCATGCCTGACGGCAGCCTACACGATGGCCATTGGTACGCATCCGACACCGGGGGCGGAATTAGAGGGCTCCGGATCGATCTCTTTACCGGCTCAAGCTCCAGTTCCACAGCCGCCTTCCGACATCTGAATATGACGCAGTTGTCGGTAAGTGCAGTTGGCGTCTTCCAGGGCTGTCCACCTAATTAGGTTTCGACGAAGGCGCGCTCCAGCACATAATCACCCGGTGAAGCCAGCGAGCCTTCCAAATAACCCCTAGCTTCCAGCAGAACTTTGAGATCGGCCAGCACCGAGGGTCCGCCACACAGCATCAGCCGATCGGTGGCGGGATCAAGGTCGGGAAGCCCTAAGTCCCGGCACATCTGTCCCGAGGCGATGAGATCAGTAATTCGGCCCTGGGTCTTGAACGGCTCGCGGGTAACTGTGGGATAATAGTGCAGCTTGTCACCAATGATCTCCCCAAGGATCTCATCATTGTGGAGCTCAGTTTCAAACATCTCGCGATAGTTCAAGTCGGCCACCTGACGCACGGTATGGGTGACATAAACCTGTTCAAAGCGGTCATAGACCTCAGGGTCTCGGGCGAGGCTCAGCCAGGGTGCCAAGCCCGTTCCTGTTCCCAGCATGAACAGGCGCTTTCCGGGCTTCAGGCCATCTAGAACCAAGGTCCCCGTGGGCTTGCGCCCGATAAGGACCTTATCGCCGACGTCTATAGTCTGCAGCCGCGAGGTCAGCGGACCGTCAGGAACCTTAATGGAATAGAATTCCAGCTCCTCATGCCAAGAGGGGCTGGCAATCGAGTAGGCGCGAAGCAAGGGTTTGCCCTCGACCTCGAGCCCCACCATCACGAACTGCCCGCTCTGAAAACGGAAGGCGGGATCGCGGGTGGTCCGGAAGGAAAATAGCCTGTCCGTCCAATGATGCGTCCAAGTCACGGTCTCTGTCAGAAACGCGCTCTTCTTCGCGGCGGGTACCGCAGTTTGTTCGGTCATAGCTGGGTCTTCTTAAGGATAGGCGCTAGATGTCGCCGCCGACATTCGCAACAGCGCCCGGCGCACGGGCGACGTGTATGCCGCATTCGCTCTTTTCGGAACCCGCCCAGCGCCCAGCACGTACATCTTCGTCATTTTCGACAGCTTGAGTACAGGGCCAGCATCCGATCGAGGGGAAGCCCTGAGCGACCAAGGGATGGGCTGGGAGGTTATGTGCAACCATGTAAGCATCGAGTTCAGCCTTGCCCCAATTGGCAAGGGGATTGAACTTGACCTGATGATCAGCAGCCTCGACCACGGGCAGGCTGACTCGATCACCCCCATGAAACCGCTTACGACCGGTAATCCAGGCCTCATACCCCTCAAGGGCGCGATCCAGCGGCAAAACCTTACGCAGGTGACAGCAGGCCTCAGTGTCGGTCTGCCAGAGCTTGGCGTCCGGATCAACGGTGGCAAGATCCGTAAACACTGGACGAAGATCGCGAACCTGACTCAATCCCAGCTTTGCAGCCAAGCTTCGGCGGTAATCTAGGGTCTGACCAAAAAGCATGCCCGTGTCGAGAAACAAGACCGGAAGGTCCGGCTTTAGCTGGGCGGCCAAATGCAAGAGAACGACGGACTCAGCACCAAATGAAGAAACCAGGGCGAGGCGATCTCCAAAGCGGTCGATAGCGGCCTGCAAAATTGCCGTGGGATCTGCATGTCGTAAATCCGCGTCGAGATGTAAGGCCAAGGATGTGGGCTCTTCCTGATCATAGGCCATAGGGCTCACCCACGCTCCCGCTCAACAAAGGCTGGGATGCGGCTATCGGCGGCCCGCTGATAAACATGCCTGTGGCGCTGAACAGATCTGACCCACTGATCAAGCGTCGCACCGTCCGCGGGTTCAAAGGCTGTAAAGCCACAGCGAACCATGAAGCCCGCCAGGTCTCGCACCACGTCGCCAACCGCCCGAATTTCCCCGGTAAAGCCAAGTCGGGTCTTCAGGACATGGGCCGATGTAAAAGCCCGACCATCGCGAAATTTCGGAAAAGCCAAGGCGACGACGGATAACTTGCCTAGATCCTCAGCAAGGGCCTCGACCTCTTCGTCTGGCTCAAGGCGGACACCAACCCGACGCCCCTCACCGATCAGACTATGCCCCTCGGATTGAAAGCGGGTGAAGGAAACAATCACATCACCCTCAGGCAGGTCCTGATCATCGGCGACCGCAGTGAAGCTGTCATCGGCGTCAACAAAATGCTCAGCCTCCAACCTAATGAGCTTCGGCATAGACAGCCTCCTTGAACGGCGCATCGCCGGTACGACGGTAGGTGTCTAAGAAGCGCTCATCGCCCTGACGCTCGCGCAGATAAACCTCCACAAGGGTATCGATGGCATCGGTCACCTTGTCCAAAGGCAGGGCTGGACCCAAGATCTTACCGATCGCCGCATCTTCGGCACCAGATCCGCCCAGGGTCAGCTGATAGAATTCCTCACCCTTTTTATCGACACCCAATATGCCGATATGCCCAACATGGTGATGCCCACAGGCATTGATGCAGCCAGAGATTTTGATCTTCAGCTCGCCGACCTGTTCGGCGCGGTCCTGATCTGCGAACCGCCGAGCGATATCCTGGGCGACAATGATGGCCCGCGCATTGGCCAGGGCGCAATAGTCCAAGCCAGGACAGGCAATGATGTCGCTGATCAGATTGATGTTCGGTGTTCCCAATCCCGCCGCGGCCAGGGCACGATAGACCTCAGGTGCGTCATCCAGCTTCACGTGAGGAAGGACGAGGTTCTGCTCGTGGGTGACTCGGACATCGTCCTGGCCAAATCGTTCCGCCAAGTCCGCCACCACATCCATCTGGTCAGAGGTTGCATCGCCGGGCGTCTCGCCAATGCCCTTCAGCGAAATTTCTACAATTGTATAACCCTGACGCTTGTGGGGCTTGAGATTGTTCCGCGCAAACCGGGCAAATCCAGCGTCTGCCGAGACGGCGGCGTCATAGACTTCGGACTGCGCAGGCAGGGTTTCAAAGGCCTTGCGCGAAAAGGCGCCGCGGATACGGGCAATCTCGGTGTCTGGCAGATCCCCGGCCTCGCCGACCTTGGACCATTCCTCTTCGACCTCATGGGCGAAGGCCTCGCGGCCCAGGGCAGAGACTAAAATCTTGATCCGCGCCTTGTAGATATTGTCCCGGCGACCGTGGCGGTTATACACCCGCAAAATCGCTTCCAGGTAAGAGAACAGCCGGTGGGCTGGCAAGAACTCGCGGATGGTCGGGCCGATAAACGGCGTCCGGCCCATGCCTCCGCCGACAATCACTTCAAACCCCAGGGTTCCGTCCCGGGCGCGGCGCACCATCAAGCCAATGTC
>CAITHQ010000223.1 GCA_903892305.1 uncultured Alphaproteobacteria bacterium
GCCATCACCCGGATCAGTCGTGCAGCCGTCGAATTTATTGTTAGACCTTGTATAACGGACACCACCAGAAACTTTGATGTCCTCAGTTATCGAATAGTCAACATTGGTAAATACTGCGAACGTATCAGATTTTTGATTATTAGAGTCTCCAAATCCCTTAAGGATAGGTAAGCCAAAAGCAGTGAATAAAAGCGCCTGACTGCTTTGAATAAATACATTTTGACTAAATTCTCTAACGTCATCCTTTGAATAATTCGCACCCATCGTATAAATGGCATGAATACCCATTTTTCCAGATAGTCTCAATTCCTGAGAAATTGATTTTATCTTACCTTTTGTATCCCGGCTAAGATTGGACAGAGTGGTTCCATCAATATCCAAAAATTGATCTTGACTGAAACGGCTGGAGCTCGTGATCGAAGTCAGGACCATCTCATTAGCTAGCTGATAGTCTAATCGAGCCGACAGCTGACGAAATCTGTTGTTTTTACTATAGTCCTGGCCGGGATTAAAATCAGCTGCGCGCGCGTTGGCTGGCGCAAGTGGGTAAGACAGGAGCCCTGGAACAAAGGGTGCAGCGGCCGGCAGGGCTGGGCTTATGCCGATGAGTTGGCCTGCTTGACTGTCGGACTGGTCATTAGAACCGTTGAGGCTGATCTGAACCTTCAGCTGAGATGTCGGTTCCCACGCCACCGTTAGGCGGGCATTTTGAACATTATCGGCACCGTTTTCGGCAGGCTTGCTGTAGCTCCTCTGCCAAGGGTCTGACCTGACGGTCTGGACGGCCAAGCGCACACCCAACGTTTCCGATAGGGGGCCGCTGATAAATCCTGTCAGGTCCGACGCATTGAAGGTGCCGTAGCTGGCATCAATGCCGGCCGCAAAGCTTTTGGTTGGCTTTCTAGCAATGAAGTTGATCGCACCGCCGGTGGCATTTTGACCAAATAGGGTGCCCTGGGGCCCCTTTAGGATTTCGACGCGCTCAAGGTCCAGATTGACCCCCCGGCCCTCTATTGCAAAAGGAATTGGGGCCTGATCGAGATAGAGGCTGACTGTTGAACGGCCCCCCAGGCTGATGTCGCTAAAGCCAATGCCGCGAAGGGTGTAGATGGGCGAGCCAACATAGGAGTCTGCATAGCTAAAGCCCGGAGACACCTTAATCAGGTCGCGGACTTCTTTGATGCCGGCTCGCGCAAGCTGATCTCCGGTCACCGCCGTGATCGACATGGGCACGGTATTGGCATTTTCTTCCCGCTTTTGCGCCGTAACAATGATCTCAGGGACCAGAGAACCTAGGTCTGGTGCGCGCTCCTGAGCTTGGCTTGGCGCACTTATCAGGGACAAGGAGGACGCACCCGCCATAATCGCCAACTTGAGGGCGATGGGGCTGGATTTCCGATTTGGACGATTTGCCCGAAGCAACATCAGTAGTCATCCTTCAAGATACGGGTTTGCAAGAGCCGATAGGCGATGCCTTTAGGTCGCCGCCTGTGCGGCCCGAGTGCGTGTAGCGGGGACGTTAGCAAAGAATTTTTTGGGGTCAGACACGGGCCTTAGTCGGCCATCCTCAAGCACCCGTGCCGCCCGAGCAGGGACCCAACATGCCTCTGCAAGGAACCTGCCTTGGGTCTCTATTTCGTGCCGAAAATCCAGCCACGTCTTACTGCAGGTCAATATTTGGGTCTCGCCCAGAAGGCGAGACCCAAAACTCTTGATCGGGCTTAATCAACGGGGTGGCTCATTGAACCGCGCCTTTAGCCCATAGTCCGTACAGACCTACTTCGCAGAAGCGCGGTCCGTTTCGGAGGTCGCAACCGTCCAGATGATTACACCGAAGGCAATCTTGTTCAGGACGTCAGCGAGATTGTAGATCAGGTTGAGCGCGGCGGAGCTATTGGATGGATCTTGACCCATCAGATAGCCCACAAAGTATCCGATCGGATAAATTGCCCATCCAAACGTCACAATCAGGCGCATCAATTTGAAGGCAGCCTGGACCGACTCCGGAGACTCGGCAGCATTGATTTTGCTCGCCTGCCCCATAAACACTTCATAGAGGATGAAGGCCCATCCGAGCATGCCGACGATAAAGGCTGGCAATACACTGACGTAACCCGCTTCGCCGACATAGCCGCCAATCAGCATCACGAATGTGCCGATGATCAGGCGCCAGAAAACGCCGCCGGGAACCTTGGTGATCGCAGCCAGGATCAGATAGAACTCAATCATGAGCAAAGGAACGGTGATCAGCCAATCAATATAACGATAAACAGTTGGCGTTGCACCGGTCGAAACCCAGATCTCCCGCATGTAGAAATAGTGAACTGCGGCCACCAGAGTCACAAGACCTGACACGGTTAGCGACGTTTTCCATTTTCCCGCAACTCGCTGAGTTTCAAGGAAAAAGAACGCGGTCGACGCCACAAGCGCCATAGAAATCAACCAGAATGAGATACCAACATAGTCATCTGGTCTCAGGTTTTGCGTGGAAGCATGAGCAAGCGCGGGTAGAAAGGTAGCTCCTACCCCTAACGAGAGCCATTTCAGACGGAACTTATGCACTTAAGCCCTCCCATTTTTTTTATGCCTAAAATAAGGCAAGGCGACCGTAATTTGAAATTTTTTAACTGTCTAGACGTGGTGGTCATACGGCCAGCACTCAGCTGAGTTCGCATCTGGCCGGGATACGGTATCCTGCGGAAGCTCCAACAGACCTTTGGGTTTTAATGAATCTAAAACCCAAAACCCGCCCCCAACCTTCAAAGTAGTGCTTCCATGCTTCTCCCATTCATCGTGCTTTTCTTCGGGCTAATCGGTATCGCCATCGCGATCCGCGCCAATACAGCCCTGCGCCACGAAGACAGGGTGCCTATGCAGTGGTCAGCGACAGGACAGGTGAACTGGACGGCACCGCGTCTGGTCGGCCTGACCTTCTCCCCCGTCTTGACAATTGGTGTGCTGGGGCTGGTTTGTTTCAAAAGCCTTGGCCCAACCCGCCCGGGACAGGAACATCTGGTGGTCCCGGTGATGCTGATCTCGGGTGCCGTGTTGACTGCCGTGCAGCTTCTGCATCTTTGGCTGGTGTTCAAGACGCTGAAGGGCACCGGGAAATAGCCTTTACTCAGGGCTTGCCGCCCGCACGAAAACACCCCCCAAAAACCATTCTCACCGTTAACCACGTTTGATCACAGAGCCTAAACCACGATGATTCAGGATTCAGCCTTGGTTCTAGCGAGGCGAATATGGCTGTTTCCCACGACACGATCATTCTTGGCGACTGCATCGAGTCCCTGAAGGCCCTGCCGGACAAGTCGGTGGATCTGGTGTTTGCCGATCCGCCCTACAATCTGCAGCTGGGCGGCGACCTGCTGCGGCCGGACAATTCCAAAGTCGACGCGGTCGACGACGACTGGGATCAGTTCGAGAGCTTTGCGGCCTATGACAAGTTCACCCGCGAGTGGCTGTTCCAGTGCCGCCGGGTGCTGAAGGATGATGGCGCCATCTGGGTGATTGGCAGCTATCATAACATCTTCCGGGTGGGCACGACCCTGCAGGATCTGGGCTTCTGGATCCTCAATGACATCATCTGGCGCAAATCTAACCCCATGCCCAACTTCAAGGGCACACGGTTCACCAATGCCCATGAGACCCTGATCTGGGCCTCTAAGAGCCAGGGGGCCCGGCGCTATACTTTTAATTACGACGCCATGAAGATGGCCAATGACGAGCTGCAAATGCGCTCGGACTGGACCCTGCCCCTGTGCACGGGTGAAGAGCGGCTGAAGGACGAGAACGGCGTCAAGGCCCACCCGACCCAGAAGCCCGAAGCCCTGCTGCACCGGGTGATCCTGGCGTCGACCAAGCCCGGCGACGTGATCCTCGACCCCTTCTTCGGCACCGGCACCACCGGGGCTGCGGCCAAGCGCCTGGGCCGACACTATATCGGCCTGGAGCAGGATCCGAAGTATGCGGCCCTGGCCAAGGACCGCATCGAAAAGGTCATGCCCATAGCTCCGGCCGATCTTGATGTGTTCGGCTCCAAGCGGGCCGAGCCGCGCATTCCCTTCGGCCAGATTGTCGAGGCCGGCCTGCTGCGTCCCGGCGACGTGCTGTATTGCCCCAAGGGCGAGCGCTCAGCCCGGGTGCGGGCCGATGGCTCGCTGATCATTGGTGAAATGGCCGGCTCGATCCACAAGGTCGGGGCCATGATCCAGTCGGCACCGGCCTGTAATGGCTGGACCTATTGGCACTTCAAATCTGACAAGGGCCTGGCCCCCATTGACGTCCTGCGGGCCAAGGTCCGCACCCAGATGGCGGCCTGATCTCAAGGCTTGGGATTTTTCTGCTAGGCGAATGACGTGGGGCGGATAAGCTTCGGGTCATGAACCCGCGCATCTTCGTCCTAACCCTGGTCACCTTTGCCTTTGGGTCAGGGGCCTTCATTTTTGCTGGCATGCTGGAAAATCTGGCGGCCGACCTGCATGTGACCACGTCTGTGGCTGGTCAGCTGCAGACTGTTTTCGTCCTGACCTCGGCGGTTCTGGGGCCGCTGGCGGCCTGGGCCTTCGGTCGGGTGGATCGGAAATACATGGTCATGGGTGGGCTGGGCCTTGGCCTCATCCTGCACATTGCCTGTTCCATGACGCCGAACTTCACCTCCCTGCTGGGCCTGCGCGCCCTGGCAGGGCTGGCCGGGGCCATGTCAGGGCCTGCCGCCAGCGTGGCTGCCGCCTCCTTGGCACCGCCGGAGCGGCGGGGTTCGGCCATTGCCATGGTGTCCAGCGGTATGACCCTGGCCTTTGTGGTCGGCATTCCCATGGGCAGTCTGGTGGGCGCGGCCTTCGGCTGGCGCTCCACCTTCCTGGTGGCAGCGTGCCTGTCAGCTATCGCCCTGACCGCCGTCACCTTCTTCCTGCCCAAGGTGCCCGCCCCGCCCAAGCGCGATGGCGGCAGCCTGAACCTACCCCTGGTTTGGCCCTTTTACCTGACCACCTTCCTGACCTTTGCCGCCAATATGACGCTGAACCTCTACATCCAGCCCATTGTCCGGGTGGGTGCCGGGGTAACCGGGGCCGGGGTCGGAGCCTTCCAGGCCATGATCGGCGTCGGCTCCATAGCGGGCCTCGCCCTCGGTGCCCGGGCCGCAGACCGTAATGCTGGAAAGAGCTGGATCCTGCAGGGCTTTGCCATCCAAGCCACGGCCATGAGCGTTCACTTCGCCGCCACCCACCACGCCCTGCCCCCCGGCTGGCCCAGTGCCGCCCTGGTGGCGCTCGGGATTTTCCTGGCGGCGACGGCCCTCTTCTCCATCACCCCTGTGGTCCAGTCGCGACTGATCCAGGCCACAGGCGGTGCCCCTGTGGCCCTGGCGCTCAATGGCTCGGTGGTGTCCTTGGGCCAGGCCCTGGGATCTGCCGTCGGTGGTCTGGCCCTGCACCTGTCCGGCGTTCCAGCCATTCCGGCGGCCGCCCTGGCCATGTCCCTGACCGCCATGACCACCCTGGCTTTTCTGTTTCCGAAGACAAAGGACAAGGTCGAAGCCGAAGCCTAGATCAGGGCGTTCAGCGCCGCCTTCGCCGCCTTGAGAAAAACGCTGGGCAGACCATCTAGATCCCGCCTTGGCGACCAGATGAGATCGCCACCTCGACCCTCTGCCTTCAGCACCTTCAGGGTCAGGGAGAAGTGGGTGAAGACATGCTCCACCTCGCCCATGGACCGCCAGTCCGCCGCCATGGGCGCCAGGGCCTCCGCTTCCGCCTCGGAAAAGGGTCGATCGCGCCAGTCGGTGGTCGGTAGAGCCAACATGCCTCCCAGCAGGCCCTTGGGCGGGCGACGGACGAGGCCGATCATCTCGCCAGACGTCGCCACATAGGCGACGCCATAGCGATGGGGCCGGGCCGCCTTTGGAGTCTTTCGGGGATAGGTCTCTGGGGCGCCAAGGGCCTTGGCCTTGCAATGGGCCGCAAGAGGGCAGGCATCACAGGTCGGCGACTTGGGTTTGCAGACTGTGGCGCCGAGATCCATCAGAGCCTGGGCCCAGTCGCCTGGGCGATGGTCAGTGACCAGGTTCGCCGCCAGGGCCTTAAGCTCGGGCTTGGACCCTGGCATGGGGGCCTCGACCGCAAAGAGCCTGGACATGACCCGCTCTACATTGCCGTCCACCACATTGGTGGGCAGGTCAAAAGCGATGGCACCCACAGCGGCAGCTGTGTACGGGCCTAGGCCCGGCAGGCTGCGCAGCCCCTCCTCCGTATCTGGAAAAACCCCCCCATGATCTTTGGCCACAGCCCTGGCGCAGGCCAACAGGTTGCGGGCTCGGGCGTAATAGCCAAGCCCTGCCCAGGCCGCCATCACCTCGCCATCCTCTTCCGCCGCGAGGTCGCCAACGCGCGGCCACCGGGCGGTAAATTTCAGGAAATAGGGCGTGGCATGAGGGATTGTGGTCTGCTGAAGCATGACTTCTGACAGCCAGACACGATACGGGTCGGCTCGCAGTCCTGCGGCGACCTGGGTCGGTCCGACGCGCCAGGCCAGGGCTCGACCATGGGCATCATACCAAGCCAGCAATTTTTCGCGGATTGAGCTCACGGACGCTTCATGCCTGAAGTCTGGGGACGAGGCGACGGGTGCGTGGCGGATTTTTCTGCAAGACGCTAGGATGACCTATGCGCCGCAGGTCCCTGCCCACCATCGCCGAAGCCGCCGAAATTCTGGCGCGCAAACGGTCGCGCCCGCCGCCCAGGGTCTTGCCCCCCGCCGGCAGAGGCCTCAGCAAGACGCTGAAAGAGCTCGACGACAAGTTCGGCAAGGGCCCCGGTGCGCTGCAGGCCCGCTGGAAGGAAGTGGTTGGCCCCGACATTGCCCGGCGAACGGAACCTGTAAAACTGACCAAACCACGGGGCGGCGGGGCGGCGGCCCTAGAGATCCGGGTGGCTGGGCCAGCGGCGGCCCTCATCCAACATCAGGCGCCTGAGATCGTGGCGCGGGTCAATCTGTTCCTCGGGGCCGGCGCGGTCGACAAGCTGAGAATTGTGCAGGGCCCGCTGCGGGGAATGGTCAGCGCTAACCGCCCCTTGCCGCGCAAATCCCCGCCGCTGGACGCCGCTGCGGAGACGCAATTGCGCAAGAGTCTGGCGGAAGCGCCCGATGGTCCGCTAAAGGAGGCCCTACTCAAGCTGGGGCGCGGGGTGCTGCGGGACAGGCCCAAGCCTTGACGCTAGGTACATGACGCGGGACTCGCGCTTTAATCTTTCATTCGGATTTACGTAGGGGATCCCATGTCGAAACTTAGCCATAGTCTTTTCATCGCCGCCCTGGTTGGCGTTATGGCACTGGCCGGATGCAATAAGGCGCCCAAAATCGACGCCGCGGACATGAGCATGGGTGACGCCAAGGCCAAGGTGCAGATGATTGAGTACGCCTCGGCCAGTTGCTCCCACTGCGCCCGGTTCAACAATGATGTCTTCCCAGCTTTCAAGGCTAAGTACATCGATAGCGGCAAGGTGCACTACACCTTCAAGGAATTCCTGACCCCGCCGGTCGAAGTGGCTGCGGCTGGATTTCTGACCGCTCGCTGCGCTGGAAAAGACAAATATTTCAGTGTTCTTGATGCGATTTTTCATTCTCAGGAAGAAATGTTCCAGACCGGGGATATGCGCGGGGTTCTCCTGCGTGTGGCGCAATCAGCCGGCATGACCGAGGCTCAATTCAACAGCTGCATCACGGACGAAACGGCGCTCAAGGCCCTGAATGCACGGGTCGACAACGCCACTAAGAACGACAAGATCAGCGGTACGCCGACCTTTATTATCAATGGCAAGCAAGTCGCCTCGGGCGAAGTCACCCTGCAGCAATTGGACGCCGCTGTCGCTGACGCGTCTAAGTAGGAAGGACCTAAGTCTAAAGTGCACTTCCAGCGACTGCGCCTTTCCGGGTTCAAGTCTTTCGTCGATGCGACTGAGTTTCGCATCGAGCCTGGAGTCACGGGCATTGTCGGCCCCAATGGCTGCGGCAAGTCGAACCTGCTGGAAGCCCTACGCTGGGTGATGGGGGCCAATTCCGCCAAGGCCATGCGGGCTGGCGGTATGGACGATGTCATCTTCGCAGGATCCAGCGGGCGGGCCTCTCGCAACCACGCTGAAGTCACCCTGACCATTGATAATGCCGACCGGCGGGCCCCCTCGGCCTTCAACGATCACCCGGTCCTCGAAGTGGTTCGGCGGATCGATCGCGGCGAGGGCTCAACCTATCGCGTCAATGGTCGGGAAGTCCGGGCCCGGGACGTGCAATTGCTGTTCGCCGACGCCTCTACTGGCTCAAACTCTCCGGCCCTGGTGCGCCAGGGGCAAATTTCAGAACTCATTGCTGCCAAGCCCCAAAATCGCCGGCTGATCCTCGAAGAGGCGGCTGGGGTCTCGGGCCTACATTCCCGCCGGCATGAAGCTGAACTGCGCCTGAAGGCGGCGGAAACCAATCTGGAGCGCCTGGACGATGTCGCCAAAGAATTAGAGGCCGCGCTCGGGCGCTTGCGCCGGGAGGCTCGCCAGGCCGATCGCTATAAGAAACTGTCTGCAGAAATACGTACCCTGCAGGCCGCTGTCCTGCACGGCCGTTGGGTCGAGGCTCGGGATGCCGCAAGCCGCCTGACCAACGAGGCCGATGCGGCTAGCCGCGCCGTCGAGGATGCTGCCCGCGAGGCTACGACGGCCACCGTGCGCGCGGTTGAGGCTGAGGCTCAGATCAAACCCCTGCGGGAGACGGAAACGGTGGCAGCAGCGGTGCTGCATCGCCTGGCCATTGACCGTGACCGCCTCGAGCGCGAAGGCGAAGCCCTGACCGCAGAGGTCGACCGCTTAAACGGCGACGTCGCGCGCATTGATCAGGACAGGGCCAGAGAAACCCAGATTGTCGAAGACGCTGACGCGGCTCTGCAACGGCTGGCCGACGACCTTGCCGCCTTGGAAGCCGCCATATCCGCGGCACCTGTCCGGACACCCGAACTTCTGAACGCCGCCGAAGCCGCTGAATCCCTGCGGATGGCCGCTGAGGCTGAGGTGGAAACCCTAGCGGCTCAGATTGCCGCGGAAGACGCCCGATTCCGGGCTGGGACAGCGCGGGTTGATGAAGCTGCCGCCCGGGTCTCCCGCACCCGCCGGGCGCTGGATCAGGCCAAGCACGAACGGGAACAGCTTGGCCCCGCCGTTAATCCGCAAACCCAGAGCGCGCGAGACGACCAGGAAAAGGCTGAGGCGGCTCTGACCGACGCCCGAGCCGCATTGGAAGCCGCTGAAGCGTCCCGAATATCGGCCCAGGCGAAGGAGAGCGAGGCCCGGGAAATCTCTCGCAAGCTCGATGAGCAATTGGGCCGCATGACCGCTGAGGCGCGCGCCCTGGCTCAACTGGTGGCCCAGGCTAGGCGAGGTGGATTTGCCCCAGCCCTGGAACAGGTTTCACCAGACAAGGGGGTCGAAGCTGCACTTGCCGCAGCACTCGGAGATGATCTCGACGCCTCATTGGATCCCAAGGCACCATCCTACTGGGGCGGCGGCGACACCCTGTCTCCGCAATGGCCCAAGGGTGCCCACCCCTTGGCGGGCCTGGTCAAGGCCCCCGGTGCCTTATCGCCGCGTCTGGCTTTTGTTGCCTTGGTTGATCGGGCTGACGGGGACCGCCTGCAAGCACAGTTAAGTCCCGGCATGCGGCTGGTGTCCCGGGAGGGGGATCTCTGGCGGTGGGATGGCTTTACGGCCCGGGCAGAGGCACCCAAGCCTGCGGCGGTCCGCATGGAACAACGCAATCGCCTGTCCGACCTCGAGGGCGAGATCGAAGCCCTGGAGCCCAAGGTCAAATCTGCAAAGGACGCCTTGGCAAAGACGACGGCTGAGGTTCAGGGCGCTGAGGCACAGATCCGCGAGTTGCGTCCGACGGTTCCTCGACTGGAAGCCGCCATGACCACGGCGCGCGCGGCGCTGGAAAAACTGGAACGGGACTCAGCACGGCGCGAGGCCCATGCAGCTTCATTGGACGACGTTATCGCTCGCTTCGCTGCGGAGCTGGCGGAGTTGGAAGCTGCCTTCCTTGCGGCCCAGGCAGAGGCCCAGTCCGATCCATCCCAAGGTGACCTGCCGCAAAAGCTGGCCGAGGCTCGGGCAAAGTCTGGTCCAGCCCGGGAAGCCGCCGCTGCGGCGCGCGCCGCAGTGGACGTAGAGGCCAGGGAACGGGGCGGCCGCGCTCGGAGGCTGGAATTGCTAACCAAGGATCGGGAAGATTGGCTGAAGCGCGCGAAAGCGGCGGCCAAGCGTTTGGACGATCTTAGCATGTCCCGGTCGGACGCCAAGGCGGCCCTCGATAATGCCTATGACAAACCTGGCACCCATCAGCGACGCCTAGAAGACCTGCTCAGCCAGCTTGCAGAAGCAGAAGCCCGGAGAGCTAAGTCGTCAGACGCTCTGGCCCAGGCCGAGGGCGCGCGGGCCGAGGCTGACCGGATGGTGCGAGCCGCGGACGCCGCTGCGGCGGAAAGTCGAGAACTTCGCGCAACGCTCGCGGCACGTCTTGAAGCGGCCTCGGACAGACTGGCTGAAATCGTTCAGCAGATACGCGACTCCTTGCATGTTGAGCCGGACCAACTGGCGCAAAGGCTCGCAGACGAAGCCGTAGCCATCCCATCGGCGACAGACGGCGTCGAGACTCATCTCCAGACCTTGGAGCGACAAAGGGACGCCATTGGCCCGGTCAATCTGCGCGCCGAGGACGAGGCCGCTGAGCATGCCCAAAGACTTGAGACCATGCAGATGGAGCGAGCCGACCTGACCGGTGCCATCAGCCGTCTGCGTCAGGGCATTGAAGAGCTGAACAGCGAGGGCCGCGATCGATTGGTGGCAGCCTTTGATGTGATCAACGGGCACTTCAAGGCGCTGTTTGAAGCCCTTTTCCAGGGCGGGCAGGCGGAGCTGAGGCTGGTCGAATCTGATGACCCTCTGGAGGCCGGTCTGGAAATCTATGCCTGCCCTCCGGGCAAGCGCATGGCGACCATGAGCCTGATGAGCGGTGGCGAACAGGCCTTGACCGCGTGTGCTCTGATTTTTGCTGTCTTCCTTGCAAACCCGGCCCCGATCTGTGTGCTAGATGAGGTCGACGCGCCACTAGACGACGCTAATGTTGAGCGGTTCTGCAACCTCTTGGATGAAATGCGGAGGCGGACAGAAACGCGCTTTGTCGCGATCACCCACAACCCCGTTACAATGGCCCGCATGGATCGGTTATTCGGGGTGACCATGGGCGAACGCGGCGTCTCGCAACTCGTCTCCGTCGATCTGAGACAAGCCGAAGTCCTAGCGGCTCAGTAGACCTTCCGAGATCGCGTTGGAGGGGTTTCTGCCGGGCGCGCATTTGACACGGTTTGCCAACGAAACCCGACTCGGGTTGGACTCGCGACTTAATTCTAATAATAATTGTTTTTATTCAACATGTTAAAACCCTTTCCAGCCAGCCTTGACGCACCGCACACTCGGCTATAGGTTCCGCGCGACTTGAAGCCCGGGGCTGTGTCGGAGACGTCATGGTCGAGAGACCGTGTGACATATGGCGCTACCCGAAACTTCGCGTGAGGAGGCCATCAAAAGCCTCGATGCGCGAGCCGAAGCGCTTTCAGCGCGGACGACCCAGCCTACGCCGGACTATGGGTCCAAAGCGCATGGCGACGGTGCCCGTCTGATTGGTGTTTTGTTCGGGGGCGTTTTTGTGGGGATTGGTTTCGGCGCCATTGCCGACGCCCTGATCCACACCGCGCCTTGGGGTATGATCGCCGGAGTTCTTTTGGGCTTTGGGATTTCGATTTGGATGGCCGTTCGTATGGCCGCACGTATGAGCGCCGCGTTGGCGAGTGAGTGGGGGCCCCCGCAGGACCTCGCCCTCGACGACGAGGACGATTAAAGGAGTTCGAGGCGGCATGGCCAGCCCGATGCATCAGTTCGAGATCCACCCGGTTCTCGCCTTGCCGACCGTCAACGTCCCTGGCCTTGGCGCCATCGACCTGTCGATCAACAACTCCATTCTGTCGATGATGATCGCAGCCACGATCATTGTGCTATTTTTTGCTATGGTCACCGCTCGGGCTGCTGTCGTCCCAGGTCGCCTGCAGGTGATCGGCGAAGGCATTTTCGGCTATATTGATGACTTGGCTACTGGGATTATCGGCCATGAAGGCCGCACCTTCTTCCCCTTTGTCTTCACCATTTTCCTCTTCATCCTGGTGATGAATTTCCTCGGCTTGTTCTTGGTCTTCACAGCCACCTCCCAGCTTGCCGTCACGGCGACCCTGGCCGTCATGACCATTTTACTGGTGCTGATCGTCGGCTTCGCCCGCAACGGTGCGAATATGTACAAGTTGTTCGTCCCAGCGGGCGTGCCCTGGTACATGCTGATCCTGGTCACTCCGATCGAATTCATCTCCTTCCTGCTTCGTCCAGTGACCCTGGCCTTGCGTCTCTTCGGCAATATGCTGGGGGGGCACGTGGCCCTGAAGGTCTTCGCCGGGTTTGTCGTATCCCTTTGCACACTGGCGGCAACAGGCGGCATTGCCACTCTAGGCTATGCTGGAGCAGCCCTGTCGTTAGGCGGGGTTGTGGCACTGACGTCTCTAGAATTCCTGGTGGCCTTCCTCCAGGCATTCGTTTTTGCGGTTCTGGCCTGCGTCTATCTCAATGACGTGGTCAACCTCGGCCATCATCACTAACGGTCGGGTTTCACTCCTCTCTTCTCAACTTCCAAACGGGACTAAAAACATGGATCCGGCTGCAGCTAAATACATCGGTGCGGGCCTCGCGACCCTCGGCATGATCGGCGCGGGCATTGGCGTGGGCACCATCTTCTCGGGCTTCCTGCAAGGTGCGACGCGCAATCCCTCGGCCGCCGCAGGCCAGTTCACCAACCTGATCTTGGGTGCCGCTCTGACCGAAGCTCTGGGCATTCTGGCCTTCGTGCTCGGTCTGCTCATCCTGTTCAGCTAAGCCACGACCACAGCTTGGGGCGTCTGGCGACTCCGTCAGGCCGCCCCTCTGTTTTTAGGACGCCTAAGCCTTATGGCCGCCGAACCTACATCTCAACCCGCAGACTCTGCGGCCGCTCATACTGGCGAGTCGACAGAAGCCGCTCAAAGCGGTGGCGGGCTGCCGCAATTCAAGTTTGAATTCTGGGGTGGTCAGATTGTCTGGCTGCTGCTGATTTTTGCTGTCCTCTATACCCTGCTCGCCAAGGTCTTCGTGCCGCGGCTGCGCAAGGTATTGGATGTGCGTGCTGAAACCATTGCTTCAGCGGTGAATCAAGCCCGCACAGTTCAGTCAGAGGCAGATGCCCAGGCTGCAGCCGCTAAGGCTGAAATAGAGCAGGCGCGGGCCGCATCTCGAGCGCTTGCCGTCGAGGCCAAGACCAAAGCCACGGCGGAATTGAATAAGCGCCAGGCAGCTGAAGATGAACGTCTGGCAGGCGAACTTGCTAAGGCGGAAGATCGCATTCGCGGGCTCCGCGACGCAGCCATGACCAATGTCAGCAGCATTGCCGTAGAAACAGCCCAGGCCATTGTTGAACGCCTGACTGGCTCGACGGTAACCGAGGCCGAGATCAAGGCCGCTGGCCAGGGAGCCGTCTGATGCCAGAATTCCTCAATCCCTCTGACCCTGAATTCTGGGTCGGCATTGGCCTGCTCATCTTCCTCGGCATTGTCATTTTTGTTGCAAAGGCCCCCCAGGCGATAGCGGCAACCCTCGATGCCCGGACGGCCTCCATCCAGGCCGATCTGGACGAAGCTGCGCGGATCCGTGCGGAGGCTGAAAGCCTCTTGGCGTCTCTGCAGGCCGAACGGTCTGAAGCCGAGCGTCAGGCCAAGGACATGCTGGCTGCCGCCCACGAACAGGTTCGAGTTTTCGAAGCTGAAGCCAAGGCTAAGCTTGAGGAAAGTCTCGCCCGTCGCCAACTTCTGGCCGAGCGCAAGATCGCAAACGCGGAAGCTCAGGCTCAGACCGAGGTCAAGGCTGCGGCCGCAGATCTCGCGGCGCAGATGGCTGAACAGGTCCTCGTGGCTCGGCTGGCCGGGTCAAAGTCTGATCCCATGATCGACATTGCCATCGCCCAGATCGGCAGCAAGCTCCAATAGCTTGAATATCCAATCTGAAGTTCAAGGGCTCGAAAGGGCCCTTTTTCTTGGAAATGGTTCAATCCGATAACCAGTGTCTACTTATCGGACCATGCTCTGGGTGGATCGAGACTGCCTGAACCTGTGCCGCAATTTCACCAGATGCCGCCAGGACCTTGGTAAAAGCAGCCGCTCCAGGCGAAGCAGCTGCTCCCAGAAGAAAAGGATTACTTCCGGATCCCGCCGCAGCAGGCGGCGTATGGGGCGAGCAATTCTTGGGTGCGCATGCTGAAACCGCACAAATTGCCGGCGCGCCTTGAAAGAGTTCCGCAGGATCAGCATCAGGCCAATGACCACCACCGGCAGGCCCATAGGCCCCGGCAGGGGGGCAATGAGAATGCCCAGCACCACCACCAGACCGCCCAAAAGAGTCAGAGCTCCCCTTGCGATCCGGGCCGCAAAGTCTGCAGCGATGGCGTCTGCCGCCCGATGAACGCGTTTGGTCGCCAATTGAGTTTCAGATTTTAAGGTGGGCAGGGACAACTGTCAGCGTCCGATATGAGACGCCTTGTGGCCAATTATAAGGCCTAGCCGAAAATATCGACCTTATTGCCCAGACTATTTGGCCGGAATGACCCGCGGTGTGAAGCCCGGAGGATCAAGCTTATGCCCTCGACGACGCAAAGCCTTGCGGGCCTTGACCAGAACACGAAATCTCCGGTCGGGGATAAGGCGCTCAACCCTTAGGGTTTGCTGCCAAATAACCAGAATAACCTCAGGCTCGCGGCGCATCAGCCGGCGGAGGGGGAAGATCATTTTTGGATGCGCCCTTTGCATACGAACAAAGCGGCGACGCGCCTTGAAAGAGTTGCGCAAGACAATCATCAGACCCACCACCAAGATTGGCAGGCCAAGGTGACCAGGGAGTGGCGCTGTCACCAACCCGACCGACATTACCATCAGACCCAGCATAACCAGCAAAAAGCGGCCAATACGACCCACAAGGTCGCGGGCAGCTTCGTCCGAGGCGCGCATTAAGCGCAGGTTGGGCGTCACGAAAGACACGGTCATAATCCTGGGTTCCGTGATCCGCGGCAAATCTGGGAGGTCAACCGGTGATCGCGTTAGGCTGATATGAGCATGTAGTGGCGACTCGTAAAGACAGGGTTCTCGTTAAATTTCGGCAAGGTGCGCTATTCTGCCGCTAGCGGCGTTTGAGACACAGGCTTCCAGGTCAGTTTGGGCTTCCGAGCTGCCTGGGTCTCATCCAGTCGCCGCAGGGGGGCCAGATAGGGCGCACCCGTAAACCGGTCCACATCCCCGGCCTTTGCAGCATGCGCCAAGGCGATTAGGGCATCGCAAAACCGATCCAGCTCTAATTTGGACTCTGTTTCTGTCGGCTCAATCAGCATGGCACCATGCACAACCAAGGGAAAATACATGGTCATGGGGTGGAAACCCTCATCGATCATCGCCTTGGCGAAGTCCAGGGTGGTGATCCCTGTTCCCTCAAGCCAATGATCATCGAAGAGTGCCTCGTGCATGCAGGGCCCCTCCGGGAAGGCCGGGGTCATCACTTTGGACAGGCGCGCCTTGATATAGTTGGCGTTGAGAACGGCATCTTCCGCCACCTGGCGCAGGCCATCGGCACCATGGCTGAGCATGTAGGCATAGGCACGAACAAACATGCCCATCTGTCCTTGGAAGGCCACCATGCGGCCAAAGCCCTGGACCGCATCACCCTCAGGACTTTCGATCAAATCAAAGCCGTTAGATCCTGACACCACCCAAGGTGCCGGGGCAAATGGTGCCAGAGCCGCTGACAGGACGACGGGGCCGGCACCGGGTCCACCGCCCCCATGGGGCGTGGAGAAGGTCTTATGCAGGTTGATATGCATGGCGTCGACGCCAAGGTCGCCTGGACGAACCCGGCCAACGATGGCGTTGAAATTCGCCCCGTCGCAATAGAAGTAGGCACCAACCTCGTGGGTAAGACGCGCAATCTCGACGATGTCCCGCTCGAAAAGACCGCAGGTGTTTGGATTGGTGACCATGATGGCCGCCACATCGGCCGAAAGCTTAGCTTCCAGATCGGCCAAGTCCACGCGACCATCCTCCGTCTGAGCAATCTCGGTGACGGAATAGCCGACAAAGGCCGCGGTCGCCGGATTGGTACCATGGGCTGAGGTTGGCACCAGAACCGTCCGCCTATGGCCCTGCCCCTTGGCCTCATGTGCCGCCTTGATGCAGAGCAGGCCACAGAGTTCGCCATGGGCACCCGCCTTGGGCGACATGGCAACGGCTGGCATAGCGGTCAGGGTCTTCAGCCAGTGGGCCAGACGATCCATCAGGGCCAATGCCCCCTGTGAGGCGGAGACCGGCGTCAGGGGATGCAAATCCCCAAAGCCCGCAAGCCGCGCCATTTTCTCATTTAGCCTGGGATTATGCTTCATGGTGCACGATCCCAGGGGATAGAGGGCCAGGTCGATGGCATGGTTTTTTTGGCTCAAACGCACATAGTGGCGCATGGTTTCAGGCTCAGAGAGGCCAGGCAAACCCATGGGCGCGGTGCGCACCAGATCGCCCAGGTCTGAGGCGTCGAACTTCGGCGCCTCAAGGTCCACCCCCGTCTTATCCCAGCCCCCCAGCTCGAAGATCAGGGCTTCGTCCTGCAGAAGGCCACGGGCCCCTGTCAGAGATCCACCTACGCCCGGCGTTTGCTGATCGGGTCGCGTTGGGCGGCCAACACTGTTCATGCTCATTGTCCGGTCCTCCCCTTAAGCGCTACAACCAAGGCGGCGATATCAGCCTCCGTGGTTGTCTCCGTCGCGGCGACCAGCAGGACGTCGTCCATGCCGGCCTCAGGTGCCAGGCGCGAATAGGGCACGCCAGCAACAATTCCTTGCCCCACCAAGGCCTCAACCGTCTCAGCGGCGTTGACGGGTAGGCGCACTGCAAACTCATTGAAGAAGCGCGGAGTGAGGATCTGAACCCCGGGGATGACCGCTAGGGCGTCACGCAGCTCTCTAGCCCGGCTGTGATTTAACGCCGCTAGAGACTTTAGCCCTCGTTCCCCCAGGAGGGAGAGGTGGATGGTGAAGGCCAGGGCGCACAGGCCTGAATTGGTGCAGATGTTAGAGGTCGCCTTGTCACGCCGGATGTGCTGTTCCCGGGTCGACAGGGTCAAGACAAAGCCGCGACGGCCTTCGGCATCTAGGGTCTCACCGCAGAGGCGTCCGGGCATCTGGCGGACGTATTTTTCCTTGCAGGCAAAGAGCCCCACATAGGGGCCGCCATAGCTGAGGCCCACCCCAATGGACTGACCTTCTGCCACGGCGATGTCTGCCCCCATTTCGCCGGGAGACTTGAGCAGGCCAAAGGAGATGGCCTCTGTCGTCACCACGATGAGCAGGGCACCGGCCGCATGAGCGGCCTCAGCAACCTTGCTGACATCTGTAACCGTGCCAAAGGCATTAGGCGTCTGAACAACGACGCAGGCTGTGTCGTTGTCTATTGATGCGATCACCGCAGCCTCGGCATCGATGGCGGCGGCCAGCCGAGTGATCTCCATGCTCTCAGCGGAGGCTATGGTCTGGGTGACCGCCGCATAATGTGGGTGTAGGCCGCCTGACAGTACAGCCTTGTTCCGGCGGGTGACACGCTGGGCCATCATCACCGCCTCAGCACAGGCCGTTGAGCCGTCATACATGGAGGCGTTGGCCACATCGAGGCCCGTCAGGGCCGCGACTTGGGTCTGGAATTCAAACAGGACCTGCAAGGTGCCCTGGGCGATCTCTGGCTGATAGGGGGTGTAGCTGGTCAGGAATTCTGACCTCTGGATCACATGATCCACGGTGGCGGGGATGTGATGCTTGTAGGCCCCTGCCCCACAGAAGAATGGCCCAGAACCGGCAGGCCGGTTCATCGCGGCCAGGGCCGCGAGCTCACGCTCCACCTCCATCTCGCCGGCATGGCGGGGCAGATCGAAAAGGTCGCGGATTTGGGCAACGCCGGGCACGTCGATGAACAAGTCATCAATGGACTTGGCACCGATCACTGACAGCATCTTGGCGCGATCAGCAGGGGTCAGGGGAAGATAGCGCATGAGGCTTAAAGGCTTCCCAAGAAGGCTTCGTAGGCGGGGCGATCCATCAGGGCGTCAAACTCAGCCCTGTCGGCAATTTTGATCTTGGCGAACCAGCCGAGGCCTTCGGGCTGGTCATTGACCGTTTCCGGCGCATCCCCGAGGGTGCCATTGGCTTCCACCACTTCCCCCGACAAGGGGGCGTAGACGTCAGAGGCTGCCTTGACGCTCTCGACCACGGCCATGGCGTCGCCAGACTTAAGAGATTTGCCGAGGTCCGGCGTCTCAACGAAGACGACGTCTCCCAACTGATCGGCCGCATAGGCGGTGATGCCGACCGTGGCGATATCGCCGTCCAGTTCGACCCATTCGTGATCTTTGGTGAAGCGCATGGTTTGGGTCCTTCTTAAAGTTTGCGGACGTAACGGTGGGGAACAAAGGGCATGGCCGTCACCTCAGCGAGCTGAGGTTTGCCGCGCACAATGACCCTCAGTCTGGTCCCGGGCGAGGCGAAAGCTGGGGGTACAAAGCCCATGGCGATGGGGGCTGAAAGACTTGGCGCAAAACCGCCTGAGGTCACCACGCCGATGACCTTGCCATCCACATCGGCGATCTCGGCACCTTCCCGGGCAGGTGCACCTTCGAGCACGCTTAGACCAACCCGCTTGCGGGTTGCGCCCCCTGCCAGTTCGCCAAGAATACGGCCAGCCCCCGGAAAATCGGCAGCCTCCCGCCGCCTGGGCGAAACGGCGAAGGCGAGGTCGGCCTCAATCGGACTGACACTTTCGTCCACATCGTGACCATAGAGAGGAAGCCCGGCCTCTAGCCTCAGGCTGTCGCGAGCGCCCAGGCCAATAGGCCGCACCCGCTCATCATTCAGCAGCAGGTTCCAGACCCGCTCGGCCTCATGGGCCGGGATCGAAATTTCATAGCCGTCCTCACCTGTATAGCCGGACCGCGACAGAAGGACGTCTGTCCCGAAGCCCTCCAAGGCAGCGCTGTCCATGAAAACCATACTGGTGGCCTGGGGGATATGAGCAGCCAGAACGGCGCAGGCCTCTGGGCCCTGCAGAGCCAAGAGCGCCCGGTTTTCAAGGCGTTCGATCTCAACCTGGCCCGCCAGGACGTCGCCCATCACCTTGAAGTCATTGTCCTTGCAGGCGCCGTTGACCACGACAAAAAGCCCGTCGTCATCGGGGCGAGCCGCCATCAGGTCGTCAATGATCCCGCCCGATGCATTCAACAGCAGGGAATAGCGTTGCTTGCCAGCTTTGAGGCCCTTGAAGTCGCCAGGTGTCACCCGCTGGAAGGCTGTCAGCGGTGCCTCGCCGCGCAGCCGTGCCTGACCCATATGGCTGACGTCGAACAGGCCAGCATGGGTGCGGGTCCACAAGTGCTCCTTGAGCACTCCATCCTTGTATTGGACCGGCATGGAATAGCCGGCAAAGGGCACCATGCGGGCACCCGCAGCAATATGCGCGGCATGGAGCGGCGTGATCTTCAGGGTCTCTTCTGACAAGGGTCGACTCCGCTGACGCGACGCGTACGGAACCGATCTCCGACGACGCCTTGCCCCCGCTGTCTTTGGAACCTGAGAGATTTCAGAACCCGCGAGGGCTCTTTGCTCCTTCGGCGAGCACCCAAGAGGGCGCTACTTTCCAGCGTTCATCAGCCTTTCGCGGTCCGTTTGCCTGAGCGTTTCCGGGGCGGTTGCGCCTTCGGCTCCGGGGCGGTGAGGCCCCGATCTCTCCCGCGAGAGTCGGAGATTAGACTCGTTGAACGGGGTCACGGAGTCAAGGCTGCAAGACCCGGCCCAGGTGATTGAACGGAACCTGTATGTTTTCTGTGCAACTGCAATTCGCAGACTTCAGACTCGGTGTCTTGGGCCTGTCGTCAGCACTCTATTTTACGAGATCGACGCCCTGCCAGATTGCAAGACCGGTCACCAGCAGGCCGACAAGCCAGGTCAGGGGCTGGAGCGGAATGTGCCGCGTCGACCATCCTGCAATCGGTGCCGCCACAACACCGCCGGCGATCAGTCCTCCGACCGACCAAGCATGGTCCATCAGCCCGGTGGTCTGCCAATGGCCTGTAACAAGAGCGGTCAAGAAGGCGACGGAAACTGCGATCGCCATGAAGAATTCCGCCGCATTGGTCGTACCGATGGCTTGCCTCGGATCTGCACCCCCGCCCATCAGCGTCGAGGTGACAATCGGACCCCAACCGCCCCCGCCTATGGCGTCAAAAAAGCCTCCGACAAAGCCGAGGGGGAATGGCAGGCGCCATGAGAAAAGCTGGGGGCGTGTCTGACGCCAGGCACGATAGAGGATGACCAGTCCCATGAGCCCGAGCCAGCCAACGACATAGGGCTTCACCGCGTCGCCCTTGATAGAGGTCAGGACATAGGCACCCAAAATGCCACCGATGACCCCACCTAGGGACAGAAGGATCAGAAGGCGACGTCCGACATTGCGGTGATAGAGGTGGCTGACCGCAGAGGCCGCACCTGCAAAGACTTTTGCGGCGTGGACGCTAGCCGATGTATTTGAGGGCGACACCCCCATCATCAGCAGGGTGGTTGAACAAATGACTCCATAGGCCATGCCCAGAGCCCCGTCGACCAGTTGAGCGCCAAAGCCCACCGCAGCGAATGTCCAGAAATCCATAGGCATGCTTGGCTCCTTCAGAGCCTCGCAATGCTCTCGAAAGGGCCCCGTTGGCAAAGCGATTTCCCTAGCTGGAAGATCAGCTTTTCTATCAAGTTGCAGACGGCAGGAGACCCAGGGCTACATCCGCTCTGGCGCTTGGATACCCAGAAGATCCAGGCTCAGCTCCAACTGACGCAGGGCAGTCTCAGCCAGGGTCAGGCGCGAGGACCTGATGGCGGGCTCGGCGGGCAGTATGGGACAGGCGGCATAGAATTTGGAAAAGCCCTGGGCGAGCTTATAGGCATGCTCGGCGATCAGGTTGGGAGCCTTCTTGTCATAGGCGTCCACCAGCGCCTGATCGAAGGCATCCAGCAGCAGGACCAAGTCTCGTTCTGCTGGATCTGTCACGGTAACGGGCCCGGCCGAATGGCCGGCCTCGGCTGCCCGCCGCAGCACCGATTTCACCCGCACAGCCTGATAGAGCAGATAGGGGCCGGTCTTACCCTCAAAGCTCGAGAACCGATCGAGATCGAAAACATAGGAGGTGCCACGGAAGTTCTGCAGGTCCGCAAACTTTAGGGCGGCCACGGCCACGGCGTGGGCTGTGGCTTCGAAAGCTTCGGGATCAAGCTCAGCACCCAGGTCAGCTTCTTTCAGCCGCTCGCGGGCCTTTTCACGGGTCATTTCGATCAGGTCATTAAGCTTCAGCACCCCGCCCTCGCGGGTCTTGAAGGGTTTGCCGTCGACACCATTCATGGTGCCGAAGCCCAGATGTTCCAGGCCGCCTTCGGTGGCATAACCCGCCATCAGGGCGGCGCGGAAGACGATCTCGAAATGGTCGGCCTGACGCTGATCCACCACATAGAGAATCTGGTGCGGATCAAAGCTACGCCGGCGATCCAGGATTGTGGCAAGATCGGTCGTGCCATACATGGCCGAGCCCTCGGACGAGACCACAAGCAAGGGCGGGAGCTGGCGCTTGTCCCCCTGGTTGGCGACCCGGATGATCCGGGCACCCTGGTCGTCCTCGATCAGCCCCTTGGCGTCCAATTCGGCGACCATGGGATCGATCAGGTCCTCAACATCGCTTTCGCCCTTCCAGAGGTCGAAGTCGACGCCGAGGGCGTGAAAGTCTCGCTCCAGGGCCACCCGCGTCACCTTGGCGAAGTGCCGCCAGAGTAGCAGATAGCCCGGCGTCCGATCCTGAAGCCCAGCCGTAATCTTTCGGGCGCGGTCGCGATAGTCTGGATCTTCCTTGCCCCGGGCCGCTGCGGCCGGATAGAGCCGGTCAAGATCGTTTAAGGTTATACGGCTTTCAAACAGGTCAAAGGCCTCGGCTTCCCCCAAGACTGAAAGGGGCTCCGTCGAGCCATTAATCCCATTGATCAGGGTGGCGATCTCAGGCGATTCATCCATGGCCGCGCCGATCAGCAGGCCCATCTGATATCCCCAGTCACCGAAGTGGGCGTCGCCCAGGACCGTGTCGCCGCGGAAGCGGTAGATGCGCTTCAGGGATTCGCCGATAATGGAGGCGCGCAGGTGGCCCACATGCATGGGCTTGGCGACATTTGGGCCGCCATAATCCACCAGAATGCGGCGGACAGTGTCCACCTGGCCTGCGCCGGCTCTGGAGTCAGATGCCAAGGCATTTGCCCGCGCAGAC
>CAITHQ010000224.1 GCA_903892305.1 uncultured Alphaproteobacteria bacterium
ATCTGGCGCGGGAACATGCATACCAACGTCGATGTGCCCGCGTGCCGCCCGCCAATAGGGGGTAAAGACGCTGTAGCCGACGCCAGTCTTGGTCAGTGGAAGATCTGGCCCGAGTAGGTGGCCACCATTGAACCTGTGGGCTTTGCAATTCTTCTCACGCAAATGTTCGGCGAGATCGCGATCTCGCTGAACGGTCTTGGGTTCAAATAGGGCATTGAAGAAAATATCTGTGGCCCCGGTTTCTTGAACCAGGTCCGCCATTATGTCGGCGGCGACGCCCCGCCGCAGGAGCAGTTTAGAGCCCCGCGACTGGAGGTCATCCCCAAGAGCCTTCAAGGATTTATCAAGCCACCATCGGGACGCCGCCCCTAAGGGCCGCAAGCCCGGGGTCTCATCTAGGATGTAGATCGGCAAGATGGGGCGCTGTGACTTCAGCGCTGCAGCAAGGGCAGGATTGTCGGACAGGCGCAGGTCGCGCCGAAACCAAAGCAGGACAGGATGCATCCCTGATCCATGTGCGAAGGCGCGGGTTTAATCTAGCCCCATTCCTCGCGGCTGCCAGAACGGCGGAGGGTTGAACTTGAAAAACTTGGCTCCCAGACAGGCGTTGGCAGGGCCTTGGCATAAACCCAGCCCTGGCCCAGGTTTACCCCCAGGGACTTGACGAGGTCTGCGGTTTCCTGGGTCTCGATCATTTCTGCAATGGTCTGCATGCCCAGTTCGGCACACATTTGAACCACGTGTTTGACGATGATGGCGTCCTTAGACCCCGCCTCCATGGTTTGAATATAAC
Source organism: uncultured Alphaproteobacteria bacterium (assembly GCA_903892305.1). GTDB lineage: Bacteria > Pseudomonadota > Alphaproteobacteria > Caulobacterales > Caulobacteraceae > Phenylobacterium. The sequence continues at coordinate 794 of CAITHQ010000224.1, forward strand.
GCCCATCGATCTTCACGAAATCGACGTCCAGCTTTCGCAGATAATCAAGAGATGCCGCGCCAGCACCGAAATCATCAAGGCATACCACATGGCCTGCGGCTCTGAGTTTGCCAATCAATTGGTTGGCGCGATCGAGGTCATCGATCAGGCGGGTTTCGGTAATTTCGAGCAGCATGCGAGGACGCAGGCTCGGTGTCAGGGCTAATATACCCAGGAGATTGTCAAAAAACTGAGGCAGCATGAGCGAATGGCCGCTGATATTTGCCGCAATCTTGGTGCCCTTGGTCGCCGTCATCAGCGCCTTAGCGACCCCTCGAACGACGGCGAAGTCGAACTCTGAGATCAGCTCAAGTTCTTCGGCCAAACGGATGGTATCTGCTGGGCTGACATTGGCTTCAAACCGCGCCAAGGCTTCAAAGTGGTGCAGGCTCGTATCATGCAAGGATACCACGGGCTGATAGGCCAATTGGAAGGCGCTATCGGCGAGAATTGACTTGAACCGTGTCGTGTCTCTGACCGTTTGCTCCACCGTTGCGGTGAATCCTTTGGCCGCGGCGGCAGGGCCATCTTCCAGGTAGCGGTCCAGGGCATACCGCATGGCGCGCATATTTTGGGAAACTGAGCCAGCGGTCAGCGAGAGCTTGGTCGTCGTCGGCTTTACGGCGACGCCTGTGGCTTGGCCAAGGCGTTCCTCGAGGCGTTCATTGGAGGACGACATCGGACGCACAAGGGCGAAACGATCTTGCGAAATTTCGGCGCCGCCCAAACCGGCGTAGGAGTCGGCGCGAAGGGTTGCGGCCATACGCTGGCGCGCCTTCTCTGCAGCTTCCGGGGGCAAATGAGCCAGCGAGGCCTGCAGACCGGTCATTTCAATAAGGTCTAGACGAAGGGCGAGGCCAGCGCGATCAGCCTCCGCCAACATTTGCGTTGCCGCTGTCGAGAAGTCGTCCGTCGACATTAGTGCGCCGCTCTGGCTTCCGACCTGGTCCATGCCCCCCGGCGCGCCCAGACTCAAGGCGCAGGAGACCCGATCGCCAAGCTGTGGCAAGCGGAAGACTGAAAGCGCGCCGAACTTGCTGGGAAGGTTTGGGTTTTGGGACTTCAGTGTCACCCGGAGCGGCCCCTGCCGTTCTCCCGCTTGAAGTCCATTGAGGAGCGCCGTTAGCAGGTCGCTATCGCCATCGGCGACCAAATCTTGCCAACGCTTGCCGACCAAGGCGGTGTCGCTGAACCCCGTCAAGCGTTCAGCTGCGCCGAGGGCAAAGGTGATTTCACTCTGATTAGAAACTTCAAAAACGAGATCAGCGCCGGCGAACGCCAAGCCTAAAAGGCGGACGGTCGGGTTCGGATCAAGTTGATCTTTCGCAGGCACCATGAAGACAGCCTAATTCCCGAAGATTAATAGCCCACGACTAAAATCAAATTTAGCCAGCCACGGCATTTCGCGCCCTATCGACGCCGCCGTCCTGTTTCGCTAAGGCTCAGAAGCCCTGGGGACATGGCGGAATTGGTAGACGCAAGCGACTTAAAATCGCTCGGAGAAATCCGTCCGGGTTCGACTCCCGGTGTCCCCACGGGCAATAGGTAATCGCCCTGAGCTTGGCCTAGCCCCTGCGGGGTGCTGATGACGAGGGCCAGCGAAACAATCGGCCCGCCTTCACCGCAGTGAACAGGTCTTTCATGGCATAGGGCACCAAGGACCAGGGTTCGATGCAATACCTGGCGAACAGGCGACGGGGATTGTGCAGCAGCCGGTAGAGCCATTCGACCCCCAGCCGACCAGTCCAACGTGGGGCCGTCGCCTGGACTCCCGCTTCATAGTCAAATGCCCCGCCCACATTGAAGGTTACGCAGGCAGGCAATTGAGGGATGTGATGCCGCAGCCACGCTTCTTGCCGTGGCATGCCCATGCCGACGAACAGTACCTGTGGTGCGAAGTCTGCAATGTCGGCCAGGATGGCGGCGTTGTCCTTAGAGCCCGGCGTCGCATCGAAGTATCCATTTCGTGTGCGCAGCGTGACCCTTGCATAGGTAGCCTTCAGGCGCTGAGCCGCCTGATCTGCGACACCAGGTGCCCCACCCAGATAATAGATCTTCCAGCCTTGCCGATCGGCCAGACTCCAGAAGTGTTCGCGCCAGTCCAGGTAGGTGCAGCGATGGAAAGTTCGGGCCTGCAAGCCCAAAAGGCGTGTGAAGAAGATCAGTGGTGCTGAGTCGACCTCAATCAGGTCGGCCATGTCGCAGAAGGCTGAGAAGTCCGGATCCGTATGCGCCAGATAAACGGCATGCAAATTGTAATTGGCCACACAGAAGGGCTCGTCGGCCTGGATGGCGGCTTGGACTTGCAACATCACCTCTTCGGGACGGACCAGATCCATCTCGACGCCCAAGGCTTGGATGCGCTCTCGCAACCGCCGCACCTTACGAAATGGCGTGCGCTCGGCCCTGCGACGACTTTCGACCGCCTGGCGCTGACTTTGCCTGCGGTCATTTACCGCCATTCAAAATTTCCGATACGCCATAGGGATAGTTAGACGCCTAGCTAGGCGGCGGGGCTTTAAGTTTTTGCTAGCGTTATGTGATTGCCGTCACATCAATCCCAGCGCCTTGAAACTAGCCACTCCTTGTCGACCCACAACCAGGTGATCGTGGACCGCTATGCGCAGGGCCTTGGCGGCGTCGATGATTTCCCGGGTCATGCTGATGTCTGCGCCAGAGGGGGAGGGGTCGCCTGAGGGATGGTTGTGCACCAGGATGACAGCACTGGCCGCCAGCTCCAGGGCCCGGCGCAGGATTTCTCGGGGATAGGCTGGGGCGTGGTCCACCGTCCCCTGATGCATGACCTCATCGGCGATCAGCTGGTTCTTTTTGTCTAGGAACAAGACCCGAAACTGTTCGCGGCTCTCGTGGGCCATGGCCAATCGGACATAGGCATGAAGCTGAGAGGACGAGGTGATGACCGTACGCTTTGCCACATCCTCACGGCCCATGCGAACAGCGGCTTCATGCGCGAGTTTCAAATCCAAGGCCACAGTCTGTCCAATCCCGGCCACGGATTTCAGCTCCGACAGGCTGGCGGCCATGACCCCGGTGATCGAGCCGAACCGCGTCAGCAAGGCCTTGGCCAGGGGTTTTACATCTCCGCGGGGCAAGCTGCGGAACAGATAGAGCTCAAGCAGTTCATAGTCGGGCAAGGCGGCAAACCCGCCTGCTGCCGCCCGGTCGCGCAAGCGATCCCGGTGACCGAGATAGTGCGGCTTTTCCGGCTCGATATAGCCCCAGGGCCCGCCAAAATCTGCGACCTCAACATCCATGCGCTGACCTCGCGAAAGGGTGATGCGCAGTAATGTTCACTATGCGTTCCTGTTTGGCAAGGCCCTACCTTTGGCTTTGGACTAACGCACCAATTCAACCTTTACGTCATTGTCGTCCGAGTTCCGGTCAATCCGCTTATTATAGGGATCAAGCCCGGCATATTTCGGCACTTTGTCGACAATGACGGTGAGTGTCTGGGTCCCAGATCTCAAGGGGCGACCGTGGAAATAGATCACGTCCTTGGCACCGAAACCCTTGTCCTCCGGCTTGGCGTCAAAGGCACCGATATCGAAGACCTCATAGGACAGGGGCGCCTCGTTCTCCTTGCCCTTGCTGTCAGCATAGATCTTTTTGGCGTCTACAGTCAGGGTCAGATCATATCGGCCGTCTGCTCGTTTGCGGGCCGAGGCCGACTTGGTCTTGAGATCATAGAGCGTGATTTTCTCGAAGAGGTCGGTGATAAGCTCCTGAGCCTGGGCGTTCGAGCCAGCCTCCTCGCGAAGGGCGTCTACCAGATCTTGGGAGCGTGGATAGGGTGCCCCCTTGAAGGCATGGTCTTTCAGCAGCTTGCGCAGGGCTGCATTGACCGTGTTTTCCCCCAGCTGGTCCCGCAACAGGTACATGACCAGGGAGCCCTTACGATAATGAATATAACCCTGATCCTCCACGCGGATCAGGGGCACTTCCTCCACCACGTCGCCTCCGCGATTTCGCAGATAGCTGTCCAGCTCACGCTTCAAGAACTTACGGATCCCGTCGGCACCATAGGTCTTTTCCATGACAATTAGGGCAGAATACTGGGCCAGGGTCTCCGACAGGACCGTTGCACCCTGCATGTCAGCCCCGACGATCTGGTGGGCCCACCATTGGTGCGCCAATTCGTGGGCGGTGATGTAGGTGTTATAGTCGATCTTATCGGGCTTTGTCGGGTCCGCGATGAAGCCAATACCTTCTGAATAGGGCATGGTGTTGGCAAAGGCCTGGGCGAATTCCGCATAGTCGGGAAACTCGATAATTCGAGCCTGATGGAACTGATAGGCCCCGAAATTGGCTTGATAATAGTCCAGCCCTGTTCCCATGGCTTTCAGCATACGGTCCACATTCCAGGGGTGCTGGGCATCGTAATAAACCGCCAGCTCAACGCCTTTGTGCATGACCTTGCGCACCGCGTATCGCGCAGACTGGATAGAAAAGAAGTTCAGCACCGGCGCATCGGTCTGAAAGACCGCCGTGCGTCGACCATTCTCAGTGACGTCTGAGATCAAATAGCCTGGGGCGATGGGGGTCTGATCGGCCTCGGTGGTGATGGCGATCCGAGCATTTACCCAATCGGCATTGGCCAGATAGTTCTTGGCCTGTGCGGCGCGGTCTTCGAGCTTGGGCGGACGCAGCTGGGGCGGCAGACCATATTTGCGGCGCTTGGCCCGGTCCTGCAGCAGCTGGCCCCGGTTCATGCCGATGATGGGCGCAAACTGAAAGTTGTTCACAAAGGTACCATTATCGACCACCGAGGTGATGTTGCCGGAATTCCTAAATCCCCTTTGAGCCAGCTCGGTTTCAAAGGTCAGGGTGGATGCCAAACCTGGGGCCAGAGGTTGGTCGAAGGTGAAGATCGTGTAGTTGAACCGGTCATAGATCTTGCTGACCTTGGCCCCTGTCAGTGCCAGCTGCAGAACCTTGACGTCCCGATCGACCCGAACGTGTACATCCTTCAGCGGCGCGCCAGTGCGGTTGACCAACTGATAGGCCCCACTGGTGGTCATACGGGGCTCATGGGGATGCAGATCGATCTTCAGGTCCACATCGGTAATGGACGGCTGCGGCAGGTCCTTAAACTTCAGTAGGGCCTTTTCGTAATCTGCTAGGTATTGTTCGTTGGCATTGGAGGTGCGGTAGTCGTTCCAGATATTGGTGTTGGTATAAATAAAGCCCCCTAGTCCGATGGCAGCGATGAGCGACAGCCCAGCCAAAATCCCCGCCGGTCCGAACAGCCTTCGAGGTAGACGTTTTAGGCGCGGCACCAGCCGGGTTTCGGTTCCCCGCCGCCAGAGGCCATAGCTGAGCACCAGCAGAATTATAGCGATGGCTGACCAATAGGCTCGAAACCACCCGGCAAAACCGGCGAAATCCCCTTGGCCATTCATGTCCGATAGGGGGACGGGCGGCGAATTTCCGAAGATAAAGAGGTTATGCTCAAGCCCGATCCTGGGCATGATGATGGTGGCGATCATATAGATCACCATGCTGCCCCAGCCGATGAACTTGTGCGGGGAAATGGCCTGCAGAAAGATCGCCAGGACCCCAAGCAGGGCCCAATCAATGGCATTGGGGATGATGTACCAAAAGAGGTACTTGCCAAGCTCAAGGTCCGTAAACCCCTTGGCCAATTGGACGGCAATGGCCCCAAGGGCGCTGATGCCCAAGGTGGCAAACAGCACCAGGATCAAGGCCAAGGTCTTGGGTAACAGGAAGGTCCAGTCCGGGGCGGAGGTCGCGTCGACAATCTCATGGGTCTTGCGGTCGCGGTCGCGCCAGACCAGCTCGCCCGCATAATAGACCGCGATAATGATCACGATGAAGGTGAAGGCTCCGTTGAGGGTCGCTATGACCCAGCGGGTGACGGGATAGAGGGCAGAGCCGCCCACTTCGGCCCCAAGAAGTAACCCGGCCAGGCTGTTAAACAGACCCAGCACCAACAGCACCAGGAAGGCCGGGCTCTTAAACACCTGGCCCATTTCAAAACGCATGCGCATAAAGAGCTGCGCCCAGCCGGCTTGAGGACCAAAACTCGGTGTAGGCAAACGGCCGCTTGCGGGGGCTGGTTGTGGATCCACGACCTTGGGGGCCTTGCCTTTGTCTCGGACACCGACGGCTTCCGTTTGGAATATCCCATAGGCCAAGCCCAGCATGGCAAGGGCCACGCCGACCCAGATGACGCGGTTATAGAGTAGGGCACCTTGCAAGGGCGGGTGGAGGGTGTTGGCATCCGAGGCGGTGAAGTAGCGGACCGCCGAGTTGAAGGCCGCAATACCGAAGGGCTCGAAATAGGCTGCGATCTTGCGCAGTTCTGGATCCCTGGTCAGGGCGTTGAACACCACATAGAGCACAAGGAAACCCGCAGCGCCCAGATAGGTGGCCATCATGGAGCGAGTTGCCGTCGCTAAGGCGAAAAACATGGCGCTGATCAGGAAGAGGCTGGGCAGGGCCAGCCCAAAAAGGGCGAAGGCATAGTCGCCAACCCTATTGGGGCCTAAGGTTTCAGCATCCACCCAGGGCATGAGTGAGCCCAGAAAAATTCCCAATGGAACGGCCAAATAGGCCAAGGCTATGGCCAGGAAGGCACCGGTAAACCGGCCGAACAGGTAGTCAAACTTGCTGACCGAGGTAGAGCGAATGATCGGCCCGAACCCAGTCTCGTCGTCGCGCACCACCACATTGGCCACAAAGGCTGTGGCCGCGAACATGAAGAACACAGTCATGATCAGGCAGGTCTCAGCAATTGCCTGGGGACTGTTCTTGTGGATGCTCCCACCTGAGCCGATGTGGATCTGGTCCACGGTCACCGACCCGAAGACCAGCAGGAAAAAGATCATGACCACGACGGCAAATATCGGCTGGCGCAGCTGATAGCGCAGCTCAAAGGCGGCGATTTTAGCGAACATCTGGGGCGACCTTAAGCTGCGCGACGCGAGGCGGTTAGGGTCGAGAAATAGACGTCTTCCAGCCCGCCATCGATGCTCGAGAAATCCTGGCCCGGCGACGTGTCGCTGAGCACATGGATCACGGTCTGGCCAGCGGCCAGGCGGCTGGAAATCACCACGTGCTCTTGGCGGAAGCGTTCGAGGTCGGCCTTGGCAATAGTGCGCCGCCAGACCTTGCCCTTGAGCTCATCAATCAGATCGTGAGGTGCCCCTTGGCGCAGGATCTTGCCGCCGGCCAGCACGGCCATGCGGGGGCAGAGCTCGGAGACATCTTCCACAATGTGGGTCGACAGGATGACGACAACGTTCTCGCCAATCTCGGCCAGCAGGTTGAGGAAGCGGTTACGTTCCTCGGGGTCGAGGCCCGCTGTGGGTTCATCGACAATGATCAGCTGGGGACGGCCGATCAGGGCCTGGGCAATGCCGAACCTTTGGCGCATGCCGCCGGAATAGCCGGCGACGGCCTTCTTGCGGACCTCCCAAAGATTGACCTGGACCAGCAGGGACTCCACCGTCGCCTTGCGGTCGGCGGCCGAGGCTATGCCCTTTAGCACAGCCATATGATCAAGCATGTCATAGGCCGAAACCCGCGGATAAACCCCAAAATCCTGAGGTAGATAGCCCAAGGTCCGCCGCAGCTTTTCCGGCTCTGCAATCACATCTAGGCCGTCAAAGGTGATAGAGCCCGAGGTCGG
>CAITHQ010000225.1 GCA_903892305.1 uncultured Alphaproteobacteria bacterium
GGTCACGGGGCTCTACTTCTACGACAATCGCGTCGTAGACTTGGCCAAACAGGTCAAACCCTCGGCGCGGGGCGAATACGAAATCACGGATCTGAACCGCGCCTATATGGACATGGGCGAGCTCTATGTGGAGCAGCTATCGCGGGGCTATGCTTGGCTCGATACGGGCACCCACGAGAGCCTGATTGAGGCGTCTGAGTTTGTCCGCGCTGTCCAAAAGCGCCAGGGCGTCCAGGTGGCCTGCCTCGAAGAAATCGCTTTCCACAACGGCTTCATCTCCCGCGACCAGCTGAAGGCGCGGGGCGAGGTGTTCGGCAAGACCGCCTATGGCCGCTACCTGCTGGACGTTGTCGCTCAAGCGGGCGGCTAGCCCTTCAGCTTGCGCTCCTCTGCCAGGAAGGATGACAGGCCCTCGGCCAAATGATCGAACATGAGTCGCATGCGGCGCGACCCTTTAAGATTCTCATGCATGGCGACCCAGACTTCCAACTCGAAATGGAAGGCGTTAGGCATGATCGGCACCAAGCCCCAGCGGCGGGCCAGGGTACTTTGCACAGCGCCAATGCCCAGCCCCGCGCGCACAGAAGCCGCCTGGGCCAAGTTATTGTCCGTCCGCACTTGGAAGGTGTTTCGCGAGATTTCGATGTCGCCAAAGTCCACGTGCCGCAGGGCCTCTAGGTCAATACGCTCACGGTCATAACCGATCAGGGTGTGACCCTTGCGCAGATCCTCAAACCCTGACGGCACACCGTGGCGGGCCACGTAACTTTCTGAGGCATAAAATGCCAGTCGGATCGCGCCGATCTTCCGGGCGACCAAGGCACCCTGGGTTGGTCGCACCATGCGAACGGCGATATCGGCGTCCCGTCGTGACAGGTCCTCAGTGCGATCGGAAAGCACCATTTCGATGACAATGTCAGGGTGCTTGTCGTGAAAGCTCGACAGGATCGGCGGGAGAACCTCAACGCCCATGAACTCACTCACGGCGACCCGGACCACCCCCTGTTCCCCATCGGCTGCGCCTGAGGCATCCCGGAGGGCTGCGCCCGCGGCGGCAGCCATTTCTTCCAAATGTGGTCGGAGGGTTTCTGCAAGATCCGTCGGCGTCAGCCCCCTGGAGCTACGCAGAAAGAGTGGTGCCCCAAGACCCTGCTCCAGGGACTCAATGTGACGCCCCAGGGTCGGTTGGGTCAGCCCCCGCGCCCGGGCAGCCGCAGAGAAACTGCCGGTCAGAAGGACGGCATGCAGGCTTTGATAGAGGTCCCAAGCGGGTTCTGAGCTCATACGATTATGAATATCAGAGCCACATCAAAGCGCAATTCCGCAGGTCAAAGGCTTCGCAGATAGTCCCCGGCATCAGACAGGAAAGGAAGAAACCCATGTCCTCTAGGCCGCTCGCCCTCGTTATCGGCGCCACCGGATCCATTGGCGGGGCTGTGGCCGCTGCCCTTCTTGGGCAAGGTTGGCGGGTCCGCGGGCTGAACCGGTCCTCCAGCCGCCCAGACCGTCCGGACCTCAGGGGCGTCGAGTGGTTCACCGGCGACGCCATGAAGCCTGCTGACATTCTAACAGCAGCAGAAGGGGCCCAAATCATCTTCCAGGGTGCCAATCCGCCCGGCTACGCCAATTGGGCCAAGCTCCAGCCGGGCATGATGGAGTCATGTATTGCGGCAGCAAAGGTCACCGGCGCCCGCATCGTCTTGCCCGGCAATGTCTATAATTATGGGCCAGATGCCTGGCCTCGGGTGACCGAAGCGTCGCCACAAAATCCCAAGACTCGAAAGGGTGCCATTCGGGTGGCCCTGGAGACGCGCCTGGCTGAGGCATCGTCGATAGGGGTTCGCAGTCTTGTGGTCCGGGCAGGGGACTTTTTCGGCCCCGACAGCGGATCGTCCTGGCTGACGGAGGGCTGGGTCGCCAAGGGCAAGCCCTTGAAGACCGTCACCCTGCCTGGGCCTGCACACGCCGTGCATACCTGGGCCTATCTTCCCGACTTCGCTCAAAGTATTGCGCGGCTTATCTCCATGGAAGCAGATCTGCCGACCGTGGCGGTTTTCAACCATGGGGGCCACCAGATGACGGGCTTAGCTTTGGCGCAGGCTCTAGACCGCGTCGCTGGCCGTAAACTGGCCCGCCGGAACCTGCCTTGGTTCGCATTTTCCGTTGCTGCGCCCTTTGTGGAGATGGTGCGGGAGATGCTGGAAATGCGCTATCTCTGGGACGTCGATTTGCTGCTGGAGAACGCAAAGCTGGTCGCCACCCTTGGGGAAGAACCCCATACGCCCCTAGACGAAGCCCTAAGGACAACCCTGATCGGTCAGGGATGTTTAAGCCCTACACTCTTGAACGCCGCCTAGGTTTACGCCGAAACTCTGGAGGATCAGCGGTTTCCTCGCCTTGGAAAATGCTCTAGATGCCGCCCATGTCCGGTAAGACCCTTTACGACAAAATCTGGGATGCACACCTCGTCGCCGAACAGGACGGCGAGGCCATTCTCTATATCGACCTGCATCTGATCCATGAGGTCACCACCCCTCAGGCCTTTGCGGGTCTGCGGGCAGACAGACGCCCTGTTCGACGACCTGACAGGACCCTGGCTGTGGCCGACCACAATATCCCCACGGAGGGGCAGGCCAAGGGCGTCGGCGCGGTCGCCGATGAGGAAGCCCGCCTTCAACTCCAGACCCTGGAGCGAAACGTCAAAGACTATGGGATCGAGTTCTTTCCCATGGGCGATGTGCGCAATGGCATTGTCCACGTGGTCGGACCCGAGCAGGGCCGGACTCAGCCGGGCATGACCATTGTCTGCGGCGACAGCCATACCTCGACCCACGGGGCCTTCGGGGCCCTGGCCCACGGCATCGGAACCTCTGAGGTCGAACACGTGCTGGCCACCCAGACCCTGCGGGCCAAGAAGGCCAAAAACATGCGGGTGACACTTCACGGAGCCCCCGCCCCTGGCGTCGGGGCCAAGGATTTCGCCCTGGCGGTGATCGGCGAGATCGGCACAGCCGGCGGCACGGGCTATGTGATCGAATATGCCGGCGAGGCGGTGCGGGCCCTGTCCATGGAAGGCCGTATGACCCTGTGCAACCTGACCATCGAGGGCGGTGCCCGGGCGGGTCTGGTAGCACCGGACGAAACCACCTTCGCCTATTTGCTGGGGCGGGCCTCAGCACCAAAGGCTGGAGCCTGGGATATGGCCCTCAGCTATTGGAAAACTCTGGTCACGGATGAGGACGCCGTCTTCGACCGCGAAGTGGTGCTCAATGCTGCCGATATCGCACCCCTGGTAACCTGGGGAACCAGCCCTGAGGACGTCGTCGCCGTTACGGGCAGCGCCCCGAACCCCGACCAATTTGCCGCAGCAGACAAAAAAACTGCTGTTCAGCGTGCACTGGACTATATGGGCCTCGTCCCTGGCCAGGCGATGACCGATGCGAAGGTCGATGTGGTCTTTATCGGCTCCTGCACAAATAGCCGGATCGAAGACCTGAGGTCGGCCGCCGCCATCGTCGAAGGCCGCAAGGTTGCAGACCATGTCCGCGCCCTCGTGGTTCCCGGATCGGGCCTCGTTAAGGCCCAGGCGGAGGAAGAGGGTCTGGACGAGATCTTCATCGCCGCTGGATTTGATTGGCGCGAACCGGGCTGCTCTATGTGCTTGGGCATGAACCCCGACCGTTTGGCGCCGGGCGAGCGGTGCGCCTCCACCTCAAACCGCAATTTCGAAGGCCGCCAGGGCCGCGGCGGTCGCACCCATCTGATGAGCCCCGCCATGGCCGCCGCTGCCGCCGTGGCGGGACATATTGTCGACGTCCGGGACTTTTTGCAGGGCAAGTCTGAGGCATGATCACCCAGATCGACCATATCGCCCTGGCGGTGAAGGACCTCGACGCCGCCATCGCCGCCTACAGCCGCATGCTTGGCCTTGAACCCAATTGGATTGGTGGGGGCGGTGGCGCGCGCCACGCCTGGTTCCAACTGCCGAACATGGCCTTGGACGTCATTAGCCCGAGCGGAGAAGGGGCCTTTGGCGACGTCATTCGCAGCCACCTGGAGACCCAAGGTGAAGGCATGTGGGCCCTAGCCTTTACCAGCGACAATGTCGCGGCTGATCAGGCCCTTATGACGCGCCGGGGAATATCAGGAACGGCCCCCGCCACCACAGGGTCGACCCATGACGACGGGCGAAAGCGCTATTGGACCACCAGTGCCCTAAAGGTCGAAGACACTGCAGGCGTGAACCTCCTTCTGGTGGACCCGTCGCGGGACGGCCAGCCTTGGCCCCTCTCGACGGCAAGCAGCAGCTCGCCCATCACTGAGCTGGACCATATTGTCATCCGCACCCCAAACCCCGATCGGGCCCTGGGGATTTATGGGGCGAAGCTTGGTCTGGACCTCAGACTGGATCGCTCCAATGCCGACTGGGGCGTGCGCCAGCTATTTTTCAGATGTGGCGGCGGCGTTGTCGAGTTCGGTGCCAGCCTGAAGCACCCTGCCAGCGAGGCCCCTGACAGCTATGGCGGCCTAGCCTGGCGGGTTAAGGACGCCGAAGCGGCCCGTGATCGCCTCATCGCTTCAGGCTTTGATGTGTCCGACGTCCGCAAAGGCCGCAAGCCCGGCACCAAGGTCCTGACCGTCCGCTCCGGCGTCCCTGCCGGTCCGGCCCTGCTCATTGAACAGAACGCCCAGACATGAAAGCCTTTACCCGCCTGGACGCCCGCGGCGTCCCCCTGCAGATCGCCAATATCGACACCGATCAGATCATCCCCAAACAGTTCCTCAAGACGGTGGAACGGGAGGGCCTGTCTAAGGGACTGTTCTACGATTTTCGCTTCGACCCAGAGGGCAAGGAAAAGCCGGACTTCATCCTCAACCGGCCGGAATACCAGGGCGCTGGCGTCCTGGTGGCCGGAGATAATTTCGGCTGTGGTTCGTCCCGAGAACATGCGCCCTGGGCTCTACTGGACTTCGGGATCAGCTGCGTGATTTCCACCAGCTTTGCCGACATCTTCTATAATAACTGCTTCCAGAACGGCCTGCTGCCGGTGGTCCTGAAACCCGATGAGGTCGCAGCCCTGATGGATGAGGCCAAGGGTGGCAATCACATGGTCAGCATTGACCTGGAGACCCAGACCGTCACCTCCCCATCGGGCAAGGCCTTCACCTTCGAGATCGACGCCCAGCGCAAGACCAAGATGCTGAAGGGCCTGGATGCCATTGGCGAGACCCTGACGGCGGTCACCAATATCGATGTCTACGAGGCCAAGCGGGCCCTCGACCAACCCTGGCTGGAACGCGCATGACTGACCTTCTGCTTTTGCCCGGGGACGGAATCGGCCCCGAAGTCACGGCTCAGGTCCGGCGGGTCGCAGAAACCCTGACCCCGCACCTGTCGCTGGATGAGCGCCTGTTTGGCGGATGCAGCTATGACGCCCATGGGGTGCCACTCACCGAGGAAGCTCTCCAAGCAGCTAAGTCCTCTCGCGCTGCCCTGATGGGCGCGGTGGGTGGCCCGCAATGGGCGGGCGTCCCCAGGGATAAGCGGCCAGAAGCTGGCCTGTTAAACCTGCGGGCCGGCATGGAAGTGTTCGCCAACCTGCGACCTGCCCTCTGTTTCCAACCCCTGGCCGACGCCTCCAGTCTCAAGCGGGAGCTGGTAGAGGGTCTGGACTTTATGATCGTTCGGGAGCTGACCGGCGGCATTTATTTCGGCAGTCCGCGCTTCATAGAAGACCTCCCCGGCGGCGGCCGCAGGGCTGTGGATACCCAGGTCTACACCACCGCCGAAATCGAGCGCGTGGCGAGAGTGGCCTTTGAACTGGCCCGGGGTCGGCGCAACAAGGTTCACTCTGCCGAAAAGTCTAATGTCATGGATTCTGGCCTATTGTGGCGCGAAGTGGTCACCGACCTGCACAGGCGCGACTATGCCGATGTGCAGCTGGAGCATATACTAGCCGACAACGCCGCCATGCAGATCGTCAAGGCCCCCAAGCAGTTCGACGTCATGGTCACCGACAACCTGTTTGGGGACATACTGTCCGACGCGGCGGCCCAGTTGACCGGCTCCCTGGGCATGCTGCCGTCTGCAGCCCTTGGCGTTGCCGGAAAGCCGGGCCTCTATGAGCCGATCCACGGATCGGCCCCCGACATTGCCGGCCAAGGGTTGGCCAATCCTCTGGCGGCGATCTTGTCCTTTGAAATGGCCTTGCGATGGTCGCTCGATGAGGTTGCTGCAGCAGATCATCTCAAGGCCGCCGTGATCCGCGCTCTTGAAGATGGGGCCCGCACCCGTGATCTCGGCGGTCAGCTGTCGACGGCCAAGATGGGCGATGCGGTTCTCAAGGCACTGGAGCAGACTGCGGTCTAAAGTCTTCGGTATTCGATGATTGAGCCGTCCTGGAGTTTGCCCTTGAGGCCAGCCCAAACGCCGGCGGCGTCATACCAATCGTCGATCTCCGTCTCGCCGCGGATCGACCAGAGCTGAGCGTCGATCTTGCGGCCATTGGCGAGCAAGACCGGGGATGTGCCCCTGCGGCTGGCCGAAACCTTCAAAACCTTGCCTTCCTGGGGATTGAACAAGGGCTTGCCGAAGACGTCAGCGTTCCAGTGCGTAAAGGGTGCCGCAGTCGGCGGGGCGATGACCGGCCCCTTTAGGGTCTCAATGGACAACCCCTCAGGTGAGCGGCGAGCCGTAACCTTTTCGCGCTTTCCGTTAGAATTGGTTGTGGTGTCGAGGCTGGCAAAGCGACCGCCAGCCCAGCGTTCGATGGCGTGGTGTGTGTAACGATAGACCGGCACGGGTCCGAGCCTGACCAGCATGGAGACATCTGTTGTCACAACAGGGGCTGACGGATCATCCCCAAAAACCATCACATGCTCGCCGACCTTCAAATTATTCCTAAAGACCGCAAAGCTAAGGTGCCTGCCGCTGGATCCAGCAGCAAGGGCGGTGGGCGCGGCCATAGCCAAGCCTGCGGCAAGGACGGCGCGGCGGGAATAGATCATCTCGACCCCTTTAGAAGTCCCAGCAGACTCTCATAACTATACCGAGCCAAGGCATGCGCGAAACGGGTTAATCTGACCTTTCACGACTTCGATTGCGGGTGCGGCATGCTAGTCTAGTGACACACTTGGGAGGTCACGGTGACGGATACAAGATCCTACTGGCTGGTTAAGTCTGAGCCCACCACTTTCAGCTTTGAAGCCCTGGTGCGCGACGGGCGGACTGTCTGGGACGGCGTCCGCAATAATGCTGCGGCCCTGCATCTTAAGGCCATGATGGTCGGGGATCAGGTCTTCTTCTATCACTCTCAGGAAGGGCTCGCCGTCGTTGGGATTGCCGAGGTCTCGCAGCCGGCTTTTCCAGATGCCTCCGATCCCACGGGTCGGTTTGTTGCCGTGGAGCTCATCCCTGTCCGCGCCCTGAAGGTGCCGGTCACCCTTGCCCAAATGAAGGCCAACCCAGCCCTGGCAGATATGGCCATGCTGAGACAGTCACGGCTTTCGGTGTCTCCGATCAGCCCCGAAGCCTGGTTTGAAATCCTAAAAATGGCCGACGAGGTCTAAACCGACGAGATTGCAATTCGCGCCCCTGGGGCGTAGACGAACGCTCCCTTTCAATCAGGAGAAACCACGATGGGCTATCGCGTCGCCGTCGTTGGGGCCACAGGAAATGTGGGCCGCGAAATGTTGAACATCCTGGAGGAGGTCGAATTTCCTGTCGATAAGATCCACGCCATTGCCAGCCGCAAGTCCATTGGCGTCGAGGTCTCCTTCGGCGAGAAGATCGTGAAATGCGAGGACGTCGAACAGTTCGATTTTTCCAAGGTCGATCTGGTGCTGATGAGCGTGTCCGGCAGCTTCTCCAAGATCTGGTCGCCGAAGATTGGCGAGGCCGGCCCCATTGTCATCGATAATTCCTCGGCCTTTCGCATGGACCCTGACGTTCCCCTGGTCGTGCCAGAAGTGAATCCTGACGATGTGGAATGGGCCGACCGCAAGAACATCATTGCCAATCCCAACTGCTCTACGGCCCAGCTGGTGGTGGCGCTGAAGCCACTTCACGATCGGGCCCGCATCAAGCGGGTGGTGGTCTCGACCTATCAATCGGTGTCTGGCGCCGGCAAGGAAGGCATGGACGAGCTTTGGGATCAGACTAAGGGCGTCTTCGTGCTCGGCGCGCCGGAACCCAAGAAGTTCCCCAAGCAGATCGCCTTTAATGTCATTCCCTTCATCGGAGCCTTCAACGACGACGGCTATACCGATGAAGAAGCCAAGATGTGGAATGAAACCCACAAGATGATCGACCCTGAGATCAAGCTGACCGTCACCTGCGTGCGCGTGCCGGTCATGGTCGGCCATTCCGAGGCGGTAAATGTTGAGTTCTGGGAGCCCCTAGACGAGGAAGAAGCGCGAGACCTGCTGCGCGAAAGCCCAGGCATCGTCGTCATCGATCAGCGCAATGACAAGGGCTATATCACCCCCAAGGAAGCCCAAGGCGAATTCCCGGTCTTTATCAGCCGTATCCGCAATGACACGACGGTGGAATACGGCCTGAACATGTGGGTGGTCGCCGATAACCTTCGGAAGGGTGCGGCGCTTAACGCCGTACAGATCGCCCAGTTGCTGCACGAGCGGGGTCTGATCCGCCAAGCCGCTCTGGCCTGAGACCTGCCCATGGCAAGACGATGACCGACCACAAGCCAGCAACACCGCTCCTTGCGGGGGTCATCTGCTATGTGATCTGGGGATTTGTTCCCCTGGTCTTTCAGGCCATGGATCGGCTTGGCATGGGGTCCTGGGAGATCCTCGCCCATCGTTCTATTTGGGGGGCACCCACCGCCCTGCTGTTCGTTCTGATGGCAGGCCAGGGGGCTCAAGCCCTCGCCGTTTTCCGAAATCCGCGACTTCTTGCGGGGCTATTCTTTTCGGCCCTGCTGATCGGCTCTAACTGGGCCCTCTATGTTTGGGCCGTGAATTCGGGCCGAGTCCTAGAGACCAGCCTTGGCTATTATCTAACGCCCCTGCTGAACATGGCAGCCGGGGTTGTGTTCTTCCGCGAGCGCCTGGATCGAGTGGCCATCGCCGCCATGGTGCTGGCAGCGGTCGGAGTCATCATTCAAGGACTGGCCGTCGGCCATCTGCCCTGGGTGTCACTGATCCTGGCCGTGTCCTTTGGGGGCTATGGCATTGTGCGCAAGCAGATCGCCGCGGATGCCCAGACCGGCCTCTTTATCGAATGCCTCATGCTGGCGGTTCCGGGCTTGATCTATGCCCTTTGGCTTCCGACTACCGGCGGCGCGCATTTTGGCCTGACCCCGACCGATACCCTCTGGCTGCTGGCGGCGGGGCCGATTACTGCGGTACCGCTGGTGCTATTTTCCTGGGCGGCCCGGCGCATACCCCTGTCGACCATTGGCTTTCTACAGTTCATCGGCCCGACCATCGCCTTCACCATCGGCGTGGCGGAGGGGGAAGCTTTCACCCCCCTGCGCGCCCTGTCCTTTGTCTTCATCTGGGGTGGAGCGGCGGTTTACGCCTTTGGCGCCTGGCTGCGTATGCGGCAGGTGTCTGCCGCGATCGAGGCGGTAGCAGACTGACCTAGGGGCCAAGACAAAGGGGACGCTTGGGCTGCGCCCCCTTCACCGCTGGAGAAGCGGGTTCTTCTAGAGCTCTTTCCGTTTAGATAGGCGCATCTAACGCCAAAAAAGTAACTCTAATTCAAAGTGTTAGAGCATGTTTGAATCCGATAACCAGATCCCCCTTACCGGAACATGCTCTAGTAGCGATAATGGTCCGGCTTGAACGGGCCCGCTTCCGGCACGCCGATATAGTCGGCTTGATCCTTCGACAATTGGGTCAATTTGGCACCCAGCTTGGCGAGGTGCAGCATGGCGACCTTTTCATCCAGATGCTTGGGCAAGGTGTAGACCTTGGTCTCGTACTTCGCTCCATTGGTCCACAGCTCTATCTGAGCCAGGGTCTGGTTGGTGAAGGATGCGCTCATCACAAAGCTAGGGTGGCCCGTAGCATTGCCGAGGTTCACCAGACGCCCCTCTGACAGCAGAATGATCTTCTTGCCGTCTGGGAATTCTACGTGGTGGACCTGATCCTTGATCTTGTCCCACTTGAAATTCTTGAGGCCAGCCACCTGAATTTCGCTGTCGAAGTGACCGATATTAGCGACGATGGCATTGTTCTTCATGGCCCGCATATGGTCCACGGTCAGAACATCCTTATTGCCCGTTGCGGTGACGAAGATGTCGCCCTTGTTGGCAACGTCTTCCATGGTCTGGACTTCATAGCCCTCCATAGCCGCCTGCAGGGCGCAGATCGGGTCGATTTCCGTGACGATCACCCGGGCACCGCCATTGCGCAGGCTGGCCGCAGAGCCCTTGCCCACATCGCCATAGCCCAGGACCACGGCGACCTTGCCCGAAAGCATGACGTCGGTGCCGCGACGAATGGCGTCCACCAGGCTCTCGCGGCAACCATAGAGGTTGTCGAACTTGGACTTGGTCACGCTGTCATTGACGTTGATGGCTGGGAAGGGCAGTTCGCCCCGCTCGGCCATTTGGTACAGGCGATGGACGCCCGTGGTGGTTTCCTCCGACACGCCTTTACAAGCATTGCGGATGGCGGTGTAGAAGCCCGGCTTTGCAGCAAGGTAGCGCTTCATCACCTTGAACAGGGCTTCTTCTTCTTCGTTTTGCGGGTTGGACAGGACCGAGGGATCCAGTTCTGCCTTGGGCCCCAACACACACAGCAGGGTGGCGTCGCCTCCGTCATCAAGGATCAGATTGGGATACCCACCGTCCGACCATTCGAAAATGCGGTGGGCATAGTCCCAGTACTCTTCAAGGGTTTCGCCCTTAATGGCGAACACCGGCGTACCGCTGGCGGCGATGGCGGCGGCAGCATGGTCCTGGGTCGAGAAGATATTGCAGGAGGCCCAACGGACGTCAGCGCCCAGGGCTTCCAGGGTCTGGATCAGCACTGCTGTCTGAATGGTCATGTGCAAGGAGCCCGCGATCCGGGCCCCCTTCAGCGGCTGATCCTTGCCGAATTCAGCACGAACCGCCATCAGGCCGGGCATTTCAGTCTCAGCAATGGCGATCTCCTTATTGCCGAAATCGGCCAAGGAAATGTCTTTCACCACATAGTCGGTCATTGGAGGCGTCCTGTCAGCAAGTTGAGGGGCCTATACCCGCAAGACAGGACACCCGCAAGATGCATATAAAGAAGTCTTTATGTCGCCCAGGGTGGTGTTTGTCCGAGAAGCCGCTTGAGCTGCCGATTAGAGGCGGCCACCCGTTGCTCCAGGCTACTGGCCGTATCGCGGACAAGTCGCCGTGCGGGGACCTCGAGGTCGCCTAAATTAAGGCTATCAACCAGGTGCTCTGCGGTCGCCGAGTCATTGAGATCGCCAAGGTAAGATTGGATCGCCCGAAGGCTCCTAAGATAGGGCGCGGAGTCACCCGATGCGAACAGGGATGCAAAGGCTTCAAGGGCGTAACGAAGACGCTTGATCTTCAGGCGGACCTCATGCCTGGCCTCTGGATCGAGGGTTCGCAGGTTGCCTGTGCGTCGAGTCAGGCTTTCCAGGCGACGGGATAGACTTTTGCGGGCGAAGCGCTTGATTTTTCCCCCTAGGGCCCGATTGGCACGGTCTGTCCGCCCCCGCCAAGCGTGTGTCTCTAGCCAGGACACAATATCAAGAAGAAGACCGCGAAAGCGCGCAGAAGCCAAAACCCCTCGGGTCCTGGCATGGGCCGCTGCACCCGCCGCCATCACCACCGTGGCAAGGTCAGCCGGGGACTGGGCGTGGAGATAGGTCTGGGCAAAGACATCGATATTTCGCGCCTCGGCACTGACCTTGAGCAGCCAGTTCAAGTGTTGGCGGACCCTCTTGGCACCGGTCTCGTCCAGGAGCCGGTCGAAGGTGGCCAGATAGCTCTTCAGCCGACGGGTAGAAACCCGTAGGGCGTGGAGCGCGCGGGGCTCGCCAAATTCGCTATAGGCCTCGGCGTGCAGGGCCAGATCGACAATGGCGCGATGAGCGAGGGTCTGGAAGGCGTCCACCAGAAGGGTGTCTCGGGTCAGGGCAAGGGACGTGTCCTGGGAAAACGAGGGGGCGTGCTGGAGAAGCATCTGGCCCTGTGACGCCTTGCCCAGAAAGGATAGCCGCA
Source organism: uncultured Alphaproteobacteria bacterium (assembly GCA_903892305.1). Lineage (GTDB taxonomy): Bacteria > Pseudomonadota > Alphaproteobacteria > Caulobacterales > Caulobacteraceae > Phenylobacterium. Next base: position 12,192 of record CAITHQ010000225.1, read on the forward strand.
GGGGCGCGGCCTTGGACAAGACCTGAGCTAAGTCAAACAAATCTGCGCGGGAGCCCGCCTTCAGTTCCAGCTCCACCTCGCAGATGGGCCGCCTCTGGTCGCCCTTGCAAACTTCGCCCTGGTCGAGGGCCAGCTCAATTCGCGCGCCCTTATAATCGAAGGTCCTTTGACGGCGGTGGATCGTAACCTTGAAGACCGGCACAAGGGCCTTTCGAAGGGGTGCCTTGAGCAAAACCCGTAATTCAGCGTGCTTTAGGTTCAGCCCACCTGGTGCCGACCATTCGAGTTCTTGCCGACTCAGACCCTGCCCGCATTTGAAGGTCTGGACAGGCACGCCGCCAAAGTCCTCTCGCAGGCGAAGGGACATGTGCCGTCGGCTCAGGGCACCATCAGGGGTGTCAAAATAGGTGGAGGTCAGCGCTCGGGTCTCCAGCCCCGTGCCGGGGGCGACCGCCAGCACTGCGTCCAGATCCCGCGCCTCACAGCGAAACTTAAGTTCTATTTCCCGACCAGTCAGCGACGCCCCCTGACGTTCGTGCCATTGTAGGCCTCAAAACCAAGGCCCATAAAACCTAGCCCAAAAAGCAACCCAAACCCTAGGACGACGACGTCGCCCTGGCGTCGAAGGCAGAGGCGATGCAGTCTATTGGCCAGCCGCCGAGGACCACCGTGACCCCAATCATTCAAGTAACTGACCTCAACAAGACCTATGCCGGTGGTCTATCCGCCTTGAGGTCGATCAATTTGGAGATTTTCAAGGGCGAGATTTTTGCCCTACTGGGCCCTAATGGTGCTGGAAAGACCACCTTGATCAGCATTATCTGCGGCATCGTCAATGCCTCTTCAGGCCAGATTCGCGCGGATGGCTTCGACATCATCGCCGACTACCGTGCCGCCCGCAGCCGGATCGGCCTGGTTCCACAGGAACTGCACACGGACGCCTTCGAAACGGTCTGGGACACGGTGACATTCTCCCGCGGACTTTTCGGTAAGGCACCCAATCCAGTCTATCTGCAAGCCGTCCTCACCGACCTTAGCCTATGGGACAAACGCTCTGAGAAGATCATGACCCTATCTGGAGGCATGAAGCGGCGCGTTATGATCGCCAAGGCCCTGTCTCACGAGCCCACCATCCTTTTCCTCGATGAGCCCACGGCTGGTGTCGATGTCGAGTTGCGGAGGGACATGTGGCGGATGGTCCGAAACCTGCGGGATCGCGGCGTCACCATTATACTCACCACCCATTATATCGAGGAGGCAGAGGAAATGGCTGACCGGATAGGGGTTATTTCCAAGGGCGAGATCATTTTGGTCGAGGACAAGGCACAGCTCATGTCCAAGCTTGGTAAGAAGCAACTGATCCTATCTTTGGTGGAACCCCTGTCGGAAACGCCCAAAGCCCTGGCTGATGTGTCCCTGGAACTGTCCCCGGACGGATCAGAGCTCATCTTCACATTTGACGGTCAGTCGGATCAAAAAAATGTCGCAGGACTTTTGCGGCGGCTGAATGACCTTGGCATTGAGTTCCGAGATTTGAAAACGCAGGAGAGCTCTCTTGAGGATATTTTCGTCAGCCTGGTGAGGGCCGCCGCATGAACCTCTATGCTGTGAGGGCCATCTATCACTTCGAACTGGCCAGAACCTGGCGCACGCTTATCCAGTCTATCGCCTCACCCGTTATTTCCACCTCGCTCTATTTCATTGTCTTCGGCGCGGCCATTGGCGCGCGCATGGCCAGGATTGACGGGGTCAGCTACGGCGCCTTCATCGTCCCCGGATTGATCATGCTGTCGATCCTGACGGAGAGCATTTCCAATGCCAGCTTTGGTATCTACATGCCAAAATACGCAGGAACGATCTACGAGGTGCTCTCAGCACCGATATCTGCCCTAGAGATTGTCATCGGATATGTGGGTGCCGCGGCGACCAAATCGATCATTTTGGGTCTGATTATCATGGCCACAGCCCGGCTTTTTGTGCCCTATGGGATCATCCACCCCCTTGTGATGGTCAGCTTCCTGATCCTAACCTCGGTGACCTTCAGCCTCTTTGGCTTTGTCATCGGCGTCTGGGCAGATGGCTGGGAGAAACTTCAGATCATTCCCATGATGATCGTGACTCCTCTGACCTTTCTGGGCGGCAGTTTCTATTCGATCAACATGCTGCCTGGGATCTGGTCCAAGATCGCCCTGTTCAATCCCGTGGTCTATCTGGTTTCGGGATTCCGCTGGTCATTCTATGGGGTTTCGGACGTCTCGGTGGGTCTGAGCTTGGCTGCGACCTTCGGCTTTATGGTGGCCTGCCTCATCGCCATCACCATCATTTTCCGCACGGGCTACAAGCTGAAGGTCTGAAGGCTTATCTATTCGCCTTCATCAAAGCGGCCTTCCACCAGGGCCTGTAACGCCGCGACGGCGGCCTGCGCCTGCGGGCCTTCAGCGGAAATGTCTATGCAGCAGCCGACCCCCGCCGCCAGCATCATGAGGCCCATAATCGACCGGGCATCTACGCTTTGACCATCCTTGGTCACAGTCACCTCGGCATCGAAGCCGGAGGCCAGTTTGACGAACTTCGCCGAGGCGCGTGCATGGAGACCGCGCTTATTCGTGATTTCAACGATGGCCTTTACCGTCACTTGTCCCCTGCCAAGACATAGGAGGCCACGGAAATATACTTTCGCCCGGCCTCTTGGGCTTGGGCGACGCAGTCCTCAAGACTAAGTTTGGTGCGCAGACTGGCCAGCTTGATCAGCATGGGCAGGTTAAGTCCGGCGATCACTTCGGCCCGGGTCTGCTCCATGACCGAAATTGCGAGATTAGAGGGTGTCCCCCCAAACATATCGGTGAGCAGTATGACGCCGGAGCCTGAATTGACCCGCTCGCAAGCAACCAAAATGTCTTGTCGGCGCTTTTCCATATCATCGTCAGGGCCGATACAGATGGCCGACACCGACGCCTGCGGACCTACCACGTGCTCCATGGCGAAGACGAATTCCTCAGCCAGTCGCCCGTGCGTTACGATCACGAGGCCGATCATTGCAAGTCTCTCAACGGGAATCCCCACCCGACCGGAGCGAGGCGCTGCTCGCAAGGCCGTCTCTTTACGCGCCTTCCGCGCCGCGTCCAAGATGCCAGAGGGCATGACTTAGCTTTGGTACGGCGGAAACTTCGAGAAGGGATAGCGTAAGGCGCGGAATCTGCAATCCCAGATACGCGTCGTATTCAGGGTCAGGCCAACGTTCACTGGTTCCATTGTGAACTGCCAGAACAATGCGGCACTGGCGGCAGACCTGCTGGCCCGAAAAAATGCCTTGCCCTCGGACCTCGAGGCGACCGACGAGGGGGTCTGGAGCACGGCCGAACAGAAGGCCGCCAGATGCCCAGATGAGGGTTCGATCATCGGCGACCAGCCTATAGCCCGCCGCCAACATCCGCAGGGCCAGATCGCTCTTGCCAGATCCAGACGGTCCCGCGATCAGGACGCCCCGCCAGAACCCGTCATGATGGATGGCCATCAGGCCGGCATGCAGGATCTGGTCCATGGGATCAGCGCCGTGCCAGGGGAATGCGCACGGTGAAGCGCGCACCAGAAACAACGCCTGCCTGATCCTGTCGATTGGTGGCGCAAAGCGTGCCGCCTTGTGACTCGATAATCTGCCGGGCGATGGACAGGCCTAGACCTGAATTGCCCCCGAAGGCGGACCCCTTTGGCCGGGAAGTATAAAACCGCTGGAATATGGTCTCGAGATTATCGGGTGGAATACCCGGCCCGTCGTCTTCCACTGTGACCACGGCCTCGCCGCGGACGGAGTCGAGGGCGAGACGCACCTCTCCCCCAAGGGGACTGAAGGACTTGGCATTGTCGATCAGATTGCGGAAGACCTGCCCCAAGGAGCCCTCGGCGCCTAAGACCGTGACCACATCCTGGCTATCGGAGATCGTAACGACGGGCCGCGCTTCACCTGCTCGCAGAGAATCTTGATAGGTCTGGACGATATCGGTGAGCAGTCTTCCCAGGTCGATAGGCCTAGCGTCTTCCCGGGACAGCTCGGCGTCCAGACGGGAGGCGTTGGAAATGTCGGTGACGAGTCGGTCGAGCCTTTGAACGTCCTGCTTGATGATCCCCAGAAGCTTCTCACGGGGTGGCCCGTCACGGACCAGATCCAAGGTCTCCACCGCCGATCTCATAGAGGTTAGCGGGTTCTTGATTTCGTGGGCCACGTCCGCCGCGAAACGCTCGATGGCGTCCATGCGCTCGGATTGGGCGTCAGTCATGGCCTGCAAGGCGCGGGTGAGGTCGCCCAATTCATCATCGCGCTTGGCGATATCGGGCAGGGTAATTGATCGGGCCCGCGAAAGCCGCACAGTGTCTGCGGCGCGGGCGAGACGCCGAACTGGCCGCGCGATCAGGGTGTTGAGCACCAGGGACGAGGCCGCTGTGACGATCATGGAGAGTAGAATAAAGGGAACCAGCGCGGCTCTCTGGCGGGCGATAATCTGGTCGACATCATTTGCCTCAAGGGTCAGCACGCCGAGAATCGCCTGAACGTGCTGGATTGGCATGGAGACAGACACCACCAATCGACCATCTTCGGATCGGCGCGTGTCGGAGACATGTTGTCCAGAGAGGGCTCGCGAAACTTCATCCCTCAGCGATTTGGCGACCCTCGCGGCTCTGGAGGCCTTAGGGCCCGTTTGGCTGGCGGCTTCACCTGATCGACCCGACGCCTTTGGCTTTGCAGCTGGCAAGGCCTTGGAGTCCACCCTGTCGACCACCCAATCGCTGTCGGCGATCAATCGGCCGTCCTTGTCGAAAAGCCGCGCCCGCTGGGTCTTCGGATTAGAAAGGAGCTGCAGAATCTGGCTGGCATACCCCGCGTCCATGGCTGGCACAGGCTCCCCAACCGTCGCCGCCTGATCGATGATGGTGGTGATCAGCTCGCCCTGCGTGGTCAGGCTGTCCATCCGCGCGTTGACCAAACCTTGGCGCAGTTCGTTCAGCACCAGGGCGCCGCCAATCACAATGGCCAGGCCCAGCATATTCAGCACGATGATCAGCCGCCCCAGGCGGGAGCCTGGCAGCCAATTCAACAGCCCGAAGCCAAGGCCTCGGTCAGGATTCGCGGTATCGATATCCGACGCCATAAAGGGTTTCGATCGCATCGAACTCGGGAGCCACCTCCCGGAACTTTTTACGCATGCGCTTAATGTGGCTGTCGATGGTGCGATCGTCCACATAGACTTGATCGTCGTAAGCCGCATCCATCAGATTATCCCGGCTTTTTACAAACCCTGGCCGCTGAGCCAAAGATTGCAGAAGTAGGAATTCTGTAACGGTCAGCTTGACCGGCTTGCCCTCCCAAAGGCAGTCGTGTCGCGCTGAATCTAAGGTGAGTTTTCCGCGCTGAAGGGCGCGGGACGCGGGGTCGCCGGTTGGGGGCGGCGCCTCCTCGCCATCGGCACCAGAGCGCCTCAGTAGAGCCTTGACCCGTTCAATCAGCAGTCTCTGACTGAAGGGCTTATGCATATAGTCATCGGCACCCAGATTGAATCCGAGGATTTCATCAATTTCTTCGTCCTTGGACGTCAGAATAATCACCGGCATGTCGGAGGTGCGGCGCAGCCGACGCAAGACCTCCATGCCGTCCATGCGGGGCATTTTCACATCTAGAATAGCCAGATCGGCTGGGTCATTTTCCAATGCCGCCAGGCCGCTTGCCCCATCGTGATAGGCCTTGACCACATGGCCGTGGCTCTCGAGGGCGAGACTGACGGACGTCACGATGTTCTCGTCGTCATCGACTAGGATGATCTTGGCCATGGTCTCTCGTCAGTTCCCTAAAATCGACCTGCACCCGCGCAGGATAGAGCCTCTTGCCTGATTAGTCGGCCCACACCGTGGCCTCAATGGGGCGCGATCTGGGCAAGGTGCAAATCGGCGACCTCCGACGAAAAACTCAAGATCAATCAGACTTTAAGCTAATTACGCCAAAGTGGAACATAACTGAGGTGTTCTATGTCGATGTCGGCGCAAATTCATTACGAGCTCTATACCCGAAAGGGTAGGACCGACGACTGGTCCTTAGAGCTGGCAACGGAAGACCGCGGACAGGCCGTGACCACAGCTGAGACCATGATGGCCCAAGGAAAAGCCATTGGCGTAAAGGTTACAAAGGAAACCCTGAATTCCGAGTCACGGGAATTTCAGACGATCAACATCCTCACCCTTGGTGAGCAGTCATCGGGCAAGAAAAAAAAGGCGCGCGAGCATATAGAGCCGCTGTGTATGGCGCCTCAGGACCTCTATACCAGCCACGCCAGAGACCGGATTGGTCGATTGCTTGAGGGGTGGCTGAGCGCCAATGGCATAACGCCCTTCGAACTCTTGCACCGGGCCGATCTTGCGGAATTGCTTGAGTCCTCAGGGACGGAGCTCCAGCACGCCGTTCAAAAAATAGCTGTCCCAGAAGCCCAGGCCCGAGGGACAGGAGTCCATGAATTTGTCCGCAGCTTTCAAAGCCTCGCGGATCGCAGCATTCAGCGCCTGATAAAAGACGCCCGTCAGAAGGCCTTTCCAAATCTCGCCACCGAGTCCTTTGCCGACGCGGCACAGCGGATTTGCCATCACCCGGAGCGCGGCTATCTGCTTGGCTGCGCTGTCGCCAATGCTATGGCCCTGGCAAAATCCCGCCGAGAAAAAATCCAGAGCCTTCTTGTCCTGGCAAGTTCAGCGCCCGCGGCAGGGCCTCCGCGTGCCTTGGCCCTGGGCGTGATTGAGCAGGCGCTTTCCGAACAGCTGGCCAGTCGCACGGGCTTGGAGGACTTATTCGGAGCCGGCCATGATCTTGGCGCGAGGCTGGCCATCATGACCAGGCTGGCCTTCCACAAGAACGTCGAAGCCTTGATGAAGATCGAGCCCCGGATGGCCAAAGCCATGCCGGACTTCAATGCCACCTGCAACGATTTGGCCAAGTGGCTTGCGACCGAAGACTTCCTGGACGTGCGTACGGCGCTTGCAAAGAATGTCATGGCCGAACTGGTGGGTCAGCGGCGCTTGAGGCCTGGCGATCCCGCCGGCGAGATCGAAATCATCCGGGTCCTGGCCATGGCACTTACGGCAGGGGCTGGGGACACCATCCTGCCGGAAGATATACAGGAAGCCTTCACCCTCCGATCTCGGATGCTGGTGACCGCGGATTTCATCGAGGACTATCTCAAGCCATCGCGTTTCGCCTTCGATGACGCCATGAGCATGATCTACCTGGTTGAGAACGTCATCGGGGCGGCAAATAAGCGGCAGGCGGCCAGATACCTTTCAGCCGGCGTGGCGAGCATGCGCTTCGAAAATGAGTTCAGATTTAGTGTTGAAACGGCAAGGGCCCGCTTACAGTCCCTGGCGAAACTTCACAGAAGCCTTTCCCGATGCGGCTTAGCCCCTGAGGATGCTAAGCCAATACAGGCCAAGATTGCGGCCGTCGCCACGCAGACTGAATCGGAGGCAAAGCTCATTCAGCAACTCGCGCGGGCGCAAAAAGCACCGGTTCAGCGCTTAATCCTCTTGCTTGAAATGGCGATCGGCGAAGCTGCACCCCTGGGGCCTGTCTCTGAAAAGGCGGCGACCGAAGCCCTAAAGCTCGCACGCCAGGACGATCTCAGGTCCGAATTGGTCAAGAACCCTGATCAAACAGCGCTGGTCCGCACACTCCTCCAGCAGGTCACCCGCGCTGCTGCCTGAGGGCTTCAATACGGTCCCACATGATTTCAGTGGCGTCGACCCCAGTGAAGCCCTTCAAGGCTCGGGCCCCCGTGGGTGAGGTGACGTTGATCTCAGTGAGATAGTCGCCAATCACGTCAATACCGACGAACATCAGGCCTCTTTGCTTCAATTCTGGACCGATAATGTCACAGAGCTCTCGATCACGGGATGTTAGCTCGACGGCGACGGCGCTGCCCCCGACAGCGAGATTGGAGCGGATCTGCCCGGCCTTGGGTACGCGATTAATGGCGCCCACGGGTTCGCCATCCACCATGAGAATGCGCTTATCGCCCTTGACCACTGCCGGGATAAATTTCTGTGCGATGACAGGCTCGCGGCCAATCATTTTGTGGAGATCCAATAGAGCGTCGAGGTTTGGGTCATCAGCCAGTAGACGCGCCACCCCTGACCCGCCGCCGCCATAAAGGGGCTTTAGGACGATATCGCCATGCCGAGCCCGAAAGTCGTAGATCGCTTCGATATCTGAGGTGACCAGGGTTGGGGGCTGCACCCCGGCAAAGGTCGTTACGTACAGTTTTTCAGGCGCATTGCGGACTTCCGTCGGATTATTCACCACCAGGGTCTTAGGATGAATGGCGTCCAGGAAATGGGTCGAGGTGATATAGGCCATATCGAAGGGGGGGTCCTGGCGTAGCAGAACCACATCCATCTCCGACAGGTCGCAAACCTCCCAGGGGCCGAACTTGGCGTGATCGCCCTCGACATCTTGCACCGTAACGGCGCGGCCGCGGGCCAATAGACGCCCATCCTCCAGAGACAGCTTTTCGGGGGTATAAACAAACAGACTGTGTCCCCGAGCCTGGGCGTTGAGCATCATCAGAAAGCTGGTGTCCCCAGCAATACGGATGGTCTCCAAGGGATCCATCTGGATGGCGACCTTTAGCGACATGGTTCAGCTCCTAGGCGATTGCGATCTTTTAGATAACAGCAGGATGGCCCCTAGAGCATGTTCCCATACGTGGGAACCGGTTATCGGAACCAAACCCGCTCTAGCTATCGGCAGGAGAGCCCTACCCCCCACGCCAAGCGTCCTGGATGTGGGTGGGAAAACGGCCCGGGGACATGGCGATTAAGTCGAGACGGATGGCGCTTTCTGCCAGTTGCGGGCGACTGGTGGCAATGGCGCGCCCGGCCCGGCGCAGGCGCTCTCTCTGATCTTGGCCTACGGCTTCCAGGGCGGCCATTGGCGTCGTCCTAGATTTGACCTCGACCACCGCGAGAACCGGACCCTTCTGAGCCAGAATGTCGATCTCAGCTTGGGGGGTCTTCAGTCGGAAGCCCAGAATGCGGTAGCCACGGAGCATGAGCCAGATCATCGCCAAGACCTCGGCCTGGCGACCCGCCTTACGGCTGGCGGCACCCCGAAGGCGGCGGGCCTGGTTCACCTGCCTTCCGCCCTAAGGGCCATGACCCGGTTATAGAGCTCGCGTCTTGGCAAACCGAAGGCCTTGCTCACCTCAGCTGCGGCGTCGGCTGGCCTTAGGCGCGCCAGAGCGTCGCGCAGGGCCTGATCGACCTGATCGGCGGTGGCGATCGCCGCCACCCCTGGCCCAACAAGAATGACGAACTCGCCCTTGGGGTCCTCGAAATCTGGATTGATGGCCAGGTCCCTAAGCGATCCACGTAGAACGGTTTCGTAGAGTTTGGTCAGCTCGCGCGCGACAGCGGCGTCTCGCGGCCCGAAGACTTCAGCCATGTCCTTCAGGCAGGCTGCGACACGGCTAGCCCCCTCAAAAAACACCAGGGTCGCCGGGATGTTGAGCAGGGACTCGAAAAAAGTCTTCCGGGCCGCGCTCTTGGGCGGAGGAAAACCGGCAAACATGAACATGTCCGTGGGCAGTCCAGCGACAGCCAGGGCCGCCAGGACAGCCGAAGCGCCCGGTGCGGGAAATACGCTTGATCCCTGGGCCAAGGCGTCACGGGCCAGTCGGAAACCTGGATCAGAGACCATGGGCGTGCCAGCATCTGACACCAGAGCGACCCGGGCTCCATCTGCCAGGGCCCTTAAAATCTTCGGTGCTGCCCGCTCTGCCGCGTGCTCGTCATAGCGTTCCAGCTTCTTAGACAAGCCATAGGCGTTCATGAGCTTGGCGGTGACCCGCGTGTCCTCAGCCAAAACCATGTCCGCCGCTGACAAGATATCAAGCGCTCTTAAGGTAATGTCTCGCAGGTTCCCGATTGGGGTCGCCACAAGATAGAGGCCAGGTGCCAAGGGGGTTTCAGACAGCTGGGGGGGCGGCGGGTGTCGCGACATGACCTAGGCATCGCCGGTTCGGGGCGCTCACGCAAGAGCGAGACGACCGGTCAGCCAATTCAACACAAGTCGACCGGCAGGGGTTGCCCTAAGTCGATCTGAGTCTGGGACGAGGAGGCCCGAGTTAGTCAAGGTGCGGACTTCCGCGCTGTGGGGATGCAGGTCGAGGGCGGCCAGGTCTGAATAGGCGACCCCCTGGACAATTCGCAGGCCTGACAAGAGGCGCTCTTCGGCCATAGCAATCGGGCTGAGACTTTCAGACTCCGCAACCCCAAGGCCCGTCAGGCCCACCCGCTCAATATAGGCTTTTGGGGTAAGGGCTGCGATCGTGGCCTGCCGCGCGCCGCCCCGTGTGATCCGTCCATGCGCCCCCGGACCAATCCCCAGATAGTCTTCGCCCTGCCAATAGACGAGATTGTGCCGAGATTGATGATCGGCCCCGCGGGCATGGTTGGAGACTTCATAGGCTTCAAACCCAGCCTGACAGAGAATGTCCTGGGTCGCTTCATAGAGGTCTGCCGCGAGATCTGGCCCAGGAGGGGTCAGACGCCCGCGCCCAACAGCCCGCTCAAAAGCTGTCCCAGCCTCAATGGTCAGCTGATAGGGCGAGATGTGCTGAGCGCCGAGCTTGAGCGCAGCGTCAAGTTCGGCGGCCCACATGTCCACGGTCTGGTTTGGTCGGGCATAGATCAGATCAATCGACAGACGCGGGAAGATGCTGGCGGCCAGCTGGGCTGCCCTCTGGCCCTCTTCGGCGGTATGATCGCGACCCAGGACCTTCAAGTCCTGATCATTGAGCGCCTGCAAGCCTAAAGACAGACGATTGACGCCTGCGCCTTGGAATGCCTGAAACTTCGCAGCCTCGGCATCGGTAGGATTCGCCTCGAGGGTGACTTCTAGGTTTGACGCACCTGGCCACAGGCCTTGGCAGGTCTCAATGATTTCGGCGACCCATTCGGGTGCCATCAAGGAGGGCGTTCCACCGCCGAAAAACACCGATACCAGGGTTCTCGGTCCCAGACTGGCAGCCTGGGTCTCAAGGTCTTTCAGAATGGCGGTCTTGAGACTAGCGCCTTGATCTTCACGCCCCCGGTGCCGGTAAACATTGAAGTCGCAATAGGGGCAGATCCGCGCGCAGAACGGCCAGTGGATATAGATGCCGAGGGCCGGACTCAAAGTATGGCGGCCCGGAGCTGGGCGAAGGCAAGCGCGCGATGGCTCATCGCGTCCTTCTTAATCGGATCCATTTCCCCAAAGGTTTGGCTTTCGCCCTTGGGTACAAAGATCGGGTCATAGCCAAAGCCACGATCCCCGCGGGCCGGGAAGACCACGTCCCCGTCTAAACGACCCTCGACCACCACTGCCGGCCCCTCAGGCCAGGCCACGGCTAGGGCACAGGTGAACCAGGCGCTGGACTCTGAAGTACCCGCAGCACGCAAGTCCTGCTCGACCCTCGCCATGGCCAGACTGAAGTCCTTGGTCTCGCCAGCCCACCGGGCCGAATAGATTCCCGGTGCACCGCGAAGGGCTGTGACCGAAAGTCCTGAATCATCAGCTAGGGCAATGAGGCCACTGGCGCGCGCCGCCGCCCGGGCCTTCAGAAGGGCATTGCCCTCAAACGTGGTTTCGGTTTCCTCTGGCTCTGGCAGGCCCAAGGCTCCGGCTGTCACCAAGTCGAAGCGATTTTCAAGGATTTCAGCCAACTCGCGGGCCTTGCCTGGATTGTGGGTCGCCACAACGATTCGGGTGCCGGGCTGCAGGATCAATGACATGTCGAACTCCAGGGATCAGACACCAATCTAATGGGTCGCACCCGATGCTGCATTGCAAAATTGTAATTTCATTGCGTAAGTTTAATATCGAAAAACAATAAAAATATGGATCGAAAAGCGATGTGGAGCTATTGAATCTCTCCATCGGAGGCATATGTCTCCCCCATAATTGCTGCATCGCAGCATTTTTAACCTACGGAGATATCTGATGTTTAGTCCTTTTATGACCCTTATGGATCGTGTGACCATGGCCCTTGTGGTCGTTCTGGCCGCTATTCCAACCCTGGCGATCGCCGTTAACAGCTTGATGGCCTAGATCAAGGTCGGAGTGGCTCGAATCCAAACCCGTTTGAAGGCTGTTAAAGTCCAGCTATCGAGGTTTGTGCCGCTGGATTCGCCTGGGGGAGATTGGACATGCAGTTGATGCGCACCCTCGGGCCCGGCTCGATTTCCAGCCTGCTGAAAATCATCCTCGATGTCGTTTATGTGGCTCTTTGGATCGGAATTGGTGCCGTAGGCCTTGGAGCCCTAAGCGCCCTCCTACTTAGCTTTAATCCAGACCTCCTGGGCAGCTTCACGATGAACTTCAATGGCGACAAGCTGGTGCGCAAGTGGCCTGCGATTATCGCCCTGCTGATCACAGTGTCTTTTTACCTAGCGGGCATACTTGTCATCGTCAGTCGCCTGCGCAGGATCTTCGCCACCCTCATGGCTGGAGATCCCTTTCAACCCGACAATGTGTCCCGGCTTCGGGTCATTGGGCTGGCCCTGGCGGCTTTGGAGCTCATCCGATACGCGCTTTGGGGGCTTAGCCTCTGGGCAATCCCAGGCGAGACCCGGGTCGGCCCGACCCTGTCGACCACACCCTGGTTCTCTGTGCTTGTGGTCTTCGTTCTGGCAGAGGTATTCCGAGAAGGTGCCAGACTGCGGCGCGAAGCTGAGCTGACCATCTAGCCATGCACATTCAGATTCAATTGGACCGGATGCTCTTAAAGCGCCGCATGTCGCTGACAGAGCTCGCCGATCGGGTTGGGGTCACCATCGCCAACTTGTCGATCTTGAAAACCGGCAAGGCCAGAGCTGTTCGGTTTTCGACCCTCGCGGCCTTGTGTCGGGAATTGGAGTGCCAGCCAGGGGACTTGATTTCCTATGATCCCAGCTCAAGCGAAGAGGATAATGCCTTCGACTAGCCGCGATGCAGCATTTTTTTCACGAAATCTGGCGGATGAAGTGTTGAATTCATAGGACTCGTTCGCTATGTGCACTGCAACATTTGCTGCATTGCACAAGGATGCTCCCCATGGCCCGTGCCATTGAAAGCCTGATCGACCGCCTCATGGCACCCTTCGCCGAAGAACTGGCCCGTATGCCCGCCTCGGCCTTTCGCCAATTGCTCGCCTACCGCTAAGCTAATCTGGCGGACAAAAAAGAAGAGCGACCGGGGCAAACCGGTCGCTTTTTTTATGCCCCAATCCCGGAGCCGAATTTAGAGGCCAACTGCCCGCTTCTGAACTTGGCAAAGGTCTGTAATGCCAGATCTCGCCAGGGCAAACAGGGCCTCGAATTCGGATTGATCAAAGCCCCGCTTCTCACCGGTCGCCTGAATTTCGACGATGGAACCTGAACCTGTCAGGACGAAATTGGCATCGGCTTCGGCGTTGGAATCTTCCTCATATTCAAGGTCGAGCACGGGTAGGCCATTGTAAATGCCGCAGGAAATTGCAGCGACCTGGTCAAGGATCGGGTCCTTGCTGATGACGCCCTCGGACAGCAGCTTCTGCGTCGCCAGACGAAGCGCAACCCAGGCCCCGGTGATAGCCGCCGTCCGCGTCCCGCCATCGGCCTGAACGACGTCGCAATCGAGGGATATTTGCCGCTCGCCAAGGGCAGTTGGATCGATGATGGCGCGAAGGGACCGCCCAATAAGCCTTTGTATTTCCTGGGTTCGGCCCGATTGTTTGCCTTCAGAGGCCTCACGGCGACCGCGTGTGTGGGTGGCGCGCGGCAGCATACCGTATTCGGCCGTGACCCAACCCTGACCCCGACCGCGCATGAAGGGGGGCACCCGCTCTTCTACACTGGCGGTGATCAGCACCTTGGTGTGACCAAAGCTTGCCAGGCAGGAGCCTTCGGCATAGCGATTCACGTCGGTCTCGAGGGTGACGTTGCGAAGCTGGTCGGCCAGCCGATCTGAAGGGCGCATAGGTTTCCTTGGATATGAGCGACTTGCGCCCGGGGTTTGCGCGCTTATCCTAGATCAGAGAGGCTTCGTCCATGTTCCCATGCGACCCAACGACTTGACCCATTCCCTGCTGAGCGCGGGCCCAACCCTGATGGAGCTGGACAGCCGGGCCCGAGAGATATTCCGGCGTGTGGTCGAGAGTTACATCGAAACCGGTGAGCCTGTGGGTTCCAGGACCCTGTCCAAGGGTGGAGTGCAGCTGTCTCCGGCCTCTATCCGCAACACCATGCAGGACCTGACAAGTCTTGGCCTGCTGGGGGCCCCGCATATCAGCGCCGGGCGACGCCCCACCCATGCCGGCCTCAGGCTGTTCGTGGACGGGCTGATGGAGGTTGGTCATGTCAGCGAGGAGGAGCGACGGACCATAGAAACTCGGCTCGCGGCAAAAGGCGGATCCTTTGATGACGCCCTCACCGAAGCAACCGCGCTCCTGTCGGGCCTTGCTGGCGGCGCAGGAATCGTTGTCACCCCGGTGCGGGATGCCGGCGTCAAGCATGTCGAGTTCGTTGCCCTGGGCAGCGATCAGGCCTTGGCGGTGATGGTGTTTGAAGATGGCACGGTGGAAAATCGGGTTATGGCCCTCACGGCTGGGATCACCCCCTCATCCCTTCAGGAGGCCTCAAACTTTCTGAATTCACGGCTGCGCGGCAAGACACTGGCGGAGGCCGGCGCTGACATCCGGATCGAACTGGAGCATGCCCAGCGGCAGCTGAATGAAGCCGCCGCACGTCTGGTTGAGGATGGATTGGCGGCCTGGGGCGGAGGTGAAGGAACCGATCGCGCCCTGATCGTCAGGGGCCGCGCCAATCTGCTGACCGATCGTGAAAGTATTGATGATCTTGAGCGTGTCCGCATGCTTTTCGACGACCTGGAACAGAAAGAGCATCTGATCGGTTTGCTGGACGGTGTGCGCGAGGCCCAGGGCGTCCGCATTTTTATTGGGGCTGAGACGAGGTTGTTTTCGCTTTCGGGTTCCGCCGTGATCGCAGCACCCTATATGACGGGACGACAAAAGGTCCTGGGTGCAATCGCTGTGATTGGACCGGCCCGACTGAACTATGCCCGGGTGATCCCGCTGGTGGACTATACCGCCCGCATGCTCTCCCAGGTCACGAATGGATAAGAGGTTCTAGACATGTCCGAAGATGAAACGGCGACCGAAGAGTTCAACGCCGTGGCCGATGCGGCGCTCGATCATATGGAAGCCTTGGCGGCAGAAAATGCGTCGCTGAAGGAACAGGTGCTGCGCTTTGCTGCGGACGCTGAAAATACCAAGCGCCGGGCAGAGCGAGAGGCCAATGACGCGCGGGCTTACGCGATTCAGAAATTTGCCCGGGACCTGCTGACCGTCGCCGATACCCTGGGGCGCGCCCTCACCGCCCCGCCAGCCAATGAAGACCCGGCTGTGAAGAATTTTCTTGTGGGCGTTGAGATGACGGAAAAGGCATTGCTTTCGGCTTTCGAAACCAATGGCTTGAAGCGGGTTGACCCCACCGCAGGTACGAAGTTTGACCCTCACCAGCATCAGGCCGTGATGGAACAGGTTTCAAATGAGGTCGGGGCCGGAAGCGTGATCCAGACCCTGCAGCCCGGCTATGAGCTCCTAGGTCGGCTCGTCAGACCCGCCATGGTCGTGGTCGCTGCAAAGGGGTCGATAGGGGAGGTTCCTGTCGATTCTCAAGGTACCAACCCCTACGCCGCCCAAGATGATGCAGAGGCCGAGACAGGCAGTGCCTACGATACTCGGGCCTAGCTGTATTTTCTCGCGCGTGCGCCCTTCCGCGCTGGACGGAATTCGCTAAAGTCACAGGTCCCTCCAGACTTGGGGACGGTGGCGAATCGCTTGCCGGCGCTTGGAGATTTCGGACGATAAAATGAAGCTAACGATTGAACGCGCTGCCCTGCTAAAGGCTCTGGGACATGTTCAGAGCGCCGTTGAGCGCCGCAACACCATTCCGATCCTGTCAAATGTCCTGTTGTCAGCCGACCGGGATCGTTTGAGCTTTTCGGCGACGGACCTTGATCTGGAAATTATCGATGAGGCCCTGGCCCAAGTCGATCAGCCCGGTCAGATCACCGCGCCGGCCCACACGCTCTATGAAATCGTCCGTAAACTGCCCGAGGGATCTGACGTGTCTCTGTCCTTCACGGGGGAGGATCCGCGCCTGACCGTGGCGGCGGGGCGCTCGCGCTTCAACCTGCCGGTCCTGCCGGCGGGGGATTTCCCGGTCATGTCGTCCGACGGCCTGTCGGGCCGCATTAGCGTGGATGTGGGCGACCTGATCCGCCTGATCGACAAGACCAAGTTCGCGATCTCCACCGAAGAGACGCGGTATTATCTGAACGGCCTCTATATCCACACAGTGGTTGAAGGCGGGGTCGCCAAGCTGCGCGCCGTCGCCACCGACGGCCACCGCCTCGCCCTGGCTGAAATGCTGGCGCCGGAAGGCTCCGCCGGGTCGCCTGGCGTCATCGTGCCCCGCAAGACCATCAACGAAGCGCGCCGATTGCTGGAGGACGCTGGCGAGTCCCTGGAGCTGGCCCTTAGCCCGCAAAAGATCCGCTTTGAGTTCGGCGGCGCAGCCCTGACCTCCAAAGTGATTGACGGCAACTTCCCCGACTATGTCCGCGTCATTCCTCGGGACAATGACAAGGTCATGATGGTGGACAACAAGCTGTTTGCCCAAGCTGTCGACCGGGTCGCCACCATCTCTGCTGAAAAGAGCCGGTCCGTGCGCATGGCCATCGAACCTGGCCGGGTCATCCTGACCGTGCGCAATATGGAAGCAGGCCAGGCGGTCGAGGAGATCGAGGTCGACTATGCCGGCGACAGTTTCGAACTGTCCTTCAACGCCCGCTATCTCCTGGATGTCACTGACCAGATCACCGCCGAGCAGGCCGAATTCCGCTTCGGCGGGCCCAACGACCCGGCTCTGGTGCTGGATCCGACGGACCCCGACGTCCGCTATGTGCTGATGCCGCTGAGGGTCTAGGCCATCGGATTTCCCGGTCCGACCAAACCGGGCTAAGACCCTCGTGTGCGCACCGCCCTCACACACCTGATCCTGACGGACTTTCGATCCTACGCCCGAAGCGAAATTGCGCTGGATGGACGGCCAGTTTTTTTGGTCGGACCTAATGGCGCTGGGAAGACCAATCTCCTCGAGGCGGTCAGCCTTCTGACCCCAGGACGCGGCCTGCGCAATGCGGCCCTGGCGGAGATGGGGCGGCGCGCGCCCGGCGAGCCAAATGGCGGGGCCTGGGCTGTATCGGCCATCCTGATGCAGGATAATGAGCCTGTCAGGCTCGGCACTGGCCTTGAGGCTGCGGGCCAAAGCCGACGGGCTGTACGGCTGGAAGGAGAGGTCATACCTACGGCGCGGCTTTCAGATCTCACACGGCAGGTCTGGCTAACCCCGGCCCAGGACAGGCTGTTTCTTGAAGGCGCCAGCGATCGCAGGCGCTTCCTGGATCGCCTCGTCTTTGCAGCTGAGCCTGGCCATGCGCGCCACGCCTCAACCTACGAAAAGGCCAGCCGCGAACGCATGCGGCTCCTGACCGACGGTCCGGCAGATGGGGACTGGCTCGGCGCCCTGGAGGCGCGCCTGGCTGAGGCAGGCGCTCTGATGGCCGATGCAAGGGCCAGGACCCTGGCCGCCCTACAGGCTGAAATCGAAACTCGAGCAGACCGCCCCTTCCCTCTCGCCCAGCTGTCCCTGACCGGGGAGTGGGAAAGTCTAGCCTACCAAGGGGTCAGTCTTGAGGATATTGAGGCCAAACTGGCCAAGGATTTAGCCTCCGGAAGGGCCCGGGATGCGGCGGCGGGACGATCTCTGACGGGTCCTCACAGGGGCGACTTAGCGGTCATTCACGCCGAAAAACAACGTCCGGCGGCGGAATGTTCGACCGGAGAACAGAAAGCTCTGATTTTGAACCTGATTTTAGCCCAGGCCTCGCGTCTTTCACGTGCAGAATCAGCGCCAAACCCTATACTGTTGCTCGACGAAGTCGCCGCACATTTGGACCGCCGCCGGCGGGCTGCCCTGTTCGACGAAATCGAGGCGCTCAAGCTCCAAGCCTTCCTAACGGGCACGGACGAGCACTTGTTTGAAGATTTGAAGGGCCGGGCCCAGGGCGTCCATGTGGATGGCTCAAATCTGGCGATTCTGGACACTGAATGACCGATCTCCCCCCCAAGCCCGACAACACCCCAGAAAACAACGGACAGAGCGAATACGGGGCTGAGTCGATCAAGGTCCTGAAGGGCCTCGACGCCGTGCGCAAACGCCCGGGCATGTATATCGGCGACACCGATGACGGGTCAGGTCTGCACCACATGGTCTATGAGGTGGTGGACAACGCAATTGACGAAACCCTGGCGGGCTGGGCGACGCGGGTTGAGGTGATCCTGAACGCCGACGGCTCCTGCACCGTCACCGATGATGGACGCGGCATTCCCGTGGACATTCACGAAGGCGAAGGCGTTTCGGCGGCCGAAGTCATCATGACCCAGCTACACGCCGGCGGGAAATTCGATCAGAACTCCTACAAGGTCTCCGGCGGTCTGCACGGGGTCGGGGTTTCGGTGGTCAACGCCCTGTCCGACTGGCTGCGTCTCAAGATCTATCGGGGCGGCAAGGCCTATGAGATGGAATTCCGCCGCGGCGACGCCGTTTCACCCCTGATCGTCACCGGTGATGCGCCCCTGCGGGAGAACGGTGAATTCCTGTCAGGTACAGAGGTCACCTTCTTCCCGTCCCTGGAAACCTTCGCCTTCATCGAGTTTGATCGGAAGACCCTAGAACACCGCCTGCGGGAACTGGCCTTCCTGAATTCTGGCGTGACCATCTGGCTCAAGGACCACCGGGAGGCCGAGCCCTATGTGGAAATGCTCCACTATGAAGGCGGGGTCGAAGCCTTTGTTCGTCACCTGGATAAGGCCAAGACGGGTATTCTCAAGGCCCCCATTGTCGTCCGTGGCAAGCGCGAGAATGTCGAGCTGGACCTCTCTCTTTGGTGGAATGACGGCTATCACGAGAACGTCCTCTGCTTCACTAACAACATCCCTCAGCGGGACGGCGGCACCCACCTGGCAGCCTTCCGCTCAGCCCTGACCCGGATCATTTCCAGCTATGCGGAGACCTCCGGCGCCGCCAAGCGTGAGAAGGTCTCGGTGTCTGGCGAAGACGCCCGGGAAGGCCTGACCTGCGTCCTGTCGGTCAAGGTGCCCGATCCCAAATTCTCATCCCAGACCAAGGATAAGCTGGTCTCCTCAGAAGTGCGGCCGGCCGTTGAGGGTCTGGTGGGTGAAGGCCTGGGGGCTTGGTTCGAAGAGCACCCCGTTGAAGCCAAGATGATCGTCCAGAAGATCACAGAGGCCGCCGCCGCCCGGGAAGCCGCGCGCAAGGCCCGAGAACTCACCCGGCGCAAGTCGGCTCTGGATATCAGCTCCTTGCCCGGCAAGTTGGCGGACTGTCAGGAAAAAGACCCGGCCAAATCCGAAATCTTCCTGGTGGAGGGCGACTCCGCCGGTGGCTCTGCCAAGCAGGCCCGCAATCGCGAGAACCAAGCTGTCCTGCCCCTGCGCGGCAAGATCTTGAACGTCGAGCGGGCCCGGTTTGACCGGATGCTGGGCTCTGACCAGATCGGCACGCTCATCACCGCCCTGGGTGCCGGGATTGGCCGGGACGATTTCGACATCGAGAAAATCCGCTACCATAAGATCGTCATCATGACGGACGCCGATGTCGACGGTGCCCACATCCGCACCCTGCTGCTGACCTTCTTCTATCGGCAAATGCCCCAGGTGATTGAGCGAGGCTATCTCTATATCGCCCAGCCGCCGCTCTATAAGGCCTCTAAGGGCAAGTCTTCCCGCTATCTCAAGGATGATTCCATGCTGGAATCCTACCTGACCGATGAGGGTGTCGATGGTGCTGTCCTGGAACTGGCCTCAGGTGAACGGCTGGCCGCCGGTGATCTGCTGAACCTTGTCCAAACCGCCCGGAGCGCCAAGGCCAATATCGAACGTCTGTCAGCGCGGGCTCCGGCCTTCGCCGTAGAACAGGCGGCCCTTGCTGGCCTGCTCGGCGAGTCAGGCGATCTGGCCGCTGCGGCCAAACGCCTAGACCTCTATGCCGAAGAGGGCGACGGCCTATGGACGGGCGAAGTCGCTCCCGGTGGCGGCTATGCCTTCGCCAGGATCAAGCGCGGCGTGACCGAAAAGGTCGTGCTGGATGAGCAGTTGCTCAATGCCGCTGACGCCCGTCGCCTGGCTGAACGGGCCCGGGATCTAGCAGAATTCTTCTCTGCGCCGGGAACCTTCACCCGTCGGGACCGAACGACGACGGTTCGCGGTCCGATAGATCTCGTGGCTGCGGTGATGGACTCCGGCCGTCGAGGCCTGGCTATCCAGCGCTACAAAGGTCTTGGGGAAATGAACCCCGATCAGCTCTGGGAAACCACCCTAGACGCCAACGCTCGCACCCTACTGCAGGTCAAGGTGAACCATGCCGATGACGCCGACGACATGTTCACCCGGCTGATGGGCGATCTGGTAGAACCCCGGCGGGAATTCATCCAGGCCAACGCCCTGGATGCCGAAGTCGACGCCTAAAGGGATTTTTCAACGACGGCGATCACCTCTGGCCCATAGCGGGCCAGCTTGCCCTCCCCGACTCCGGAAACGGCCAGAAGGGTTGACGAGGTCCTTGGACGTCGCAGGGCGATCTCGGCCAGGGTGCGATCGGAAAAGATCACATAGGGCGGGACGTGCTGCCGTCTGGCCTCTGCAGCTCGCCAGTATCTGAGATCCTCAAACAGCTTCTGGTCACCGACGGCCAGGTCGACACTATCCCGCGGGCCCTTGCGGGGCCGCCCAACTGTGGCTTCTTGATCTTCGAGAGCCTTACGCAGGGCCACCTGCCGTTCGCCGCGATAGACGGCCCGCACCGCCTCCACATCGCCAAGGCCGATCAGGGGACGGCCATCATTAGGGTCTTCCTTCAGCAGGCCATCAAACAACAGCTGATCCACCAGATCTCGCCAGCCTGTGGCGCTGAACTCCTTGCCCACTCCGAAGGTAGAAAGGCCCGCTTCAAACGCCGACGGGTCCTTGGTCTTGCCCAGAAGATGCTCCACCAGACGCCCCCGCCCGAACCGACCCCCCATACGGTGGGCGGCTGACAGGGCTTTCTGAGCAGCTTCGGTGGCATCGATCGTCTCGAGGGTTCCTAGACAGAGGTCACACTGACCGCAGGCCTCGACCCCCTCCTCGCCGAAATAGCGCCGCACCCCTGCCGCCCGGCAGGACGCACCGTCCAGCAGGGCATAGAGCTGGCGGACCTTGCGGTTCTGAACCGACTTCACCTCATCGGAGACCTCACGGCTGTCGATCCGCCGATAGGCCCAGGCCATATCGGAAGCGCCATAGAGGGTAATCCCCTCCGCGGGTTCTCCATCCCGGCCCGCGCGGCCAATTTCCTGCCAGTAAGCTTCGATGGACGCTGGGGGATCGGCGTGGATCACATAGCGGACATCGGGTTTGTCGACCCCCATTCCAAAGGCAATAGTCGCCACCATAACCCCGGCTTCAGAAGCCAGGAAATGCTCCAGACGCTCAGCTCTGACCGCCTTATCCAGACCGGCGTGATAGGCTAGGGCTGGAACTCCCACGCCACGCAGGGCTTCGGCCAGCTTGTCGGTTCCATCCCGTGACCCTGCATAGATTACCCCGGAGCGGTCGGGGCGCGCCTCAACCAGTTCCAGCACCCGTTTATGCCCGGCACCCCGCTTGCGCTCGGCAGACAGGGCCAGTTCCGGCCGGGCGAAGCTGGCGACGAATTCGGCGCTGTCCTGGAGTCTCAGCTCGGCCCGGATATCATCCCGGGTCCGGGCATCGGCCGTGGCGGTGACAGCAAGGCGGGGGACATCTGGGAAAATCTCGGCCAACCGACCCAGCATCCGATATTCTGGCCGGAAGTCATGGCCCCACTGGCTGACACAGTGAGCCTCATCAATGGCGATCAGGGACAGGGGGGTGCGCTTCAGGCGCTCCATCATGGCTGGCGCCATCAGGCCTTCGGGCGACACATAGAGTAGGTCTAGGGTGCCCGCCTCGATCTTGGCCCAGGTTTCCGACCGCTCCCAGGCCTCGCCTGTGGAATCGATCCGCGCCGCCGCCACCCCGGCCTGTAGCAGGCTGGACACCTGGTCGGTCATCAGGGCAATGAGGGGCGAGATCACCAGACCCAGACCCGGGCGCATCATGGCGGGGATCTGATAGCAGACACTCTTGCCCCCACCTGTGGGCAGAACCGCAAGGGCCGAACGGCCGGCGAGGATCTCGCCCATGACCTCAGCCTGCCGACCCCGGAATTCCGCGTGTCCGAAGGTCCGGCGCAGGATTTCCCGCGCCTGATTGAGCAAGGCCGATGACATGGCCTCCCTATGGCGTGCGTCGCTGCGGACGCGAAGACCTATTCCGCTGCCAGTGGAACGGGCGCGGCCTGACTTCCCCTGAGCAACCGGCCAGGTAGGGCCCCCGTGGGTTCGCCGTCTCGATAGGTCACAACCCCAGCCAGGATTGTGGCCACATAACCCTGGGCCCTCTGGACCAGGCGACGGCCGCCGGCTGGCAGGTCATAGGCAACCCCAGGCGCCTCTAGGGTCAGGGCGTCATAGTCGATGACATTGAGATCTGCTCGATAGCCAGGCGCAATTAGGCCGCGGTCGTAAAGGCCAACGGCCTCTGCCGTATCGCGGGTCTGCATGCGGACCATGGCCTCTAAGGGGATCTTTGCGCCCCGGGTCCGATCTCGGGTCCAATGGGTAAGGTTAGAGGTTGGGAAGCTGCCGTCACAGATCATGCCCACATGGGCGCCGCCGTCCGACAGGCCAGGCACCGTGTCCCTGTGGGTCAGCATGGCATAGCTGGGGTCTAATGAGCCATCGGCATAGTTCAGGAAGGGCAGATAGAGCATGCCCTTGCCGCCATTGGAGAGCATGTGGTCAAGGGCCAGCTGATCTGGGGTCACACCCTTAGCCTGTGCCATGGCAGCGATGGTCTGGTCTGGGGTCTGCTCATAGTCAGGCTGATCCCCCATCAGGAACATGGTCGACCAGTTCCGGGTTAGGCCCGCGGCAATGGCGTGGCCACCAGCCGGTGTCGCCTGAGTCAGCAAGGCCGTCTGGAAGGTCTTGTCCTTTAGCCGGGCCAGACGTTCGGCAAAAGGCAGGTCGATAAGGGTCCGATAGGCCTCGGTATGGCTGAAGGGATTGAGCGTGAGTTCAAAGCCCAGAAGGACGCCCACCGGTCGACCGCAGACCTGGGCCTTCATGGGCAGGCCGGCCTCTGTGGCATCTGATAGGGCATCAAGCATGATGCGCCAGGCATTGGGGCCCCGTGCACTCTGGACCAGACTAAAGGACAGGGGCCGGCCAGAGGCCTCGACCATCCGCCGCAGCATGGCAAACTCTGTCCGGGGATCGGCAAAGTCAGAGACCACCTGCAGGACACCCTTGCCGGCTGCAGCAAGGCCCTGGGCAATCCCCGTCAGCTCGTCCTCGCCAGCCGTGAGCGTCGGGGTTGGCTGACCATCTGAGGTTCGGTGATTGAGGGTGCGGGAGGTCGAAAAGCCCAGGGCACCGGCCTCCATGGCCTTTTGCGCTATGGCTGCCATGGCGGCGATGTCGGCAGGGGTCGCAGGCTCACGATTGGCACCGCGCTCGCCCATCACAAAAACCCGCAGGGCAGCATGGGGCAGCTGAGCCCCGATATCCACGTCAAAGGCACGGGACCCAAGAGCGTCGAGATAGTCTGGAAAGCTCTCCCAATTCCAGGGCAAGCCCTCTGTCAGCACTGGAAAAGGAATATCCTCGACCCCTTCCATCAGGCGGATCAGCCGATCATGGTCTTCGGGCCGACAGGGTGCGAACCCGACGCCGCAATTGCCCATGACCACGGTGGTCACCCCATGCCAAGCCGACGGAGTCATTTGGCTGCCCCAGGTGGCCTGGCCGTCATAATGGGTGTGGATGTCGACAAACCCAGGGGTCACCAGCCGCCCTGCCGCGTCCAGTTCCTCTTGGCCCTGTCCAGTAACCTTTCCGAGCTGGGCAATGTGTCCGTCCCGAATGGCGATATCAGCCTGAAAAGCAGCACGACCAGAGCCGTCAATGACCAAACCATTGCGGATCACGAGGTCCCATGGGGTCTCGGCTTGCCTAGCCATGCACATCTCCCAATTTTCGTTTTTCTTGGGCGCGATTACCGACCTTCCGAGGGGGACGGGTCAAGGCCTTGTCACAGCAAGCTGGCCCCCATTGACGCAAATTTTTCCAAAACTGCGTCCCCACAGAGATCAAAGCCCTAACCGCGATGCGCCAAGACGGCACCCAAAGGCCTCGCTAATCTCCAGGAGGTGAGTCGGACCTTTTATGAATTCTTCGCCGGCGGCGGCATGGCGCGATTGGGCCTTGGGGACGGCTGGACCTGCGCCTTTGCCAATGACTTCGATTCCAGCAAGGCCGCAGCCTATCGGGAGAATTTTACAGACGCTGGCGCTCATTTTGTCGAAGGCGACGTTTGGGGACTGACCACCCAGGACCTGCCCGGCCGCGCCGATCTCGCCTGGGCCTCCTCGCCCTGTCAGGATTTCAGCCTCGCAGGGGGGCGTGCCGGCTTGGCCGGAGGCCGATCCTCAGCTTTTTACGGGTTCTGGAAGCTCATCGAGGCCTTGGTGGCCGAAGAACGCCCACCCAAGGTCCTGGTGATCGAGAATGTGACGGGCCTTTTAACCTCGAACGGAGGTGCGGACTTTACTGCCCTTTGCCAGGCCCTGGCCCTTCAAGGCTATTGCTTTGGTGCCCTTGAGATTGATGCCGCACCCTTCCTCCCTCAATCCCGACCGCGGGTCTTTGTGATTGCCGCCCATGGAGAGCCTAGGGGCCAGGTTGGCCCAAATCCGTTCCGGACGCCCGCGATTGCCAAGGCCTATGATCGCTTGCCGCCAGCCCTTCAAACGCTTTGGCAGGATTGGGCCGGATCGGCACCGTCCATACGCAATACGCGTCTGTCCGATATCCTCGACCCTGACGGGGAGGTGGTTTGGAATACGCCAGCAAAAACAGATCGCCTGATCGCTTTGATGAGCCCTCGGCACCAGGCGCAAATTGATGGGCTGAAGGCATCTGGTGATCGCGCTGTCGGGGCCCTTTTCCGTCGGACGCGCCTGATAGAGGGTCGGCGCCAGCAGAGGGCGGAGATCCGGTTTGACGGCTTGGCCGGATGCCTGAGGACCCCGCGCGGCGGGTCATCACGGCAAACCCTCGTGGTGGTCCAGGCAGACGAAGTTCGCTCGCGGTTGATCAGCCCCCGAGAGACCGCACGTCTGATGGGGCTATCGGAAACCTACAAATTGCCCAGGTCGACAACAGCAGCCCTGCATGTGACCGGCGACGGCGTTGCCATTCCCGTGGTGCATTGGCTGGCGGGGCAAGTCATTGAACCCCTCTTGTCTGCCCTTGCGAGGCAAAAAGGTGAAGCCTAGGCTTGGCCTGTTAGATTTCCTGCACGCCCTAGCCCACAAGCTCCCTTCCAAATCCTGACGGCAGGCCTAAGTTCAGTCTAACAACGCCATCTTGCAGGGATAACGGCCATGGCCACCTATGACGCCTCCAATCACAAGCGTACCGGCCGGGGGAAGATCTACGCTTCCATCATCGACACCATTGGCGATACCCCGCTGGTCGCCCTGCCAAACCTGACCAAGGCTCTCAAGCCCAAGGGCATCGTCCTGGCCAAGTTGGAATTCTTCAATCCGATCTCCTCGGTGAAGGATCGGATCGGGGTTAGCCTGATCGAAAGCTTGGAAGCCCAAGGCATTCTCAAGTCCGGCTCGACAATCGTCGAGCCCACCAGCGGCAATACCGGCATCGCCCTGGCCTTCGTGGCGGCATCCAAGGGCTATAAGCTCATTCTTTGCATGCCTGAAAGCATGTCCGTGGAGCGTCGCAAAATGCTCCTCTTGCTGGGTGCCCAACTTGAGCTGACCCCTGCCGAACGGGGCATGGCTGGTGCCGTGGCAAGGGCCAAGGAACTGGTGGAAGCCATTCCAGGAGCGGTCCTGCCCCAACAGTTCGACAATGCTGCAAACCCCCTGATCCACCGGGTGTCTACCGCCGAAGAAATCTGGAATGACACAGAGGGCAAGGTGGATGCCGTCGTTTCAGGCGTCGGCACAGGTGGAACCATAACCGGGATCGGACAGGTCCTTAAGGCGCGCAAACCATCCCTCAAAATGGTGGCCGTCGAGCCCTCCGCCTCCCCAGTGCTGTCTGGCGGGGCTCCGGCACCCCATAAGATTCAGGGCATTGGTGCAGGCTTTGTGCCCTCCATCCTGGATCGGGGCGTCATTGATGAGATCATCCAGGTCTCAAATGATGACAGCTTTGCCATGGCCCGGCGCGTGGCCCGGGAGGAAGGCATTCCGGTAGGCATTTCTTCCGGTGCCGCCCTGACCGCTGCCTTTGATCTCGCGTCGCGGGATGATTATGCAGGCAAGACCATCGTCGCCATTATCCCAAGCTTTGCCGAGCGCTACCTCTCCACGGCTCTATTTGATGGTCTTTAGGGCGGTTTCGCACGGCTAGACCCAGGGGGACAAAGAGGCTCTTGCTCCGCAAGGGACGCCGTCCGATAAGCGGGCCTGAAACCCGAGGAGTCTCCCCCCATGGCACTGGATCATTTTGACGTCGTCATCATCGGTGCTGGTTTGTCTGGCGTCGGCGCGGCCCATCACCTGCAGACCAATTGCCCGGACCGAGCCTACGTCATCCTTGAAGGGCGGCAGGCGATCGGCGGTACTTGGGACCTGTTCCGCTATCCTGGCATCCGGTCGGACAGCGACATGTACACCCTGGGCTATGCCTTCAAGCCCTGGACCGAAGCCAAGGCCATAGCCGATGGCCCCTCCATCCTGAAGTATGTGCGGGATACAGCCAAGGACGAGGGGATAGAAGGGCATATCCGCTTTGGCCATAGGGTCCAGACCGCGGCCTGGTCGACCACCGACGGGCTCTGGACCGTCGAGTCTCAGGTGGACGGCAAGCCTGTTCAGGTCACCTGCCAGTTCCTGTTCCTGTGCGGCGGTTATTACAATTACGACAGGGGCTATACCCCCGACTTTCCTGGGGCCAAGGACTTCAAGGGCGACCTCGTCCACCCCCAGCACTGGCCCGAAAATCTAGACTATGCCGGCAAGAAGGTGGTGGTCATCGGCTCGGGGGCCACGGCTGTGACCTTGGTACCGGAAATGGCCAAGACCGCCGCCCACGTCACCATGTTACAGCGCTCACCGACCTATGTGGTTTCCCGCCCGGCTGAGGACACCATGGCCAACAAGCTGCGCAAGTGGCTGCCCGCCATGCTGGCCTATCAGATCATCCGCTGGCGCAATGTGCTGGGCGGCATGGTCTTCTATAACCTTGCCCGCAACCGCCCTGACCGTACCAAGGCGGGCATTATCAATATGGTGAAGGCCGAACTTGGCCCCGACTATGACGTGGCGACCCATTTCACGCCAAGCTACAACCCTTGGGATCAGCGCCTCTGCTTGGTCCCGGACGCCGACCTCTTTATTGCCATCAAGGGGGGCAAGGCTGCGGTGGTCACTGACCATATCGAGACCTTCACGCCCACCGGGATCAAGCTGAAATCAGGGGCTGAACTGCCAGCCGACGTGGTTGTCACGGCAACGGGTCTGAATCTGCAGGTCTTCAATGGCCTGCAGTTGATCGTCGATGGCAAGGCGATCGATCCTGGCACCACCCTTAGCTATAAGGGCATGATGTATTCTGACGTGCCGAACCTAGCCTCGTCCTTCGGCTATACGAATGCCTCATGGACGCTGAAATGCGATCTGACCTGTGAATATGTCTGCCGGCTTTTGAACCACATGAAAAAGACCGGTACCCATCAGGCGACACCCCGGAATACGGACCCCGACATGGGCCTGGAACCCTGGCTCGATTTCTCGTCTGGCTATGTCCAGCGCTCTATCGCCGACTTCCCCAAGCAGGGATCCAAGGCGCCCTGGAAGCTGCATCAGAACTATGCCCGCGATATGATGAGCCTGAGATTTGCGGCTCTGGACGACGGTGTCCTGACGTTTTCATAGAGCCTGTTTTGGTCCGATAACGGGATGGCAGTTATCGGACCCTGCTCTGTGGTCTACTGATCTCGCTCTGGGCTCAGGAGCTTGGAACGCTTTGAGGACTCAAGGGCCCCACGCATCATGCCCAGCTCGGTCTTCTGGCGCGCTACCAGACCGCTCAGCTCCTGGATTTCCTGGTTGGTCCGGGCCTTGTGATCTTCAAAGCTGTCTGTCAGGTTTTTGAACGCGGCCATCCGACTGATCAGGCCCATTTCAGCACGATCAGCTCGGGATTCCAGAACGCTGTTCTCTTTCGCAAGGGTTTCGGCGCGGGTAATCGCCGTTGCCCGGGCGGACTCAACATCGCTCATGCGCGCTCTGAGTTCACCCATCGCGCTGTCGAGATTATCTGCACGACTGCGAAGTTGGTTCAGCTCGAGGTCCTTGGCCGACAGGGTGCGGATCAGGGAGGCGCGCTCCTCAGTAATGGCCTGCAGGTCTGCAGCCCGGGTCTCACGGGCCGTCTCCAGCCGAGCACTTCTGGCCTGGGCGTCTTCCAAGCTATCCTTCAGCTTCTGAATTTCCGTCAGCTTCAAGGCTTCAGCTGCCTGATAATCGGAGATGTTACGTCCATATTCAGCCCGCAATGTCGCCAATTGGGCTTCCAGAACCGAACGCTCCTCAGTCACGCTCTTCAGGGCATATTCCATCTCGCCCGCGCGGCGTTCTGAGTCCGTAGCCTCTGCACGCACCTGCTCGCATCGACGGCGCAGGGTGTCCACCTCTGAGAGGACCCGGGCGTTTTCCTCCTCGAGCTTTTCTTTATGGGCGGCTGCTTCCCGCTCGTAAGCAACATATTGCGCAACACGGGCCGAGAGCGAGGCGTTTTCAATGCCCAGAGCGCTATGGCTGTTCAGGCTGATTTGTCTTTCGACCTTGAGCTCCTCGTTCTCTGACCGCAGCTCTTGGAGGGCAGCGCGAAGTTCAATGATATCCCGTTCACAGGACTGCTTGGTCGCCGTCAAAAGCTCATTTGATTCCATCGTTGCATTGAGGTTTGCCTCAAGCTCGGTGGCGCGAGCCAGGGCCTGTTTGAGCTCAGCTTCACGCTCATTCAGTCGGTTCTGCGTCAGGCCGAGCTTGGAATTAACTGAGGCCAGTTGCGCATTATCCTTAATCCGCGCCTTGAACTCCGCGCGAAGGGGTTCGGTCAGGGACTCAAGGGCAGCACGGGCCTGGTCCAGCTTCAGAAGTTCGCGAGAGGCTTCGTCTATGACTCTGGAGATCTCTTCAAGACGCTCGCCGCCTTCAGCCGCCAGCATTTCAATGCTATCAGCTTCCAGGGCTGGATTTTCGTCAGGTTTCGCAGTCAGGGCAGCCGATTTACCCTTCAACATATTCATGAAAACCAGACTATTACTCATGTCGATTCAAAGCCCCAATAATTATTTTACGAACACTATGGTCGTGTTCGGAAGGGTCAGCGTAAAGCTTGCAGTCTCTTATTGAAGGCGCTTTGCTGTCTGCAGGAATGGCGACAGCGGAACACCTAAAATTCACTCTGAATCACTGCCTCTTCTGCCCAAAGACAAAAGTAGAAAACCAGTCCCCCGTCAATCCCGCCAAAAGTCACCCCGCGGCATATTCAATGGGGGTTTCAAATTGCGATGCGCGGGCGCTCAGGCTGCCAAAACCAATGTCTGCTCAGCTTGAGGAGACGACGATCTCGGTCCGTACGGAGTTTGCGATATAGCACTCTTCGTGGGCAGCATGATGCAGGGCGGTAAGTTGAGCCGGGGTCGGGGATATGCCCTGCCAGGTGATGTCGGGCTTGAGCCAAACCTTGGTGACAGCCAAGCGGCCTGGAGAGGTCTCTCCCATGATCCCTTCAGGATGATCGGCGTAACGGGTCACGATAAATCCGGCCAATCGCGCCTTGTGCAAAAAGGTTAGCATGTGACAGTTGGACAGTGCCGCCACGAGCATTTCTTCAGGATCGACAGCAGACGCATCAGCCCACTTGCCAACCACATGGGGTGAGGCTGAGGCCGGGACTGTGACCCCGCCGTCGAAGGTCAGGCTATGGGCGCGGCTATAGCGGCCATTGGCGAAGTCCTCCCCCTCTTTGAGGGTCCACACCACCTCGGCGGTATAGGTCGCCATATCAGAAGGCGTCCGCCGGGAGGGCCATCATAAGCTCGGATCCCGACTTCAGCTTGGCCAGATGGCTAGCTGCATCCGGCAGGATACGCTGCAAGTAGTAACGTCCAATCACCAGCTTATTGGCAAAGAAGGGATCGGTATCCCCGGCCGCGATCTTGGTCTGGGCCACTAGGGCGATTTTGGCCCACATATAGGCCAGGGCCGTAAGGCCAAAGAGGTGCATG
This sequence comes from uncultured Alphaproteobacteria bacterium, assembly GCA_903892305.1. GTDB lineage: Bacteria > Pseudomonadota > Alphaproteobacteria > Caulobacterales > Caulobacteraceae > Phenylobacterium. The sequence goes on from CAITHQ010000225.1 coordinate 42,776, forward strand.
TAATCGGTGGAGGCAGCGCCGGCATTGTCGGGGTTGGCCAAGCCATTCTGCATGAGCCACATGGTACCGTCTTGAAGCTGGACCTTTGCGGCATCAAGCCCTTCGACAAAAGGCTTCAGGATGAGATCCTCCCCATGGGCTGCAACAAAGGCGTCAATTTCTGCAAAGAAACTCATCACGGCGCGACCGCCGTCGGCGGCCAGCTTGCGCCCGACAAGATCGAGGGCCTGAACCCCATTTGTCCCTTCATAGATCAGGGAGATACGCACATCACGCATGTACTGGCTGGCCGGGAAGTGCTCGGTAAACCCGGACCCACCATGAATCTGTAGGGCGTCGGAACAGACCTTCAGGCCCCGATCGGTGAGGTAGCCCTTCAGCACCGGGGTCATCAGGGCCATGTAGTCTCCGGCCTTCTGGCGCACTGCTTCATCAGGGTGCGAATGGGCCAGGTCTCCGTGCATCGCCGTCCAAAATAGAAAGGTGCGGCCAGCCTCGATAATGGCGCGGCTATCCATCAGCATACGCCGGACATCAGGGTGCACAATAATGGGATCTGCGGGGCCCTCTGGGTTCTTGGGACCCGTGAGTGAGCGCCCCTGCAGCCGATCCTTTGCGAAGGCAGCCGCTGCCTGATAGGCGGCCTCGGCCTGGGCTATGCCCTGCAGCCCCACCCCGATCCGCGCCTCGTTCATCATGACGAACATGATGCGCAGGCCCTGGTTCTCAGTTCCGACTAACCAGCCCGTAGCCTCTTCATGCCGCATTACGCAGGTAGCATTGCCATGAATGCCCATCTTCTCTTCGAGGCCGTCGCAATAGACGCCATTGCGCGCGCCGGGCTTGCCCTCTGAGTCAGGTAGGAATTTCGGCACAATGAATAGGGAAATCCCGCGCACCCCCTCCGGGGCACCTTCAATACGGGCCAGAACCAGATGGACGATGTTTTCGGCAAGGTCGTGTTCGCCGCCGGAGATCCAGATCTTGGTTCCGGAAATCTTATAACTGCCGTCGGCCTGAGGCACCGCCTTGGTGCGCAGGAGGCCAAGGTCTGTCCCACAGTGGGGCTCGGTCAGATTCATCGTCCCGCCCCACTGACCTGAGGCCAGTTTGGGCAGATAGAGATCCTTCTGGTCTTGGGTTCCACCGGCGAGGATGGCCGAATAGGCACCGTGGGTCAGGCCCGGATACATACCAAAGGCCATATTGGCCGAGGAGCACATCTCCGTGAATGACAGATTGATCACGTGGGGCAGGCCCTGTCCGCCATAGGCAGGCTCTGCTCCCAGGGCCGGCCAACCGCCTTCAACCAGTTGGGCATAGGCTTCCTTAAAGCCCTTGGGGGTCGCCACCGTATGGTCAGGAAACCAGTGGCAGCCCTCCTTATCGCCCACGGCGTTTAGGGGGGCCAGAACTTCAGCGGTGAATTTTCCAGACTCTTCAATGATCTGCGACACCACATCCATGGGCGCATCGGCAAAGCCGGGCAGGTCGCCATACTGATCGATATTCAGAATATCGGCCAGGATGAAGATATGGTCGCGAACAGGGGGCTGGTAGGTCATGAGCACTCCGGGTCTTGCACCGACGCACTAGAGCATAGTCTAAGCCGCGAGAGCCAGTTCTCAGACCAAAACCATCCTATACTTTTGAATTCGAGTCCTATTTGGTGTGCTCAAGGTCCCCAAGCCGTGCCCGCAGGACCTGGTCGTAATCGGCAGCCTGGGGCAGGAGGTCTGGACGGGTCTGCGCCAGATGGGTCTCCAGACGCTTGCTGGCGTCTTCCAGTTCCTGAATGGCGTTGTCGATATCTTCTCTTTGGGCCTGGAGGGCGACAATGCGTTGCCGGAACTTGGCCAAGGACTTGGCATTCTGGGTCGCCCCGCCATCATCGACTTCGTAAAGATCAAGGATTTCGCCAATCTCGGCCAGGGCGAGACCAACCCGCTTGCCCCGCAAAATCAGCTGAAGCCTTGCCCGGTCTCGATAGGAATACACCCGGTTCATACCATCGCGGGCCGGGGTCAACAGCCCCTTGTCTTCGTAGAACCTCAGGGCGCGAGGCGTGCACTTAAATTCCTGGCAAAGCTGTCGGATCGTGAAGGTCCGTATAGGACGGCGCAGATCAGTCGGCATTGGAACTTCCTCCCCGAAGGTCATTTTACCTTCCGGGAACGTAAGTCTAGCTTCCGTGCACGTCAATATGAACGATGATCACTTATTCCGCCGCTGCCCCGCTGACCAGGTGCCCAGCCAGGGCGCTTTCGATCAAATCTATGGTGCGATCCAACCCGAATATGGCGGCAAAGGAGCCAAACCGTGGGCCCTGGCTCTGGCCCAACAGGACCTCGTAAAGTGCGGTGAACCAAAGACGCAGGGGCTCAAAGCCTGCCGTCTTGCCTGCCTCATAGACCTCAGCCTGAATCAACTCCGCGTCCTGGCATCCCGATGGAAGAGCTCTGAAGCGTGCCGCCAGATCCTCAATGGCTGCGCGCTCCATCGCATCAGGCACCCGAAAGCGCTTATTCGGCTTTACGAAGTCTTCGTAGTAATGGATCGCATACCCAGCCAGCCGGTCCAGCAAGGGCTGGGTTTCCGCCGTCGCGCCCGGAATATAGGTCCGGATAAAGCCCCAGAGGATGTCCTTGGTCGAGGCATCGGCGGCTGACACCAGGTTCAGCAGCAGGGAAAATGACACGGGCGAACCGGCTTCAGGCGGCGCGCCCCGGTGGACGTGCCATGCCGGATTGTCGATGGCCGGGGCAACTGAAGTCTCGACCCGGGACCGGTTGAAGGCATCCAGCTGCTGCAGATATTCATCCGTCGCCTTGGGAATGACGTCGAAATACAACCGCTTGGCCGATTTGGGCGATTGATACATGTAGTAGGCGAGGCTTTCCGGCGCACCATAGCGCAGCCACTCCTCCATGGTCAGGCCATTGCCCTTGGTCTTGGAGATCTTCTGATTGTTCTCGTCCATGAAGAGCTCGTAGTGGAACCCCGCAGGGGGTGTGCCACCCAGCACCTTGCAGACCTGATTGGACAGTCGGACGCTGTCGATCAGGTCCTTACCGCTCATTTCATAGTCGATCTCCAGGGCCGTCCACCTGAGGGCCCAATCAGGACGCCATTGCAGCTTGACGTGCCCCCCCGTCACGGGAACTTCAGCCAAGGACCCGTCTTCATCTCGGAAGGTAATCGTACCCCGGTCCACGTGACGCTCCAAAGTCGGCACATAGAGCACCCGCCCGGTGGACGGGCTGATCGGGATGAAGGGCGAATAGGTTGCGCGGCGTTCCTCCCCCAAGGAGGGCAGCATGATCTTCTGGATGCCGTCAAAGCGCGCCAGGGCGGTACGCAAGGTCTCATCGAACACGCCGCTCCGATAACACTCGGTCGAGGAGGCGAACTCATAGTCAAAGCCGAAGGCGTCAAGAAAGGCGCGCAGTCTGGCGTTATTGTGCGCCCCGAAACTGTCATGGGTTTCATAGGGATCACGGACCACCGTCAGGGGCTTGTCCACGTCTTCGGCCAACCGGTCAGAATTGGGCAGGCCCGGCGGGATCTTCCGCAAGCCGTCCATATCGTCGCTGAAGGCAATTAACCGGGTCGCCATGGCGTCATCGGTGAGGCCCCGGAAGGCCATCCGCACCATGGTGGTCCGCGCAACCTCACCGAATGTGCCAAGATGCGGCAGACCGGATGGGCCATACCCCGTCTCGAATACGACCGGCCTTTGCAGGGCTTCAAACGTCTTGACGGCCTCGTCGGCCTTGCCCTGGGAAATCAGGGACGCGGCGAGGTCCCGCTCACCGTCAGAGAGGCGCAGACGCAATATGCGATCCAGCAGAAGCCGGGCCTGTTCGAAGGGCCAGCTCTTGGCGTCGCGGGCGGAATGGGAGAGACCTTGCAGTGACATGGTCCGCGCGTTAGCCCTCAATGGCGACGGCCTCAAGCAGACAATTCATAAGACCGACACGAAACGCAGCGCAAACTATAAAAAAGGAGAGCCAGACCCCATGAATAATGCCGCCAAACCCTCGCGCACATCCGGAATGGCCCTGGCGCTTTTGCTGCTGATTTCAGCCTGCGGAAAGGCCCCAGAAAACGCCACGGACACTGTGCGGTTCTCGATCATGTCGACCGAAAACGCCCAGGCGGCGCAAAAATCCTGGGCGCCCTTCCTGGCCGACATGGAAAAGGCAACGGGCCTGAAGGTTCAGCCATTTTTCGGATCCAACTATACCGCCCTGATCGAAGCCATGCGCTTCAAGCAGACCGAAATGGGCTGGTTCACCAATCAGTCGGGCCTGGAGGCCGTGCGCCGATCCGGCGGCGAGGTCTTTGCCCGCACCACCAAACCCAGTGGCCCAGATGGCTATCAGTCCGTGGTCATTGTGAAGAAGGGCAGCGGCCTGACCCTTGATAAGATCATGGCCTGCGACAAGACCCTAAACTTTGCCATGGGGGATGCAAAATCCACCTCAGGCACCCTGGCCCCCATGACCTATCTGTTCGCGCCAAAGAATGTGACGCCGGGCAACTGTTTCAAGACCGTGAAAAGCGCCAACCACGAAGCCAACCTCTTCGCCGTCGCTATGGGTCAGGTGGACGCCGCCACCAACAACACGCAATCCATCGTTCGCCTGTCGACCAAAACCGAGCCCACCGCCAAGCAGGCCCTGGCCAATATCGAGGTTGTTTGGACCTCGCCAACCATCCCTGAAGATCCGATGATCTGGCGCAAGGACGTGCCGGAATCCGTTAAGGCCAAGGTTCGCGCCTTCATCTTTTCCTATGGCGTCGGCACCTCACCAGAGGCTGCCCGCCAGCGGGAAATCCTCAAGGGCATTGAGAC